>JBGGMZ010000226.1:0-10344 GCA_041287745.1 Chthoniobacter sp. | reverse complement strand
CACTGCCAGCTGCGAATCGGGAAAGCCGCGGCGCAGTTGCTGCACGACGGTCTCCGCGCCACCGAGCCGATACTGGTTGTTCACGTAGAGCACTTTCATCGGCGGAAAATGCGCGGGGCCAGCCGGCGAAACAGAAGGAGCGATTGCCGCAGTGTGGGAGCAGCCAGACTCGAGCGATAAAAGGTCTGCCGCACTGGCCAGCCGAGCGTCCACGAATCGAGGCAGATCTGAAACCAGCGACCGGACAGCACCCGGCGGAAGACATCCGGAGGATAGATGAAAGCGCGAGCGTTGGCCTCGATCAGTCGGCACAGCCATGCCTCCGCCGCATTCAGCTCGTCCCACGTCGGGTGGAGAGGCCAGGCGGCGAGCCGGGAGTGAATCGGTGCCGACTCGAGCCCGAGTCGGGCGAGTTGCTCCGTTTGAACGCGATGCACAGCCATGCGCATTTGTTCTGCCTGGCGAAAGCTGACGCCGCCGGGATGCGTACGATAGCTCGTGAGTTGCTCGGGAATGATGGTGAACTTCGTGGCGACAGCGAGACGGGCCCACAAATCGTAATCTTCGGCGGGCGCCAGGTCGGCCCGAAAGGCAGACAGCGCGGCACGACGCGCCATGATGCTGGAGAGTGCGAGACAGTTCTCGAAAAGCAGCGTCACCGGAATGTCCTCCGCGGATAGCGGCCGGACGAATCCATCTCCGCGAGATTTCCCATTTGCATCGATCGACTCGACCAAGGTGCCGACGACACCCAACTCCGGTTGAGAACGCAGGAGATCGAGTTGGATCGCAAACCGATCCTGGCAAGCAACGTCGTCCGCATCGAGAAATGCAACGAATTCACCACTCGCCTCCGCAAGGGCAAGATTGCGCGCGCCGGCCGCATTGAGCAGAACATCGCTCCGTCGCAATCGAATGCGCTCGTCGCGAAATCCGGCAAGGACTTCACCAGATCCGTCGGTCGATGCATCGTCGACCACGATCAATTCGAAATCACGCACGGATTGGGCGAGGACGCTACCGATGGCCTCGGCCACGTATCGCACCGCATTGTGCACCGGCATGATCACGGAAATGAGGGGTGCGCTCATGCGAGGCCCATGGCAGCAAAGGCGGTTTGGAAACGATGCTCCCAAGTGTGTTCACGCAGTGCGCGGGCACGACCGGCGGCGGCGATGGCCCGACGGGCATCGTCATGCGCCAGATAGTAGCGGCATTTCTCCGCGAGCTCCTCGCGTGTTTTCCAAGTTTCGATTTCCACGCCGGGCGTGAAGAAGTCCGCCAGTTCATCACTGTGCTCGGTGAGATAAAAACCGCCGCTCATCGGAACTTCGAAATCACGCAGGCGCACCTGGGTCAGCCGGGGGCCAGCTTGAGCTTCGCCCACGGCGGCGAAGCCCAGGTTGATTCGCGCCTTGCTGTAGAGTTTGACCAACGCAGCGTCGCTGAGGACCCCGCCGACCGCGCGGGCGGGAAGACCGCTCGGAGAAGAGAACCAGCGGCGGAGTGGATTTCGCGACGGCGGTGACACGTGGTATTCCCAGCGCGCGCCCCATACGTGCACGTCGAACTCCTGTGCACGCAGCCAGAGCACGAGGTCCGGGCGGTCTGCGTAACACTGGCCGGCAAAGGCGATGTCGAATTCCAGGGGCACGTTGGCTGGCTTGTAGATACGCGGATTGGCGGCCTCCTGGCAATAAATGGGCCGGGCGCCGAGCGCGCGGTAATCGGCGAGCCGGAAACGCTCCGGCACGAGGCACCAGTCGTAATGTGGCGCGAGTTGACTCACGAGATGCAACTGATAGCTGGCGTTGCAAAACCAGTTCACCGTGACAATGCCCAACGCACGGATCGCATCGATCACCCCCGGCTCCGCGCAGGCATCGTAGAAGTAACTAAAGAAAACCTGCAGCGGCTTTTCCGCATGGGCCGCGCGAATTTGCGCGAGCAGAGCTTCGCCGAGGCGCGGACGATTCTCCGCGATGAAGGCAGCGGCCTCCGGGCGGGCAGGATCGAGATGGCGGAAAGTGGCCGCGAGATCGTAACGAAACTCGATGACCTCATGCCCGAGCGAAACGAGCGAGTCGTGCAAATTCGTCCGCCATAGTTGCGAAGCGAAATCCGGGTTCGGGCTCGAGTCGGCAGCGTAAAAGATCCGCAGCCTCATGCGAAAGCTCGAGAACCAGGCAGCTGGGAAGGACGGACGAAATGGAAACAACCGCACGCATAACGCTGTTCGTCGGCCAAAGCAGGCGGAGCGTTGCGGACAAGTTCGCAGCGGGGAAAATCCGGTTGAATAGAAAATTCCACCAACTCGAGATCAGGAAAGGATTCCACGATCTGTTGGTAGCTGTAGACACGATGCGCATTAAATTGAATTCGCGGCTGCCCGATCGGCACCACGAAGAATAACGAGCCTCCTGGAGCGAGGACCCGTCGAAGTTCGGCGATGGCCTTGAGATCCCCATCGACGTCGATGGGCTCGCCGTATCTCCCGAGACCGATGTGTTCCACCACATGCATGCAGGAAAGCGACGGCAAACTCCGATCTGCAAAAGGCAGCGCCAGCAGATCCGCATGGCGACTCGTAAGGCCATTGAGTTGCAAAGAGACAGGGCGATAATCGTAAAAATCGACGGGGACGAAAGCACTGGCGATCGAGACAAAATAAAGGCTCGAAGCAATGTCGACGTGTCGCGCGGGGGGATTTGCGGCGAGCAAACGCGCAGCCCAGGCGGTGTGAAAAACGTAATGCCAATCGAAATCGGTGTAGCCCTTATTGTCATCCAGACAGGGAAGCCGATCGTCCCATTGCATGGGGAACCGTGCCCGTTCGGTGGCCTGCGCTTGAAGCTCTCGAAATTCGCGACCGAATTGACGCCAGCGCATCGCGCGCCGCCGGGCGCGCAGAAGCCAGGCCACCGGCGGAATGCGTTTGAGCAAACTCTTAATCGAGGCGTTCAATGGTGAAGTTCAGTTGGAAACCATCAGGAACAGCAGCGCAGCGGTCATGAGAAAAGACGCCGACGGATGCGGCGCAAAAGTTCCTTCAATAGCTCGCTACTGCGCACCGGGGGCGGCTTGAGCGGATTAGCCGGAAATACAACTTTCTTGTCGACCAGGACCAGCTCAGCAAGTTCGGTCACCTCACGCACTCGTAGCGGAGCCGCCCACTCGAAGCCCTGGATAAGATATTCCCGCAACGAAACCACGATCTCATCGTAACCCTGACAAAGCGCATTGTAGAAAAAGGTCTGCACCGGAAGAAACTCCGCGAATGGAAGCCGACTCTTGTCCATCCAGCGCAACTCGCCATCGGCGAAACCGAGCAAATTCCGATGTACCCGAAAGTTGTAAATGTATTCGTAGAAAACGGTCGGAAATTCCAGGTACCCGCGCGATGCGACGCGGCACAATTCCGCGACAAACGCGGGCACATCTTCGACGTGTTCCAGCACGTGGGAGCAGATGACGTAGTCGAAGGAGCGATCGTCGAAAGGAAAACGACCCCCATCGTAAAGGACGACCTCCTGGTCCGTCTTCGGCGGCGGAACATTGCCGCGTTGGGCCGCGGCTTCCTGCTCGGTGAAGCGACGCTCCAGCAATACCGTGGCCCGCGGATGTGGCGTGCCCCCGGGGCCGACTTCCAGGACACGATCGCCTGGGCGAATGTGAATGCGCTCTGGGAAGAACACGTTTACGCCAGGAGTTGAATGGAGGGGCGTGAGGTACTGGCCAGCAGTCCAGCACCTGAGACGCGAACGGGTTGCTCGCCAACAGCCACTTCGCTGATGGTGACTGAGCCGACACCTTCCACATAATAAAGCGTCTGCTCATCGGAAGAAATGCCGATGGTGAAGTCAATGATCCCGGCACTGAAAGTCAGGTCGCAGGTAAACTCAACGGAATAGCGGCCGGAGGCGAGCTCCCGTGGCGCGGACCACCAGGTAATGAGCGGGATGGACTCGATACTACGCAAGCCAATGGCGGCGACGACATGGGGCATTGCAGTCCGCATTTCAAATTCCAGGCGAATACGCCATGGCTCGCCGAGCCGAAAAATCGCCGAGGGAGCGCCGGCCGCATTGGTGGTATGAACCGCGAGAGCCCGTGCTCGAGCGTCGGGCGCACCAGGTGGCATATCCGCAGTCGAGGCGAGGGCTTCGGTATTGAGCTGAAGGTAGCGGGCGAGCACCGGCTCGACTTCGCCATCGGTGACGACCATGCCGCCGTCCAGCAGTAGCGCACGTGTGCAGAGGGTCCGCACGGCGGAAAGCTGGTGCGAGACGAAGAGCACCGTGGCGCCGCTTTGATGTGCGACCTCGTCCATCTTGCCGAGGCACTTGCGTTGAAAGGCCAGGTCACCAACAGCGAGCACTTCATCGACGATCAAAATATCCGGCCGCAAATGTGCGGCCACCGAGAATGCGAGCCGCACGTACATCCCGCTGGAGTAGCGCTTCACCGGCAGATCGAGGAACCGCTCCGTCTCAGCAAATGCGACGATGCTATCGAACTCGCGATCGATCTCCCGGCGGTTCATGCCGAGGATAGCGCCGTTGAGATAGATATTTTCGCGACCGGTGAGTTCGGGGTGGAAACCAGTGCCCACCTCGAGCAGGGAGCCAACGCGGCCATGCAGATCGATCTCACCACGCGTCGGCGGCGTGATCTGGGAAAGAATCTTGAGCAGCGTGGACTTGCCCGCGCCGTTGCGACCGATAATGCCGAGCACTTCGCCGCGGCGGACTTCAAACGAAACATCGTCGAGCGCGTTGAATTCCACCTCGCGCTGATGCCGCGTGAAAGGTTTGCGAAGCTTTTGAGCGAGGAGCTCGGCGAGAGTCGTGGCGCGGTGTTGCGTGGAGGCAACCTGGAAGGTCTTGCCGACACCGCGCACGGAAATGACGAGGTCAGATGACATCGGCAAATTGCCGCTCCATGCGGCGGAAAACGATGAGCCCGACAACGAAGACAACGAGGGACGCAGCGCAGGCATAGGCCCCGGAACGAAAGCCAATGAAGCCATGGCCGAGCAGAGACACACGGAAGCCCTCGATGAGCGGCGCGAGCGGATTCAGCTTGTAAAGCAGGCGCGGAAGGCCGGGCGGAATCACGGCGATGGTATAGCCCACGGGGCTGCCGTAGAGCAGAAATTGCAAACCAACGGGAAGGATGTGGAGCACGTCACGATAGGCGACCGCCAGGGCCGCGCAGAGCAGGCCGAAGCCTGTAGCGAGCAGAAGCAGTAAAAGCAGCCAGAAGGGCGCGAGCAGCAGAGAAAGATGGGGCGTCTGCCCTGAGACAAAAAGCAGGATAGCCCCCACGAAGAGCGAGATGAGGAAGTCGAGCAGCGTGGAGATCGCACCGGAAAAAGGCAGAAGCAGGCGCGGAAAGAAAACCTTGGAGACGAGAGAAGCATTGGCCACGAGGGAACCGGAGGCCTTGAGGACGACGCCGTTGAAAAGATTCCAAGCCACCAAACCGATGTAGGCAAAAAGCAAGTAGGGTTCGCCGCCGGAATCGAGCCGCGCAACACGGCCGAAGACGAACGCGAAGATCCCCGCGCCCAGCAGCGGCTGCAGCACCACCCAGAGCACACCGAGCAGTGTCTGCCGATAGCGCAGCTTGATATCGCGAATGGCCAGCGCGAGCAGCAGGTCGCGGCAGCGCCAGAGCCCGGAAAGATCGAGTGCCTCCCACGCCCGCGGGGGGCGAATGCGCACCATCGGCGAACCGGTGGCCTGTGCGGCCACCTCCGGAACGACGACCGATTCCTGCATGGCACCCGCGACCGGCTCGCTCACGATGCGGGAAAGGGCTCCTCCATGGCAGCGCAGGCTGCTGTCACCAGATCATTTACCCGCAGATGAAAAGCGCGCAGCATACTACGGGTTGGCATTATCGCTCCTGGCCGCAGCGTAATAGTCCGGGTAACGGTAGTAATAGTATTCCTGCATCGCTTCCGAGACGTCGTTGCAGACGATGCCGATGATATTGGATTGCCGCTCCCGCAGGAGTTCCAGGGCCTTGCGGCTGGCTCGCGTGCTCGATGAGGTGAAGCGAAAGACGAAGACCGTGGCGTCGACCTTCGGCGCGAGGCTGGTCGTGTCGTCGGCCGCCATGACGGGCGAGCTATCCATCACCACGTAGTCGAACTCCGCATGGACGGTCTTGAGAAATTCGTCGGTATCCTTGCCCAGGTAGAGTTCGCCAGGATTGGGCACTCCCCGACCGCGGGAGAGGAGCTGCAGGCCAGGGATGAGCGTAAACTGCAGCGCCTGCTCGAGGCTCTTCTGGCGGGAGAGGACATCCCCGAGACCGGCCTCATTGCTCAGGCCAAAGGCGCGGTGCAATTCGCCACGACGCAGGTCGCCATCCACGAGCAATACCCGGGAACCTGACAGCGCCAGGGTCACCGCGAAATTCATCGCCACCGTGCTCTTGCCTTCATTTGGCACCGCGCTGGTGATGAGGAGCACCTTGGGCCGCGGCCCCACCACAGGCAGGAAGACGATGGAGGAACGCAGGGAGCGGAACGCCTCGGCATAGGCATGGCGTTCATCCTCGGGTATAATGATGGGCGGCGCGCCCGTTTGCGTGTCGGAAGGGCTGTGCGGGATCTGCGCGAAGACACGCTCGCGAAAGTGCGACTGAAACTCGGTGTAAGACGCCACGCGATCGTCGAGTTGATCGACGAGCACGAGAAAGAGCAGACCGACGATCAAGCCCAGGCCGATGGCCGTGCCGATCATACGGGCCGCACCCGGCTTTTGCGGTTGCGCAACGCTCGCCCGCTGGCGAATCGAGACGACATCCTGGTCGACGTTGCGGTTGATCTCGACGTTACCCTTGGAGCGGCTGAGCGACTCGAGTTGGGCGCGCTTGCGCGAGATTCCCGACTGGATGGCGCTGTATTCCGCGAGGCGCTGGCTTAGCTCGAGCGCCTTGGCCTCCCATTCCTGGATGGTCTTCTCGAGGTTCTGGATTTCCAGCCGCGTGGCCTCCCGCCGCCGCGCCAGATCTTCCGAGCTCTGCTTGCGAAAAACATCGATCAACTGCTGCTGTTGCGTGACCTGCCGATCGAGCTCGACGATGATGGGGTGCTTGGGGCGGAGATCCTTCGCATACTCATTACGCTCGGTGCGCAGCACCTCGATCTGCTGGCGCGCGCGGGCGTATTCCGCATCCGGGCGATTGAGCGCGCGCGGGTCGCCGCCCGTGCCGTCATTCGCGGCAGCCTTCTCCTCGCGCTGGTTTTCATCCCGGGCGATCTTTTGATCTGGCTGGAAGAGATCAAGCAGTTGCGACTCTTTTTTTAACTCGGCGAGCTGCGTGTTGAGCTTGGCCAGATAGGCGCCAGCGCTGTTGCCCCCCTGCTCCAGAAACCCCACATTGTTCTCCCGCTGGAAGGCGATGAGCTTCTCCTCCTCCTTGCGCAGATCGCCTTGCACCCGCGCGATTTCATCCTCGATGGAGCTCTCCGCATCCTCACTTTTCTGGGTGCGCATCTCACGCCGCGTGGCGATGTACTCGTGCATGACGGCATCGAGAAACTTCTGCGGATAGGCCGGCTCGGGGCCCGCGGCATTGAGGATGAAGATCGAGGTCTGCGGCAGCGGCGCGACGAGGAGATCGATCGGCGTGACAGCGATATCCGGGTTGGAGCTGCGCACCAAGGCAGCCGCCCGCTGACGCACCGCTTCGTCCTGCATGAGCTCGCGCTGCGTGGCGATGAAGAGATTCATCTCCTCGGTGTAGGTCGCGCCCTCGGGCAGGTTGATCTTGCCGCTCACCATCATGCGCCCGGTGGAGACATATACCACCTGCTGGTGTGCCGTGCGCCAGGCGCCGATGGCCAGCCCCAGGCAGGTCGTGAAAAGCACCAGCCACCAGTATTTCCGCAACAGCGCGCGATAGCGATAGACCTTCGTATGGATCAGGTACCACCACGATGCGGAATCGTGTTCGCTGGCGTGTGCTGGCGATGAAGGCGTGTCCATCGCGACTTTAGAAATTCACGAATTTCTCCGGAACGATGATGGTGTCGTCAGGCAGCAGTTCGGGATCCTTGTCCAGCTGGCCATGTACGGTCACCGCATCGAGATCCACGATGATGGTCTGCGCCGCGCCGCCAGCATCCTTGCGCACGAGCTTGATCTTGCGGCGGTTCGCGAAATCGGCGAGACCGCCGGCCTTGAGGATTGCCTTGCTGAGCGTGAAGCGTTCATCGGGCGGAATCTCGATCGGCCCCTGCTGTCGCACCTGTCCGCTGATGTAAACGCGCCCGCGCGCCTTGGCACTGACCGCGTCGAGCCCGACGATCACTGTGGCGTGGTAAAAGTATTCCTTCTCGAGCAGGGGTTTGATGGATTGCGCGAGTTCCTTGCAGGTCCTCCCGGTGGCCCGCACCCGCCCGATGAGCGGCACCTCGACCTCGCCGCTATCCGCCACGGTCAGTCCCACAGGTTCGCGGCGCTCTTGCACGATGCGGTAGCTCAACCGATCGCCCGCACCGAGTTTGCGCGTGGAATCGAGCACCTCCATGGAATTCGTGGCCGCAACCACAGCGGAAGCCTCGTTGCGCACCGGCCTCTCCGCTGGCGTCGCCTGCTGTGCGCGCAGCGGCGCAAGGGCCAGCAGGAGTGCACTGCAGGTAAACCATGCCGATCGAAGGGACACGAGGTTCATGAAATTAAAACTCGTACTTCAGCACGAGCGTACCGACGTTTTGATAGTAGTCGCGCAGAGCCAGGTCGGAATTCTTTTTAACGTAATGATAGCCGAGGTCGACCGAGACCTTGTTGCCGAGGCGCCACGCCAGCGAAGCGCCCCCGCCCCAGCGCGTGGCATTCTCGGAATTCTGTGCGTCTGTGCCGGATTCATTGGCGCTCTCCACAAAACCTTCGATCGACGCGTGGAGACGCGGATTGATCTGCCATTGAGCGAGATAGCGAGCGTAGGTGTACTCGGAGAAATTTACCTCCAGCCCCAGCCGCGCCTCATGTCCAGCGCTGAGCGAATGGCTCCAATACTGGTTGAGCCGTTGGGCGACGGTGACACTCCCATACCAGCCGCCGTAGTCGCTCACGTCGCCGCTGGCGCCATTTCGGTCGAAGGTCATCCCTTGATACCCACCGCTGAGTCGAACCGTGGTATAACTCGAAAGCGTGGCCTCGATGAATGGACCTGCACCCCAGGTCTGTCCGTCATTATTAAAGCCGGTCTGGTAGTTAACGAGTGAAGTGTGAGCGTCTACGCCCACGATGATGGCGTCGCTCAACTGCACACTCGCACTGGCGAAGAACTGCTCCTCAGCGCGATTCAGAAAATCGAATTCATCACCGAAGGCGCGGTAGTCGAAGTGATCGTAACCCAGCACGACTTTCAGATCGTTGAAATCGAACAGCGCGGTGACACCGGCGGCATTTTGAAAGCGATCGAAGCGCGCCGTATTGCTCAGATTGGGCTCATCAGCGGGGTTTTGCAGGATGGCAAAACGGTCGTGAAAAGTCAGCTTCAGCACGCCACCGACGTAGATATCGAAAGCAATTTGGGAACCGGGGTCGAGCAAGACGCTGCGCGTGTTGAGGTCGCTGTGTTGCGTGTAGGCGGCGTAGCCAATGCCGATGTTGAAGCGCAGCGTATTGAGCGTGGTGACCTGCCACATGCTGTCGATCTCTATGGACGGGCGCAGGACCAAATCGCTTTCACGATGGTTTTGGGACAGGCCGATATTGTCGTTGTATTCGACGCCCAACGTTGCCCCGGCGGAGAAATTCACCGGGCCTGCCTTTAAGAAGTAGTTGCCGCTGCTCGGCGCTCCCTTTCTGGCTTCCGATGCTTGAGAGCCCGTATTGGAAGGGCGGATGGATTCCTGCGCCAACCCATGGCTGCCCATCAGGATCAGCGCACACGCCCCAAAAAAGCGGATGGTCTTCCGGCTCAAAATTTTGAAATATGGGAGCTGCGGAATTTTCAAGTGGCCTTGTAGGCGGTTATACGTAATCTGAAAAACACCATTGACAATAAAAATTATCAGGGTTGTGTAGGTTTTATTACTTACGTGTTATCCAGTATGAAGCGGAATCCATTCCTACCAGTCGTAATTTTCAGTCTGGGAGCAATTTACGCTTCGGAGGCAGTTGACCAACCTGCCTCGCGACTGGAAAATTCGCCCGCGACGGCGACGCTGAGCCAGAATCTGAAATCGGCGGGCGCCGATGCCGCGAGTGTGGTGGTGCCGGCGACCGTGGCCGCAATCCAGAATCTCGGGCCAGAGGCAACGGCCAAGCAGATCTCCGCTCTCGTCTACACGGCAGTCAGAGCCACTCCCGATCGCGC
>JBGGMZ010000225.1:0-20439 GCA_041287745.1 Chthoniobacter sp. | reverse complement strand
GACCTTCTCGGCAAGCCGACGACCACCAACAACAACGGCGCGCTCATCATCTACGAATACCGCTTCTCCCCGGACCATCCCCTCGCCCTGCACGAGAACTCCCCGCCCACCACGTCCTACTACGTGATCGTCGGGCGCGATAATCGCGTGCGCTCTTTCGGGCCGAACTGACCGGGGCAGCCGGGAACGCATTTCGCTCTTTTTGAGCATTTTTTCATTTTTCCCAATAATTTGCCGCTTGCACTGGTATACCAGTGGTATTTAACTGCCGCACCAGCACCGCTCCCCTCATGGCTTCCAATCCCCTCCGCGACCAGGCTTACAAGCACATCCACGGCAAACTTCTCGCCGGTGAATTGCCCGCCGGCCACGTCGTCTCCGAGCATTCCCTCGCCAGGGAGATCGGCATCAGCCGCACCCCGGTGCGCGAAGCCATCCAGCGCCTCGAGCAAGAGTGTGTGCTCGAGCAAGTGCCCCGCTACGGCACCATCGTCCGCCGCCCGGAGCGCCGCGACCTCGAGGAACTCTACCAACTCCGCGAAGCCCTCGAACCTTACGCCGTCGCTCACGCCGCCGGCCATCTCAACCCGGAGGACCTCTCCACTCTCGGCAAGCTCTGCGACGAAATTCGCACCATCGCCACGTCGTTGAAAAAAACTCCGCGCACCGGCCTCGATGCCACGCTCATGCGCCGCCTGCTCTCCGCCGACCTCGGCTTTCACATGGTGCTGCTCCGCGCCTCGGGCAATCGGCGCCTCATGAAAATCATCGCCGACTCGCGCGTCCTCACCCGCATCTTCGGCACCCCGCGCCAGGAGCACGACCTCGCGGTCATCGAGGAAACCTACCGCTTCCACAGCGACATCCTCGAGGCGGTAAAAAGTGGCCAGTCCGAGCGCGCGCAGAAACTCATGGCCGAGCACATCCGCGCCAGCATGCGCGAAGCGCTCGAGAGCTATGATCGCGCCCAGACCACGCGCGGCGATCGCACCTCGCTCCCGCTCGGCCTGCCCGACGATCTCCTCGCCGACCTCCAGCGCATCGAGAGCGCCCCCGCGGCCACCCCCGCGCGCAAGCCGCGGCGTCCCAAAGCCTGATCTCTCCCCACTCATGAAATCCCCGCGTCCCCTCACGCTCTCACTGCTCGTCCTCGCGTCCCTCCACGCCCGCGCCGCGGAACTGGAGCCGATCCACTACAACAACCCCGGCCTCACCGTCGACCTCGCCGTCGGCCTGTGGGCCAATCCGCTGCCAATGGATTTCGACCACAGCGGCGTCCTCGACCTCGTGGTGAGTTGCTCCGACAAGCCGTACAACGGCACCTACCTCTTTCACAACGCCACCGGCGACACCGCGAAAAAGCCCTTCCCCATTTTCCAACCCGCGCGCCGCATCAGCGCTGGCCTCACGAATGCGCAAGTGAGCTACATCGGCGACCAACCCCGCGTCCTCACGCCGGCCAATGAGTTCCCCGATTTCCTGCGCACCGGCCTCGATCACCCGCAGAAGCTCTCCATTCCGGGCAACATCCATCCCAACAAAGTCCGCGGCAATTTCTGGAAATACGTCGACTACGACGGCGACGGCAAACTCGACCTAGCCATCGGTGTCGACGACTGGAGTGACTACGGCTGGGACGACGCCTACGACGCCTCCGGCAAGTGGACCCACGGCCCGCTGCGCGGCTTCGTCTACCTGCTGCACAATGCCGGCACCAACGAAAAGCCCGTCTACGAATCGCCGACCAAAATCGAAGCCGGCGGCAAGCCGATCGAGACCTACGGCTGGCCCGCGCCGAATTTCGCTGACTACACCGGAAGTGGAAAGCTCGGCCTCATCTGCGGCGAGTTCCTCGATGGCTTCACCTACTTCGAAAACATCGGCACCCGCACCGCGCCGAAATACGCCCCGGGCCGTCCGCTGAAAACACCGGAAGGCCAGCCCGTGAAGATGGACCTGGAGATGATCCAGCCCGTAGCCATCGACTGGAACAAGGATGGCCACGTCGACCTCATCGTCGGCGATGAAGACGGCCGCGTCGCCTTCATCGAAAACACCGGCAAGCTCGACGCCGATCACACCCCGATCTTCAAAGCACCGCGCTATTTTCAGCAGGAGGCCGATCTCGTGAAATTCGGCGCGCTCGCGTCGCCGGTTGGCGTCGACTGGAATGGCGACGGCGCCATCGACATCATCTCCGGCAACAGCGCCGGCTACATCGGCTTCATCGAAAATCTCAGCAAGCCCGGCGAGGAACATCCGAAGTGGGCCGCGCCGAAGTACCTCGAGGTCGATGGCAAACCGATCCGCATCATGGCCGGTCCGAATGGCAGCATCCAAGGGCCCGCCGAGGCCAAGTGGGGCTACACCACACTGAGCGTCGCGGATTGGGACGGCGACGGCCTGCCCGATCTCATCGTCAATTCCATCTGGGGCCAGGTCGTGTGGTATCGCAATATCGGCACGCGCACCGCACCGAAGCTGGCCGCCGCACAACCGATCGAAGTGGAATGGCAAGGAGACGCACCAAAGCTCACCTGGGGCTGGCAAAAGCCGAAAGGCAAGGCGCTCCTCACCCAGTGGCGCACCACGCCAGTCGTCGTCGATTGGAATCACGACGGCCTCGTCGATCTCGTCATGCTCGACCAGGAGGGCTACCTCTCCTTTTTCGAACGGGCAAAGCGCGACGGCAAACTCGTGCTGCTCCCGCCGAAGCGCGTCTTCTGCGATGAGAAAGGCGAGCCGCTGCAGTTCAACAAAGGCACCGGCGGCAAGAGCGGTCGGCGAAAACTCTGCCTCGTGGATTGGGACGGCGACGGCAAGACTGACATCCTGATCAATAGCGGCAACGCCGAGTGGTGGCAGCAGGTCGGCGAGCAGGATGGCAAGTGGCTGTTCAAAAACATGCACAATCTCGACACGCTGAATCTCGCCGGCCACGACACCAGCCCCACCACCGTGGATTGGAATAACGACGGCATCCCCGACCTGCTCCTCGGCGCCGAGGACGGCCACTTCTACTACCTGAAAAACCCCCGCTCCAAATAAATGAAACGCCGCAGCTTCCTCCTCTCCGTATTCGCTCTGCCGTTCTTGCACGTCACCGCGGCGGAAAATCCGTCACCTTCGACTCCCCCGCCCTCCCAGCCCGGCCTCGTGAAGTCGGAATACATCTTCGAGAGCGCGCCCTTCCCGAGCTGCCACGCCTCCACCATCGTCCGCACGCAGAGCGGTCTCGTCGCCGCCTGGTTCGGCGGCACTCGCGAAGGCGCGCCCGATGTGGGCATCTGGCTCTCGCGCCACATCGATGGCAAGTGGACCGATCCCGTGGAAGTGGCCAACGGCGTCCGCCGCGATGGCCAGCGTTTTGCCTGCTTCAATCCCGTGCTCTTCCTCCCGTCGAAGGGGCCGCTCCTCCTCTTCTACAAAGCGGGCGGCCACCCGAATGGCTGGGTGGGTTTCCTCAAGACCTCGGTCGATGACGGAGCCACCTGGTCCGGCGCGACCCCGCTGCCCGACGGCTTCGTTGGCCCGGTTAAAAACAAGCCGGTGGAAATGCCGGACGGATCGTTGCTCTGCCCATCGAGCATGGAGACGCCGGAGAAGCCGAGCCGCTGGCGCGTGCAATTCGAGCACACCCCCGATCTCGGCAAGACGTGGGAGAAGACCGATTTTATTAACGAGGGTCTCACCATCAGCGCCATCCAGCCGAGCATCCTTTTCCTCGGGCACAACAAGCTCATGGCCATCGGCCGCACCCGGCAGTCGAAGCTCTTTCGCACCACCTCCGAGGATGGCGGCCAGACGTGGAGCGACATGACGCTCACCGAGCTGCCGAATCCCAATTCCGGCACGGACGCCGTCACGCTGCGCGACGGCCGCCACTTGCTCGTCTACAATCACACTGCCAAGGGCCGCTCGCCGCTCAATGTCGCCGTCTCCGCCGATGGCAAGACCTGGCAGGCCGCGCTCGTGCTGGAAAGTGAGCCCGGTGAATACAGCTACCCCGCCGTGATCCAGGCCGCCGACGGCATGGTGCACGCCGTCTACACGTGGAAGCGCACGCGGATCAAACACGTCGTCATCGATCCCACGAAGCTCGTGCTCAAGCCCATCGTGGATGGCGCCTGGCCGGCCACTGCCCAATGAATCCGCGAGGCATCCTCTCTCGATGGCTCCTCGGCGCGCTTCTGCCCTGCTCGCTCCTCGCCGCTGCACCGACTGAAATTACCAATTCCCTCGGGATGAAACTCGTGCCGATTCCGGCCGGATCTTTTTCCATGGGGCAGGATGGACCGGCGGCCGATTACCGGATGAACAAGCATCCCGCGGAAGTGGACCACGCCGACTGGGATGAAAAGCCCGCGCATCCCGTGACGATCACGCAGCCATTTCAGATCGGTGCGACGGAAGTCACGGTCGGGCAATACCGTCAGTTCAAAACCGGATATCATCCTCGCAGCGGCGACGACGAAGCAGCGACGGGCGTCAGTTGGTTCGAAGCCGTCGCATTCTGCGAATGGCTCTCGAAGAAAGAAGGCCACACCTACCGCCTGCCGACCGAGGCCGAGTGGGAATACGCCTGCCGCGCCGGCGCGACCACGCTCTTTAATACCGGCGATACTTTGCCGGGCGGATATCAACGCTGGTTCGGCGACCTGGGCCGCCGCCAACTCTACTTCCCGGACGGCAAGATGCCGCCCGAGTATCAAGTCCTCAACGGCCCCGCCGTTCCCCGGGTCGCGCAAAGCGCTCCGAATGCGTGGGGCCTCCTGGACATGCACGGCAACGTCGCCGAATGGTGCGCGGACTGGTACGGGCCCTACGAGGCCGGCGCCCAAGTCGACCCCCTCGGTCGCAGCGACGGCAATTTCCGCGTCTTTCGCGGCGGCGCACACTCCAGCTTCACCCGCCTGCTTCGCTCCGCCAATCGCGGCGCGTGGATCCCGGAATCGGTCAGCGACACCATTGGTTTCCGCGTCGTGCAGGGAGAGCTCCCGAAGGGCATCTTGTTGCCTCCGCCGCCCGCGCCGTTGAATGCGCAAAACGTGAGCCAGAGCCCGGTGAAAATCGAGAAGGCGTCCGCGGACACGCCCTTCTTCTCGGGACCGAAGCCGTTCGTGAGAATTCCGGCGAACTCCGCGGGTCCGCTCTTCTCATGGCACAATCACAGCCCGGCGATCACCGAATGCCCGAATGGCGACCTGCTCGCGGTGTGGTTCTCCTGCGTCGACGAAGGCGGCAGCGAGCTCTGCAATGCCGCCAGCCGGCTCCGGCTCGGTGCCACCGAGTGGGAACCTGCCTCGCCCTTTTGGGACGGCGCAGATGTGAACGATCATGCGCCGAAACTATGGTGGGACGGCGACCACACCCTCTTTCATTTCGCCCGCGGCTTGGCGGAAGATATCGTGCGCACTTCGACCGACAATGGCGCCACCTGGTCGAAGGCCCGCACCCTTTTTCCGCACGGCGAGCTGAGCAACCGGCTGCTCCGCACACGCGAAGGCGTGCTGATCATGACGCATGACGGACGAACCACGAGCCTCGTGAGTAGCCGCGATGGCGGAAAGAGCTGGAGCGCGATCGAGATGGCGAAGAAAGACACCGCCGAGGAGATTCGTCCCGGCGGCACGGGGCATCGCCCGCCCGGCATTCACGCCCCCATCGTGGAACTCGCCGACGGCCGCCTCATGGCCATCAGCCGCCAGGATTTGCCGGAAGACCAGGCCCGCTTCCACAGCCACACGCCGGTCAGCATCAGCAGCGACGAGGGCAAGACGTGGACCTTCTCCGAGTCCGAATTTCCCGCGATCACCAGCGTGCAACGTGCCGTGCTCATCCGTCTGCACGAAGGCCCGCTCCTCCTCTGCTCCTATACCGATCCCAGCTCCCGGCTCAAAGAGCGCCAGGGCCTCCCTTTCAAGTCCGCCGACGGCAAGGAGTTCACCGGCTGCGGGCTCTTCGCCGCCGTGTCCTACGACGACGGCCAGACCTGGCCGTTCCGCCGCTTGATCACGCCGGGCGGGGCCCAGCGCACTGTGCCAATGATCGACCGGGGCGAATTCATCCTCAGCGATACCTCCGCCGAGCCGATCGGGTACCTCGCTGTGACGCAGACGCGCGACGATCACGTGCAGCTTCTCACCAGCAAGAATCACTACGTCTTCAATCTTGCCTGGCTCAAGACCCTGCCGGTGATGGCTGGCGCAGCGGCAGACGCGCACTTGATCATCCAACCGCCCGCGCAGGCGGAGGTAAAATCAAAGGACGCCACGCCGTTACTCAAACCCGCGGCACAGGAAAACTTCATCGTCTACAAGGAAGCCGGCCGTTACGGCGGCTGGCCGGCCAATCACGGCCTGTGGCAATGGGGCGATGAGCTCGTCGCCGGCTTCACCGCCACTTGGTACAAGGACACCACCACGGACCATCGGATCGACCGCACCAAGCCGAGCTACGAGTGGCAGGCGCGCAGCCTCGATGGCGGCAAGACTTGGAAGACGGAGAGCGATCTTCCCTTTGCCGATCCCACGAAGGAGCCGAAGCCCACGCCACTCACCGAGCCACTCGATTTCACCGCGCCCGATTTTGCGCTCATGTTCCGCTTCGGCGGCCTGCACGCGGGGCCGTCGTGGTTTTACGCCTCGCCCGATCGTTGCAAGACATGGCGCGGCCCCTACCGCTTCGCGGTGGAGAGCGTCGACCGCATTTGCACCCGCACTGATCTCATCGTGCTCGGGCCGCGGGATTGTCTCATGTTCGGCAGTTGCGCGAAGCAAAACGATGGCAAGGAAGGGCGCCCCTTCTGCGCCCGCACGACCGACGGCGGCCTGACCTGGAAGCTCGTCGCGCTCATCGGCCCGGAGCCGCAGCCCGGCGGTTACGCCATCATGCCATCCTCGCTGCGGCTGAAGAGTGGCGCGCTCATCACCACCATCCGCCGCTCGGATCCGAAAGTCTCGGGGTTCATCGAGTGCTGGCGCAGCGACGACCTCGGCGCGACCTGGAAGATGCTCAGCCTCGCGGCCGAGCATATCGGCGGAAACCCGCCCGCGCTCGTGCAGTTGCCCGATGGCCGGCTGGCTGTGACCTATGGCCATCGCCATCCGCCCGTGGGCATGCGCGCCCGCCTCAGCGCCGATGAAGGCCGCACCTGGGGCCCGGAGATCGCCGTGCGCGATGGAGCCTTCGACGGCGACATGGGTTACCCGCGCGCCATCGTCCGCCCCGACGGTCGCGTGATGACGGTCTACTATTTCAACGGCCCCCGCGGCGAAGATCGCGCCATCGAAGGCACGCTCTGGACCCCGCCCACCACCCCCTCACCCGCCCAATAAGCGTCGCCCGCCCTTCGCCCTTCGCCCTTCGCCCTTCGCCCTTCGCCCTTCGCCCTTCGCCCTTCGCCCTTCGCCCTTCGCTATCTGCCATCTGCCATCTGCCATCTGCCATTTGATTTCATGACCTCCTTCCTCACCGGCATCATCCCGCCCATCATCACCCCACTCCTCTCTCGCGACGAACTCGACGTCGCCGGGCTGGAACGGCTCCTCGAGCACATCCTCGCCGGCGGTGTGCACGGCATCTTCGTCCTCGGCACCACCGGCGAAGCGCCAAGCCTGAGCTACCGGCTGCGCCGCGAGCTCATCGAGCGCACCTGCCGCCAGGTCGCGGGCCGCGTGCCGGTGTTGGTCGGCATCACCGACACCGCGATCGTCGAAGCGGTGCACCTCTCGCAATTTGCCGCCGAAGCGGGGGCGAAGGCGTTGGTCCTCGCGCCGCCTTACTATTTTCCGAACAGCCAGCCGGAGTTGCTCGAGTACGTGCAGCACCTCGCCCCCGAGCTGCCGTTGCCGCTCTTCCTCTACAATATGCCAACGCACACGAAGACTATCTTCGAGGTGGAAACGGTGCGGCGGGCCATGGAGATGCCGAACATCGTGGGGCTGAAGGACAGCTCGGCCAACATGGTCTACTTCCATCAGCTCATCCGCCTGCTCCCGCAACGGCCGGAGTGGTCGCTGCTCATCGGCCCAGAGGAATTGCTCGCGGAGTCGGTGCTGCTCGGCGGCCACGGCGGCGTGTGCGGCGGCGCGAATCTGCGCCCGAAGCTCTACGTGGATCTCTACAACGCCGCCCGCGCCCGCGATTTCGAACGCGCGGCGACATTGCATGCGGAAGTGATGCACGTCTCCACCACACTCTACCGCGTAGGCCGGCACAGCTCGGCGATCATCAAGGGCCTCAAGTGCGCCCTGCGCGAGCTCGGCCTCTGCGACGATTTCATGGCCGAGCCGTTCCACCGCTTTCGCGAGGAAGAACGCGAGCGCGTGCGCGCGGTGCTGGCAGAGCTGGGGATCACTGCGGCCAGCAGTTCCCTAAATGCTAAATCTTAAATCCTAAATGCCCTCCCCTCTCGCCGTTGGTCTCGATTTCGGCACGGAATCCGTGCGTGCGTTGCTCGTCAATTTGCGCGGCCGTGAACATGCTTCAGCCACGGCGAAGTATCGGCACGGGCAGATCATCGATTCGCTGCCCGGCTCGACCAAGAAACTGCCGCCACACTACGCGCTACAGCATCCTCAGGATTGGATCGATGCCGCAGCGCAGGCCACCCGTGCGGCCCTGCGCTCGGCGGGGGCGAAGGCCGCGGATGTGCTCGGCATCGGCGTGGATTTCACCAGTTGCACCATGCTGCCCACGCTGGGCGATGGCACTCCGCTCTGTCTGGTGGAGCGTTTCGCTCGCGAGCCGCTGGCCTGGCCGAAGCTGTGGAAACATCACGGCGCGCAGGCGCAGACGGATTGCATCAACCAGGTTGCCCGCGAGCGCGGGGAGAAATTTCTTGCCCGCTACGGCGGCACGATCGGGCTGGAATGGTTTTTTCCGAAGATGCTCGAGACGCTGGAGAAGGCGCCCCGCGTCTTCAAAGCAGCGGAGGTGTGGCTGGAGGCGGGCGATTGGTTCGTGTGGCAACTGGTCGGCGGCGACGCCGCGACGCTCCCACGCTCGACCTGTCAGGCGGGTTACAAGGGCATGTGGAGTGCGGATGATGGCTACCCGGGCGAAGACTTTCTGGGCGCGTTGCATCCCGATTTTAAGCGGGTGGTGAAGGACAACATGCCCGGCCGCTTGCTGGCGCCGGGCACCTCTGCGGGTGGCCTGAACGCAACGATGGCGAAAAAGCTGGGCCTGCGCGAAGGCACTCCGGTCAGCGCGGCGATCATCGATGCCCACGCCGGCGTTCCGGGAGCGGGTGCGGCGGAGCCGGGGACTTTCGTCATGGTGCTGGGCACGAGTTCGTGCCACATGCTGAACAGCGTCGAGGAGCGCTTCGTGCCCGGAGTCGCGGGGATCGTGCGCGATGGCATTTTGCCCGGGTTTGTCGGTTACGAGACGGGACAGGCGGCGGTGGGCGATGCGTTTGACTGGCTGCGCAAGACGACCGGCCAGCGCGACCTCGGCGCGCTTTCGCAACAGGCGGCAGCCCTCGCCCCCGGCGCGGATGGTGTGCTCTGCCTCGACTGGTTCAATGGCTGCCGCACACCGCTCATGGATGGATCGCTCACCGGGGCCTTCACCGGGCTCACGCTGCATCACACTGCGGCGCACCTTTACCGCGCGCTGCTGGAGGGCTCGGCCTTTGGCGTGCGCTGGATCGTCGAGTTGCTTCGTGAGCACGGCGTGCCGGTGAATCGCTTCGTCGCCACCGGCGGCCTGCCGCATCACAACCCTCTCGTCGTGGAAGTGTATGCCGATGTGCTCGGCGCGCCGGTCACGGTGCATCCTTGCAAACACGGGCCGGCGCTGGGGGCAGCGATCCTTGGCGCGCTGGCGGCGGGGGCGTTTGCTTCGCCGAATGCGGCGATCCGCGCGATGGCCACGGCGAAGGCGGCTCCGATCATCAAACCGAAAACGAAACATCGAACTACCCACGACAAGGTCTACGCACGCTATCGAGAACTCGCTGCGCATCATTCCAAAAACAAACCGTCATCCTGAGCGGAGTGTAACGGAGCGAAGGATCTCTGATTTCGTTCCGGCATCCGACGTGATGCTGGTGAGGAAAGGCAGAGATCAGAGGTCCTTCGCAGGCTCAGGATGACAGCGTTTCTTTCGATTCGCTCCGCGCCACTGCCCACACCTCCGCCCCGCACACAACTTCCATCTCACTGTCACCTCTCACTTCCCTCGCCCCGTGAAAACTCCCCACCTCAAACCCAAAACCGCCTACCTCGTCGCCAGCGGCGACCTCCGCCCCAGCGCGAACAAAGTCTGCTGGCCCGCTCAACGCGACATGGAAGCGGCGATCAGCAAAGCCTTCGCCGCGGAGGGCTGGAAGATCCAGCGCGCACACCCCGTCGACCGTGCGGCGGGGCATGGGTTCATCGATTCGCAGAAGATGGGCATGGAGGTGTTTCGAGGGATCGATCCGGAGGCTCCGCTCGTTGTCGCCGAGGCGGTGTGGCAGTATTCGCATCACGTCCTCGCGGGGCTCACCACCCATCGCGGACCGATCCTGACCGTGGCCAACTGGAGCGGCCAGTGGCCGGGGCTGGTCGGCTTGCTCAATCTCAATGCCTCGCTGACCAAAGCGGGCGTGCGCTATTCCACGCTATGGAGCGAGACGTTCACAGATGCTTTCTTCAAAGACGGCCTGCGCGAATGGCTCACCACCGGCACCGTCACGCACGATCAATCGCACGTGCGCGATCTCGCGCTGCTCAAGCTGCCGGCGGAAGACGAGCGCCTCGGGCGGGAATTTGGCCGAGCGCTGCGACACCACAAGGCGATCCTGGGCGTCTTCGACGAAGGCTGCATGGGGATGTTCAACGCCATCGTTCCTGACGAACTGCTCCACCCGACCGGGTTCTTCAAGGAGCGGCTCAGCCAGTCGACGCTCTTCGCCGCCATGCGCACGGTGTGTGATGAGGAAGCGGAGGCAGTGATCGCGTGGCTGAAGAAGCGCGGATTGCAATTCCGCTTCGGGCCGAATGAGGAGACCGATCTCACCGAGGCGCAGGTCTGCACGCAGGCGAAGATGTATATCGCGGCCGTGCGACTGGCGGATGAATTTGGCTGCGCGGCGATCGGCATTCAATACCAGCAAGGGCTCAAGGATCTTGCGCCGGCCAGCGATCTCGTGGAAGGCATGCTGAACAACGTGGATCGTCCGCCGGTGAAGAGCGCCGATGGCAAGCGTGTGCTCTTCGAGGGCGAAGCATTGCCGCATTTCAACGAAGTGGACGAATGCGCGGGGCTGGATGGACTGGTGACGTATCGCCTATGGCGCGAGCTGGGCTTTGCGCCAGAGAATACGTTGCACGATCTACGCTGGGGCGGAGAATTCGACGGCGACTATGTGTGGGTGCTGCTCATCAGCGGGGCGGCGCCGGCGGCGCATTTCATCGGTGGATGGAAAGGCGCGAGCAGCGAGCGGCAGCCGCCGATGTATTTCCGGCTCGGTGGTGGCACGCTGAAAGGCGTGAGCAAGCCCGGCTCAATCGTCTGGAGCCGCGTGTATGTGAGTGGTGGCAAATTGCACGCCGATCTCGGTGTGGCCGAGGTGGTGAAATTACCCGAGGCCGAGACCGAGCGCCGTTGGCGTGAGACCACGCCGCAATGGCCGATCATGCACGCCGTCTTCAAGGGCGTCTCCCGCGACCAGATGATGGCGCGGCATAAGTCGAACCACATCCAGGTCGTTTACACGCCGAATGAAAAGCAGGCTCATCGGGCCGCACGGATCAAAGCGGCGGCGCTGGCGGAGCTCGGCCTGGAGGTCCATCTCTGCGGGGATGTGCGGCTGGCAGGCTGATGACGTCCGGCGTTTTTCGCCGGTGTGTCAGCAGGGTGTAAACTTCCAGCGGATCTCTCAAAACCCTTTGCAGCCTCGCGCGACCGCGCCTAGGCTCCGCGTCCCTACTTATCCTATATGATCGATCTCGCCACACTTCCTGATGCCCATGGCCATTTCGGGCCCTACGGTGGAATGTTTGTGCCGGAGACGCTGATGACTGCGCTGAACGAGCTGACGGAGGAATACGCCAAGGCTCGCGAGGATGCTACGTTTCAGCGGGAGCTCTCGTGGCTCCTCCAGGAATACGCCGGGCGTCCGACGCCGCTTTATTTTGCCGAACGCCTGACGCGCGAGCTGGGCGGGGCGAAGATTTACCTCAAGCGCGAGGATCTGCTGCACACCGGCGCGCACAAGATCAACAACGCCCTCGGCCAGATCCTGCTCGCCCAGCGGATGGGCAAGAAGCGGATCATCGCCGAGACCGGCGCGGGCCAGCATGGCGTGGCCACGGCCACGGTCGCAGCGCGCGCGGGGCTGGAATGCGTGATCTATATGGGCGCGGTGGATGCCCAGCGGCAGGCGCTGAATGTGGCGCGGATGAAATTTCTCGGGGCGAAAGTCGTGGAGGTGACCGCCGGGCAGCAGACGCTGAAGGAGGCGATCAATGAAGCGATGCGCGATTGGGTGACCAATGTGCGCACGACGCATTACATCCTCGGTAGCGCGCTCGGGTCGCATCCTTATCCCATGATGGTGCGCGATTTTCACCGGGTGATCGGCGACGAGGCGCGCAAGCAGATCACGGCTCGCGAGGGCCGGTTGCCCGACCTGCTCATCGCTTGCGTCGGCGGCGGCTCCAATGCGATCGGACTTTTCTGGCCCTTCCTGAATGACGAGGGCGTGAAGATGATCGGCGTGGAAGCGGGCGGGCGCGGGATTCGCAATGGCGATCACGCCGCGCGTTTCCAAGGCGGCAAGCTCGGCGTGCTCCAAGGCACGAAGACGTATCTGCTGGCCGATGACGACGGGCAGATTCAGCTCACGCACTCCGTCTCCGCGGGTCTCGACTACGCGGCGATCGGGCCAGAGCACGCCTATCTGCGCGATCTGCAGCGGGTCGATTACGAGTATGCCACGGATGACGAGGCGCTCAGCGCTTTCCAGCGGCTCTCCCGCACCGAGGGAATCATTCCCGCGCTGGAGTCCTCGCACGCCATCGCGCAGGTGCTGAAGTCGGCGCCAAAGATGTCCAGGGACGAGATCATCATCGCGAACCTCTCGGGGCGCGGTGACAAGGACGTGGCGCAGGCTGCCGAGCATCTGCTGAAGTAAGAGCTTCCGGGGTCCGCCCCTCTTGCTCCTGCACGCAAAGCGAGCTTCCTATCCGCCACCTTTCGCCGCTAAAGAAAGAGTATGAGAAGCATGACCGGCTACGGCCGGGGCCAAAGCGCACAGAATGGCAGTAAGATCAGCGTCGAGTTGAACTCCGTGAACCGGAAGCAAAGCGACGTGGTCGTATCCCTGCCCCGCGAGCTGGCCGAACTCGAACCCCGCGTCCGTGATGTCATCAATGCCGAGGTGGCCCGGGGGCGGCTGAATGTCGTCATCGCTGCGCATCACACTTCCAAGTCCAACGGCCCGGCCGTGGCGTTGGATACGAATCTCGCCCGCAGCTATTACCGGGCGATGCTCGACCTGCAAAAGGAGCTGAAGGCCGCCGGCGAAATCAATATCGACACCGTGCTGCGCGCCCCGGGCGTATTGCGCACGGTGGAGGAGGAGGTTTCGATCGACGACCAGTGGCCGGCCGTGGAGAGCGCGCTGAAGGAAGCGCTGGCCGATCTCGTGAAGATGCGCGAGCGCGAGGGCAAGCACCTCGCGAAGGACCTCATCCATCGTCTCAAGACGGTCCGGGAATCCGTTCGCAACATCCGCGTGCTCCAGCCGGGCGTGCTCAAGCGTCACCGCCAGTCGCTGCACGAGCGCATCCAGAAAGCGGGCATCGAGCTGCAGTTCGACGACGAACGGCTGGTCAAGGAGGTCATCTTCTTCGCCGACAAGTCGGACATTTCCGAGGAACTCACCCGTTTGGAGAGCCACTTCGCCCAATTTGCGCATCATCTTCGCAAGAATGAACCGGTCGGCCGCACGCTGGAGTTCATGTGCCAGGAGATCGGGCGTGAATTCAACACGCTCGGCGCCAAGGCCAACGACGTGGAGATTTCCCAGCTCGTCGTCGCGTGCAAGGCGGAGATGGAAAAGATCCGCGAACAGATTCAGAACATCGAGTAACGACTCATCCCACTTTCATGGAAAGCGCACCTTCCACTCTCTTTCGCCGTCTCGGCATCCTCTTCGTCGTCTCCGCGCCCTCGGGCGCGGGCAAGAGCACGCTGCTCAATGCCCTGCGGCAGACTCCGGACTTCGTCTACTCCGTCTCCTACACCACGCGCACTCCGCGGCCCGGCGAGGTGCATGGCGAGGACTACTGCTTCGTCTCCATGGAGGAATTCCAGCAGCGGCTCGCCGGCGGTGAGTTCCTGGAGTCCGCGGAGGTACACGGCAACTACTACGGCACGCTCCGCAGCACGGTGGTCGAGCAACTCCACGATGGCGTGGACGTGCTCATCGACATCGATGTCCAAGGCGCGCGGCAGATTCGCGCCGATGAAAACTCCGCGATCCGCGATGCGGTGGCGGACATCTTCATCATGCCGCCGAGCCTCGACGAGTTGCGCCGCCGCCTGAACAAGCGCGGCACCGAGACTCCCGATCAGATCGAGACGCGCCTGCACAACGCCGCCGCGGAGATGGAGGCATGGCACGACTATCGCTATACGATTGTCAGCGGGTCCGTCGAAGAAGACCTGCAAAAATTCCGCGCCATCATGCGGGCTGAGCGTTACCTCAGCCATCGCATGGTGCTCACCACATGAGTGCACCCGTCGTCATCGTCGGCGTCACCGGCTCCATCGCCGCGTACAAAGCGGCCGACATGGTGAGCAAGCTGGTGAAGCGCGGCTTCGAGGTGCACGTCGCGATGACGCAGGCCGCACAGGAGTTCGTCACGCCGCTCACCTTCCAGACGCTGGCGCGAAATCCTGTCATCACGAGCGTCTTCGAGGACAAGCGCGATTGGAAACCCGGTCACATCGATCTCGCCGATCGCGCGAATCTCCTCCTCGTCGCGCCGGCCACGGCGAACATCATCGCCGAACTCGCGCACGGCTTCGCCGGAAATCCGATCAGCGAGATCGCACTCGCCACGCTCGCGCCCGTGCTCATCGCGCCGGCGATGAATGGGAAGATGTGGCAGCACGCCGCGACGCAGGACAACGTGAAGTTGTTGCGCTCGCGTGGTGCGGAATTCATCGGACCCGAGGAAGGAATTCTCGCGTGCGGGTACGAAGGACTCGGTCGTTTGTGGAATGTCGACGACATCGTGGAGCGCGCTGCGCAGCTCATCGCGCAAAAAAAATAGCAGAAATTTTTCCGCGCGAAATTTTCGCGCACATCACGCGCGACATCGCGCGGAGAGAAAATTTCGTGACGCTCGCGAAGCCGCATGAACAAAGGTTTCGCGCGCTATTAAAATTTCGGAGAGCAAAAATATCGCGCGCGATTTTTGCACGCAGGCGGAGCGCTAAATGAAAAATTCCGCGACTGCGCAAGAAAAAATTCGTTGACGGTTTGCAACAGTTTCATTACGCACTCACCAACGCAACCGAGTGATGTATTTCATCAAACACTCAACTAAATTTTCTGCGACCCGCATCTGCGGATTGAAAGGGGGGATTATCAATGGCGACTAAGAAAGCTCCGGCCAAGAAGGCCGCGACCAAGAAAGCTGCTCCCAAGAAGTTGGCAGCTAAGAAGCCAGCTGTTAAAAAGGCGGCTGCTAAGAAAGCACCGGCCAAGAAGGCTGCTGCTGCTAAGAAAAAGTAAGCAGACCCCTGCGACTTAAACAAACGGGAGGAGAATTCATTTCTCCTCCCGTTTTGTTTTGTGGAGAATCCCCGGCTCTCATGCCCACATCCTCTTATCTCGAAACTGCGGTCGGCGCAGCCCTGGCAGCCGGCGAATTACTGCGCAGCCACTTCGGCTCGGCGCTCGAGGTCAACGAATTCGCCGCCCACGACATCAAGCTCGAGCTCGATGTCCGCTCGCAGGATCTCATCACCAAGCACCTGCTCGATCGTTTCCCCGACCACGCCATCTACGGCGAGGAAGGCATCGCCGGCAATCAACAGAGCGACTACCAGTGGATCGTCGACCCCATCGACGGCACGGTGAACTACTTTTACGGCATCCCCCATTTCTGCATCTCCATCGCCCTGCGCGAGCGCGGTGAGATCATCGTCGGCGTCATCTACGATCCGCAGCGCAATGAACTCTGGCAGGTGGAACGCGGCGGCACGCCCACCTTGAATGGCAAGCCGATCCACGTGAGCACCCGCACGAAGCTGAGCGACGCCGTGCTCTCCATCGGCTTCGCCAAGTCGAAGGAAACCATCGCCGCCGGCCTGCCGGTGCTCGATCACTTTGTGAGCAAAGCCCGCAAGTGCCGCCTCATGGGCAGCGCCGCCCTCGATCTCGCCTACGTGGCGAGCGGCCGCTACGATGCCTATATTGAATCCAGCGTCAGCCTGTGGGACGTCGCTGCCGGCAAGATCCTCGTCGAAGCTGCTGGAGGAAAATTCGAAATGAAACCGCGAACCGACAACCCCGACAAAATCAGCGTGCGCGCCTCGAGCGGGCTGCTCGACCTGGAGGTGAAGCCATGACTCTTTCCGGAATTGGTTACGACGTGCACCGCCTGGTCGAAGAGCGGGCATTGATTCTCGGCGGGGTGGAAATCCCGCACACCCACGGCCTCGATGGCCATAGCGATGCCGATGTGCTCTCCCACGCCATCGCGGATGCGGTGCTGGGCGCGATCGGCGAGCGCGACATCGGCTTTCACTTTCCGAACACCGATCAATCCATCCGCGGCATCAGCAGCCTGGAAATCCTGCGCAAGGTCACGAGCCTCGTCGCAGAGAAGGGCGGACGCGTGCTCAATATCGACGCCACGCTCATTGCCGAGGCGCCGAAGATCAGCCCCCACGTAGCCGCGATGCGCGCCAATCTCGCCGAGGTGCTCAGCCTCGATCCGAAGCGCGTCGGCGTGAAGGCCACGACCAATGAGCTCATGGGCTTCCTTGGTCGCGGAGAGGGCATGGCTGCACTCGCAGTGGCCAGCGTGGAGATGCCGGAATAAAAGAAGACCTGCATGGCCATTCGCCTTTTCAATACCTACACGCGGCAACTGGAAGAGTTCGCGCCGCTCGATACCGCCGGCCGGGGCGTGAAGATGTACACCTGCGGCCCCACGGTTTATAATCACGCCCACATCGGTAATTTCCGCGCGTATCTCTTCGAGGATCTGCTCCAGCGGCACCTCGAGGCCCGCGGCTACGCAGTGGAGCGGGTGATGAATCTGACCGACGTCGATGACAAGACCATCCGCGGCTCGCGGGAATCCGGTCGACGACTGGCGGATTTCACTGCGGTCTACAAAGATGCATTCTTCCAGGATCTCGACACGCTGCGCATCAAGCGCGCACAGCATTTCCCCGCGGCGACCGAGCCGCGCTACATCGAGCGCATGATCGAGATGATCCAACAGCTCGAATCGCAGGGCATCGCCTACCAGGCCGAGGACAAGAGCGTCTACTTCCGCCTCTCGAAATTTCCCGACTACGGCAAGCTGGCGCATCTCAATCTCGAGGAACTGCGCCCCACCGGCCGCATCGCCAATGACGAGTACGAAAAGGAAAGCATCGGCGACTTTGCCCTGTGGAAGGCGTGGGATGAAAAGGACGGCGACGTCGCGTGGGATTCTCCGTGGGGACGTGGCAGGCCCGGCTGGCACATCGAGTGCAGCGCCATGGCCACCGCCCTGCTCGGCCCGGAACTCGATATCCACTGCGGCGGCGTGGACAATATCTTCCCGCACCACGAGGCAGAGATCGCCCAGAGCGAATGCTGCACGGGGAAAACTTTCGTCCGCTACTGGCTGCACTGCGCCCACCTGATGGTGGACGGGCAGAAAATGGCGAAGAAGCTCGGCAACTTCTACACCCTGCGAGACTTGATCGAGAAAGGCTTCACCGGCCGCGAGGCGCGCTTCGCCCTGCTCACGGTGAATTACCGCCTGCCGTTGAATTTCACCATCCCGGGCCTGGAATCCGCGCGTGCGGCGCTCAAGCGGATTGATGAATGGGTGGAACGCCTCACGACCCACGCCGCCAGTGCGGTCCCATCGGCCACACCGCTTTCCGACTACACGGAGAAATTCTTCACCGCCCTCGACGAAGATCTCAACATCTCCGGCGCGCTCGCTCCGTTGTTCGATCTCATTCGGGAGAGCAATTCCGCGCTCGACCGCGGCGAACTCTCCCCCGCGCACGCCGCACAGTTGCTCACCGACTGGCGCCGCATCGACAGTGTCCTCGTCTTTGAGCGGGAGGCAGCCGCCATTCCCGCCGAGGTGCTGGCCTTGGTCGAACAGCGCCAGCAAGCCCGGGCAAACAAAGAGTGGAAGAAGAGCGACGAACTCCGCGACGCCATCCTCGCCCTTGGCTGGGTAGTGAAAGACACGAAAGACGGCGCCAAGCTGACCGCACGCTAAAGCCTGTCATGCATATTGCGACGTTGACTGAGGTAAAACGCCAACGGCGTTTCATCAACCAGCCCGGGGTTGCGAGGAACGAGCTACCCCGGGTAACTGCGCTAAGATCTATCAACCCTGAAAGGGTTGCATCGGAGATGACCGCCACGCAGAAATTCAACCCCTTCAGGGTGGGGTACTATTTTCAAACCAAACCCAGGGTAGCTCGTTCCTCGCAACCCTGGGCTGGACGATTCAACGCCTTCGGCGTAGTCCGAGGCAGTACGTCCGCACAGCGCGCGATTGGCTCCCGGCTGCGGACGTCCGATATAGACAGCAGGCGACATTCGGTATTTTCTTAGCACTATCTCAACGATGACCTTTTCCCCTGGCGATTACCTCGACCTGAATCACACCGAGCATCGCATGCTGTTCGAGAATTCGGTGAATGCGTGGGACGCGCTCAAGCAGATCACCAGCTACCTGCAGTTTCGCCTCAAGCCGGCGATCCAGGGGCGACTCGTCGGCAAGCCCTTCATCAGCGGCGCCGTCTTCATCGGCAAAGGCACCGTCATCGAGCAGGGCGCGATGATCAAAGGGCCCGCCTGGATCGGCGAAGGCTGCGAGATTCGCAACGGCTGCTACATCCGCGAAAATGTGATCGTCGGCTCCGGCTGCGTGCTGGGCAACTCCTGTGAGTTCAAGAACTCGATCATCTTCGACGAAGCGCAGATCCCTCACTTTAATTACGTGGGTGACTCGATCATCGGCTATCGCGGTCACCTCGGGGCCGGCGTCATCCTCTCAAATGTGAAACTCGACCATGGCGAAATTGTCGTCCCTACCTCGGAAGGGCTCGTGCCGACGGGCTTGAAGAAATTTGGGGCGATCATCGGTGACCGGGCGGAGATCGGCTGCAATTCGGTGATCAATCCCGGCTCGCTCATCGGGCGCAATTCGGTCGTTTACCCCGGCACAGTCTGGCGCGGCGTGGTCCCGGCAAACAGCATCGTGAAGACGCGCCAGGAACATCAGATTTTAGCCCGGCGCGATTGAGCCTTGCGTGATGGCAGGTCTTTTGGAACCTTGCCCGCCCCTATGCCCAGCCCGACGCCTTCTGCCCCCGTTACCGACCCCGGATTTGATCCGCTGGTTTTCTGGATCAAGCACCAGAGCAAGATCTTGCTCCTGGTCGGCTTGTTCGTGCTCGCGCTGGTTGGCTACGGACTCTCGGAATTCATCCGCAACAAGCACGATGCCTCGGCCCAGGCGTCGCTCGCGAATGCCAAGTCGGCAGACGATTATCGCAAGGTGATTTCCGATTACTCCGGCAGCAACGCCGCGGGCGATGCCTACCTTCTCCTGGCGGACAAACAGCGCGCGGAAGGCAAGCTCGACGAGTCCTCCACCACGCTTCACACCTTCATCGACAAATATCCCGCGCACCCGCTGATCAGCGGTGCGTGGACCAGCCTCGCCACCAATCTCGAGCAGCAAGGCAAAGTGGACGAAGCGCTGAGCACCTACCAGAAGGTCTCGACGAATTACGCCAACACCTTCAGCGCTCCCCTCGCCCTCCTCGGCCAGGCCCGCCTGTTCGCACAGAAAGGGAAGACCGAAGACGCCCGCCGCATTTACGAGCAGGTGATGGCGCAATATCAGGAAAACTTTGCCGCGCAGCAGGCCTCGATGGAGCTGCGCAAGCTCAAGAAGTAAGCGCGAGCGCTGCTGGGGCGGTTTCGGTTTTAAATTGTCGGTTGTCACACGCCCCGCGCGCTAGCGTGTTCCAAAAAAGGCCGGTCATCCTGAGCGTAGCGGGGGAAGCATGGCGGAGCGAAGGACCTCTAGCTTCTGCGGGTTCTCGCGGAGCTGACACGCCTTCCCAGAGAACGGGCGCTCTCTTCGGAATACGAGTCCGACAACGGAAGAGAAGTGGCTTCGGACGCACGCATGGCTCCGCGCGAAAACCCACGGAGATTTGAGGTCCTTC
>JBGGMZ010000224.1:0-3576 GCA_041287745.1 Chthoniobacter sp. | reverse complement strand
TCATTGATGAGCTCGCCCATGGTGATGCTGCCGACTTCCACTTCGTAATAACCGGGACGCTTCACGTCGCCGCTCACGCAGAGGATGCGGGTGCCGGTGTTATTCGGCTTGCCGAGCTTGGCGTATTCCGCGCCGCCGCCCATGGCGAGGATGTGCTTCACGTCGCAGAGAGTCTCGACGTTGTTCACGATGGTCGGGCACTGGTAGAGGCCGAGCACCGCGGGGAAGTAAGGCGGCTTGATGCGCGGGTAGGCGCGCTTGCCCTCGAGTGATTCGATGAGGCCCGTCTCCTCGCCGCAGATGTAAGCGCCCGCGCCGCGGTGCACGTAGATCTCGAGGTCGAAGCCGGAGCCGAGGATATTCTTGCCGAGGAAATTCTTCGCACGGGCTTCGGCCAGTGCCTTCTCCAGGATCTGCGCGCCTTCCGGGAATTCACCGCGGATGTAGAGGTAGGCGAGATTCGCACCGACGGCGAAGCACGAGATGATCATGCCTTCGATCAACTGATGCGGGTCCTGATGGATGATGTAACGATCCTTGAACGTGCCGGGCTCGGATTCGTCGGCGTTGCAAATGAGGTAGGTCGGCTTTGGGCCGCCACGCTTGATGAAGCCCCACTTCACGCCGCAAGGGAAGCCGGCGCCACCACGGCCACGCAGGCCGGACTTCTTCACCTCTTCCACGATCTCCTCCGGCTTCATCTTCAGCGCCTGCTCGAGCTGCTTGTAGCCGCCGTCGTTCAGGTAGCAATTGAGGTCGTTCGTCCAGCCTTCGCGATCGATGTTCTTGAAGACAACGCGCTTCTCCCGGGGATGGGGAGCGCGGATGCGGGGCATCGTAGCATCGCTGCGGGTGAGCTTGAGAAGCTTCGCGGCGTCCTCAAGCTTCACGTTCTCCTTGAAATTGTCGTCTACCATCGCGACCGGCGCACTGCCACAGCTCGCGAGGCACTCCACGAACTCGATGGAGTATTCGCCATCCGGAGACACCGCGACGGGATTGCCGTGACCGGCGTTCGCATGATGCGCGCCATCCTCAGCCCACTTCTTGAGGTCGATCCCGGCGGCGGCGGCGATCTTTTCCTTCAACTCGTAGCTGCCGGCCATGGCGCAGGAGAGCGTGCGGCAGACGCGAATGTGGCGCTTGCCCGGAGCCACGCGGCGGAACATGGGGTAAAACGTGACGAGCTCGAGGATATTGATCGGCGACAGCTCGAGTTTCTGGGCGATCCAGGCGACGGCTTCGTCACTGACGAAGCCGAAGTGCTCCTGCCAGAGGTGCAGCAGGGGCAGCGAGGCACTCCGCTTTGAAACGGGATAGTGCGAGATCGCTTCGTCGATTTTTGCGAGCAGGTCGGATGGGACTTCCATTTGGAAAATCAGTTGGGCTGGCTGGGCGTGGCGGCGGGTGGCTGCGAGCCGGCCTCGGGAGCCGGGGTGGCGCGATGCATGATGTGGCGTTCGCTCTCCTCGGGCGCGGGCGTTTCACCGAAGTGATCGACGCGGCGGATCAGCTTGTTGTCCACAAAGTGAAGCTCGATCGTGCGGCCATCCTGCTTGTAGTAATAGCGCACGCCGGGCAGTTCCTTGGTGGTCTGCATCTCGATGGGAAACGACTCCGTGCGCATGGGCTGGCCGAGCACGGCTTCGACTTCCTTGATGGAGAGCGCCTTGCCGCTTTTTTCCGCCTGCTCGTAGAGACGATTCACAGCGTCAATATTACGATCCGCCAAGCGAGGTCCACAGGCCGAAAGGCCGAGGACCAGAGAAAGGGAAAGCGCAGTGGCGGGCATGGAACGCACGTTGCCTCGCAGTGTGCGAATGCGGCCGCAGACTCGCAAGCGGAATTTGTGAAACTTTTCACAAGCTCCGCCCGACCCCGCCAAAAGCAGTGGTGTGCGCCGGGAAAAAGAGGAGTTCATGGCACGGCGCGATGCTTGCAGATTCGGCTCGTTTCGACAGCAAAAATTCGGACCGTGCTGACGCGTAGGCGATGCGTCAAAGCTGACCGGCGCCTAAGCCGCAAAGTTCACCCAGTCTTCGCAGGACCGTCACGGAACGGCCATATGCCTCGGCCAGGTTGCCCACGCCACTAAGGCACCACTTCGAAAATACCATAATATTGTGGTCATGAGATCGGGGGATAACATGACTGCACAAGTGGGGCGGCCCGCTCTTCGCTTCGGCGTGGAGCGGGCCGCATTTTTTGCGACCGCTCCCCGGATGATTCCAGATGCGGTTACCTCGGCGCGCGCACGATCACGACGTCCGGCATGTCAGCCTCGGTCAGCGGTGGGAGAACCGACGGAGCGGCCTGCACTGGTGTCCTGGCGACGGGCGGTGGCGCAGCCACCAGGGGCGCGGGCGTGGAGACGACTGGAGCGCCGTTCCCCTTCCGGGCTTCCTCCAGGGCCTGTCGCAGTCCCACCATCTCCACCACCAGTTCGGCGATGTGCCGGTCCCGGTCGCGCAATTGCATCGTCATGTCGTCGCCGGTTCTATCCAGCGCCGAACGCACGACTTCGAGTTCGACTTTCAGCCGGTCGCGCTCCGCGGTCACCTTCATGAACTTGGCCTCGAAAGCGGTCGCTCGCATGGCTTCGTTGGCCAGCCGATGGCGCTCGGCCCGCAGTTCCACAATGCCTGCCTGGAAATGCTCCAGGTCTTTCTGGGTCTTCTCGAGAATCTGTTTCAGCTGGGCGTATTCGTTCGATTTGCCGGCCAGTTGCCGCTGGAAATCCGCGGCCAAATCCTGCGCCTGGACGAGGTCATTTTGCAGCGCCTCGTGATCTGCGGCAAGAGAGCCGGAGAGATTGGGATTTACCAGCCGGTCCGAGGTCGAAGACAGACCGATCGGCTGTGTGGCTCCGGGCGGTGCGTTCTGCTCTGGCTGATGCATCTCTGCACTCATAGACCTTCGAAAGTGCTCATAAAGCGAGTCCCCAGTCCAGCAATACGTATGCCCGCTGTGTTAAACAGAGGTCGATATACGTGTTTGTCGTCGCCACCCGACATTACCACTCCTTCATCAAGTCCTCCGGCAGAGACACTTAAATAGACGCAAAAAAAAACGCGGAAAAGAGTAAGTGCCGCCCGACGGTGTCCGGTCAGCATCCAAACCAATACTCTTTCAAGCCTCCGGTTCGGACGCCGCTCTCGAAAATGGGCCGCGCCTTAGCGGTCGCACTCGCCCATCACGAAATCCAGCGAGCCCAGAATGGCGACGACGTCGCTCATCATGTGACCGGGGAGGATCTTCGAGAGGACCGAAAGATTGCAGAACGAGGGGCTGCGAATCTTCAGGCGGTGCGGGGTGCCGCCGCCCTTCGAGTAAATGTAGAAGCCGAGTTCGCCCTTCGGGTTTTCGTGGCCGAAGTAAACTTCGCCCGGAGGCGCATCGACGCCCTCGGTGTGCACGATGAAGTGATGGATGAGTTCCTCCATCTTCGTCAGCACCGTCGTTTTCGGCGGCGGGAAATTCTTCGCGTCGGTGACGTTGATCGGCCCGCCGGGCAGCGTGTTGATCACCTGGTGCAGAATCTTGATCGACTGCCGCATCTCTTCCATCCGCACGACG
>JBGGMZ010000223.1:0-6505 GCA_041287745.1 Chthoniobacter sp. | reverse complement strand
ACAAGTCGCGGATACGCTCGCGCAGATGCGCAGTGGGCGGGAGCTGATAGACCACCCGCTCGTCATTTACGAAAACGAAGCCGATCTCCGGATGCCCGATGGCCTGCAGATGAAGCTGATGCTCCACATGGCTCGACTCGGTATTCTCGGTGCGGAGGAATTTCCGGCGCGCGGGGAGATTGTAGAAGAGCGAGCGCGCTTCGATCTGCGTGCCGGGGGCGTCGCCGCAATCCTTCACGCTCTCGATCTTCCCGCCATTGACGATCACCTCCGTGCCGGCCAAGGCGCCCGGCTCGCGAGTGGCGAGGCGGAAGCGGGACACGCTGGCGATGCTGGGCAGCGCTTCGCCCCGAAAGCCCAGTGTGTGGATGGAGGCGAGGTCATCGCCTGTCCGGATCTTGCTCGTGGCGTGGCGCTCCAGGCAGAGCAGGGCGTCATCTCGATCCATGCCGGAGCCGTCGTCGACCACCCGGATCGATGAGATGCCGCCGCGGCGGATGGCCACCTCGATTTTCTTCGCCCCGGCATCGATGGAGTTCTCCACCAGCTCCTTCACCACACTGGCCGGGCGCTCCACGACTTCGCCGGCAGCCACCTGGCTGGCGACTTGTTCAGAGAGAAGGGCGATGCGGGACACGGATGGAAAATGGACGAAGGACTAGAGAAGGAATGACGAATGCTGAAGGATAGCAGGGCAAAGTGAACGCCAGAGGCCGTCACTTGTCACTTTCCACCTTCACATTCCACTGTTAACGTCCTTTCCGATGATTCAAGTCACTGAACCGGCCATCCGGCAGCTCCAGGTCATGTTGCGCGAGCAGGATGACCAAACCAAAGGTCTGCGCATTTACGTCGAGAACGGCGGCTGCGCCGGGCTGCAGTATGGCATGGGCTTCAGTCACGCCGAGCCTGGCGACGAGATCGTGGAGCGCGAAGGCGTGAAGGTCATCATCGCCGAGCAAAGCCGGCAATTTCTTGACGGGTCGACGATCGATTACAGCGACGACCTCGCCGGCGCCGGTTTCCGCATTCAGAACCCGAATGCCGTCCGTAGTTGCGGCTGCGGCACATCCTTCGAGCCTGCGAACGCCGAAGCCAGCTCACAACACTGATTCATTTGCGGAAGCGCCCAACGCTCCCGCCGCTTTCCCATGGCCGACGATTTTTACGGATACGACGACGCCGAAGCCGAGCCGAAAGGCCACGATAACCTCTTTCTCTGGACGGTCTTCATCCTGCTCCTGATCGGCGCAGCCTTTGCCTGCTGGATGGGGAGCTTTTACATCTTCGGTCATCCCGAGCAGCCCAAGGCCTACGAGATCCTGAAGAAGCTGAAGAAGATCGAAGCGCCGCTTCGGTTTGAAGTGACCGCGGCGCCGCCCGGCGAATTCCTCACCGCGCAGAAGCTCTTCGAGCGTTACGGCAAATACAACCGGCTGGAGCTGGAGAATGAGAACGCGGAGTTGTTGCGCAACTACATCCGCAACTACCGCGAGACCAAGAAACTCGTGACGTATGTGACCGGGCGCTATGTGATCCTGGATTCGACCGAGTTGAAGACCTCCGACATGTTCCCTTCGGGCATGGTGGCGCTGGCGCAGGCGGCGGAGTTTCCCCAAGTGGTGATCGAGCACGTCTATACGACCTCGCCTCGCAATGTGTCGTCGCTGCGACCGCTCCTCCAGACCGGCATGGACATGAAGCTGGAGCGCACGAACGATCTCTCGGCCGTGATCCATATCGAGCGCATCCCGGATGGCCGCATGCAATTCACCGTGGTGCCGCTGCTCTATGGCACCTATGCGCTCAAGCAGGGGGCGGGCACCTTCAGCCTCGAGCCGCCGCTGACCTTGAACATGGTGCCCGGTCTTCCTGTCATGAAGGGGCAGTACCTGCAGGAAGGTCTGCGCAAATACGCCAACTATCGTCGCGATCATCCGCTGCCTGGCCTGGCGGATGGCAGCGGAGTGGACCCGAATGCCACCAAGCCGGAAATCGTGCGGGTCGATGTGGTGGAACCGGGCAAGCCGACCCCGGAAACTGGTGCCCTGCCGCAACCGAAGGTGTCCACGCCGATGCCGATCGCCGGCCAGCCGACGCCGAAACATTTTGCTTCCGTTGCACCGACACCGATCCCGGCGGCCATGCCGACGCCGAGGATGCTGGTGACCAATATCGCTACTCCGACACCCCGGCTTACGCAGCCGGAACCGCCTGCAGCTACGCCGCTGTCGGCTTCTGCGCCGCCGCTTCCTAGGATGTCGCCGGATGGCGTGCCGCTACAGCCTTTCATCGCCGCCCAACGCGACCCCAATATGGGCAACTCCGGTGCGTCGTGGCGCACCTATGCGCCCGGTCAGGCACCGCCAGCGCGCGGCATTTCGCTGGAGGATGTCAACTCACTGGCCGATCGCGGCGATGTGAGTGAGCGACTCTATCTGCGTGGTGATTTCCGCGTCACGGCTTCCGGCACCGGCCGGGCGGTGCTGCGCGATGCCACTCGGCCGGTTGAGCAGTCGCCGCGTATCGTCGTGGAATATCCCGCTGGCTCTGTCCCTCCGCAGGAGCAGGACCGTTTCGTCCGCGATGGCACGCGGCCCTACCTCGTCAGCGACATTCGCCGCGGGGCGGATGGTGTCGTGACGATCTACGTGAAGGAGATCATCAAGCAGTAAGGCGCCGGAGGGCCTTTATTCGCGTCATAGTTCCCGTTAACGGGAATTTTCGTTTGCGCTTTCCCGCGTGGTGCCGAGAATTGCCGCTCTTTTTTCACAGCCATGTCCAAACCTAAAGTTCTTGTCGCCGATCCCATCGCCCAGCGGGGCATTGATGAACTCGCCAATGGCGGATTGCTCGACGTCACCGTCAAAATCGGCCTCAAACCCGATGAGCTCCTCGCGATCATCGGCGAATTCAACGCCCTCGTCGTCCGCAGCGAAACCAAGGCCACGGCCAAGGTCATCGAAGCCGCGACCAATCTGAAGGTCATCGGCCGCGCCGGTGTGGGTGTGGACAACGTGGACGTGGACGCCGCCACCAAGCGGGGCATCATCGTGATGAATACGCCGGGTGGAAATACCATCTCGACCGCCGAGCACGCCTTCTCGCTCATGGTCTCGACCGCGCGCAATATCCCGCAGGCCGACGCCAGCGTGAAGAGCGGCAAGTGGGACCGCAAAACCTTCCTCGGTGTGGAGCTCTACAACAAGACCCTCGCCATCCTCGGCATGGGCCGTATCGGCACCGAGATCGCCCGCCGCGCCATCGCCTTCGGCATGCGTGTTCTGGCTTATGATCCGTATCTTTCGGCCAGCCGCGCCCGTTCGCTGCAGGTGGAACTCGTCGAGAGCCTCGACGCCATCATCCCGCAGGCCGACTTCATCACCATGCACATGCCGCTCACCGCGGAGACCAAGTATATGCTCAACGCCGAGCGCCTGGCCAAGGCCAAGAAGGGCGTGCGCATCGTGAACTGCGCGCGTGGTGGCCTGATCGATGAAGCTGCGCTCGTCGAAGCGCTGAAGTCGAAGCACGTCGCCGCCGCCGCCCTCGACGTCTTCGAGGTCGAGCCGCTCCCGGCGGATTCACCGCTGCGCGGCCTGCCGAATCTCATCTTCACCCCGCACCTCGGCGCCTCCACGGCGGAAGCGCAGGAAGGCGTCGGCATCGAAGTCGCGGAGCAAATCCGCGCCGCGCTCCTCAGCGGCGAAATCCGCAATGCGGTTAACATGCCGAGCATCGACGCGAAGACGCTCGCCGTCGTCGGCCCCCACATCGCCCTCGGCGAGAAGCTCGGCCATTTCCTCTCGCAGGTCGCGGCCAAGCGCGTGGAAAGCCTCAACATCAATTATTCGGGGAAGGTCAATGACAGCGACACCACACCGGTGACGCGTTCGATTCTGGCTTCGTTCCTGCGCGCCGCCGGCGGTGGCGATGTGAATGTCGTGAACTGCGTGTCCTTCGCGGAGAATCTCGGAATCAAGGTCACTGAATCGCGGGAGAGCAGCCTGGGCGATTTTGCCGAACTGATCGAGCTTACCGCCACGGGCGAGAGCGGGTGGGTGAGCGTGGCCGGTACGTTCTTCGGCACCACGCCGCGCATCGTGAAGGTCAATGGCCGCCATGTGGAAGCGAAGCCCGAGGGCGTAATCTTCCTGTTCGAAAACCGCGACCGCCCCGGCATCGTCGGCCACGTCGGCACGCTGCTCGGCAAGCACAAGGTGAACATCGCCGGCATGTCGCTCAGCCGCAACGAAGCGGGTGGCGAAGCGCTCACCGTTCTGAATCTCGATTCCGTCCCGGGCGATGCGCTCATCAAGGAGCTGACCGCGGAAGGTGACATCAAGAACACCCAGGTCGTCCAACTCTAAGCCGTGAATTAAAACCGTGAAAATCTCCGTCGGCCCCGAAGTCGCCCCCAAGCGCGCAGTTACTGTCCGTTTCGTCCCCAAGGATGCTCGGGGTAAGATTACGCCGGCGGTGCCTGAGGCGGAGTTTTCCGGCAAGGCGAATGCCTTCTTCTACGTGCGGCAGGAGCGCGTGCTCTATGTCGGTCTCGGGCTGCGTGCGAGCATGGATGCGGCGACGTTCCGTTCCGCCGCGGGTGCGGCCACGATCTTCCTGAAGAAGATTGGCGAGCATCACCTGATGTTGCAACTCGATGAGTGGCCGCAATTCGCGGGCGCTGCGGTCGAGGGAACGTTGCTTGCGGATTACCGGTTCGAGCATTTCAAGACGAAGAAGACGGACGGGATCGCCAGTCTTTCCGTGCACGTGCTGGCGGGCGATACCGCTGCAGTCAGGCGCGCCGTGACCCGGTCGCAAGCGATCGCGGAGTCGACGAATGCGGTGCGCGATATCGGCAATCTGCCGGGCAACCTGCTCTATCCGGCAACGCTCGCGGCCCATGCTGAGAAGCTGGGGCGCAAATATGGATTCAAGATCAAGGTGCTCACGGAAAAAGAGCTCAAGGCCGGCAAGTTCGGCGGATTGATCGCAGTGGGGCAGGGCAGTGTGCGCCCGCCGCGGATGATCGTGATCGAGCATCGGGGTGGCGCGAAGACCGAGGCACCAGTGGCGCTCGTCGGCAAGGCGATCACCTTCGATACCGGCGGCATTTCGATCAAGCCGGCGGCGAACATGGAAGAGATGATCTTCGACAAGTGCGGTGGCATCGCCGTGCTCGGCGCCATGGCGGCGATCGCGGCGCTCGGCGTGAAGCGGAATGTCGTGGGTGTGATCGCCAGCGCGGAGAACATGCCCAGTGGCAACGCTTATCGCCCGGGTGATATCGTCACGACTTACGACGGCAAACACATTGAGATCGTCAATACCGATGCCGAGGGCCGTGTGGTGCTGGCGGATGCGATCGCTTATGCCCGCATCGACTTGAAGGCTGCGGCCATCGTGGACCTGGCGACGCTCACTGGCGCGTGCGGTGTGGCGCTGGGCGAATATGCGGCCGGTTTCTGGAGCAGCGACGACAAGCTGCGTGAACGCATGCTGGCGGCGGCTGCAACTGCTGGCGAGGTCATCTGGCCCATGCCGCTCTTCGACGATTACGAGAGGCAGATTCGCAGCGACGTCGCGCTGATCAAAAACTCCGGCGGCCGCCTCGGCGGGGCCTGCACGGCGGCGGCGTTTCTGAGGACCTTTGCCGAGGAGACGCCTTGGGCGCATCTCGATATCGCCTACACGGCGCATCGCGAGAAAGACCGTGCCGACCTGGCGCGCGGCGCGACCGGCTTCGGCATCCGCACGCTGGTTGAACTCGTCGAGCGCTGGAAGTAGCTGAAGGGCGCGCTAATTCGCCGCCCGTTTCGTGCCGAAACGCGGGAAGAGAAAGCCCGTGCGCTGCATGTATTCGCGATAGCCGGGATCGGCCTCGGCGAGGCGGTCTTCCTCGAGTTGGGCTCGTACGACCATGAGGAAAATGTAGCCGGCTGCGAGGAGGAACATGCCGAGGGAGAAGGATGCGATTACCAGGCCGAACAGCTCGATCAGATAGCCAAGATACATGGGATGCCGGACATAGGCGTACGGGCCGGCGGTGACTACGTTGCGCACCGCCACCAACACGGCGAAGGAGCGGCCGAGGTTACAAATGCCCCAGAAGCTGATCGCGTAGCCGATCATGCTGATGATCACCGCTGCGGCCGCCGCAGGGACTTGCCACGCAGCCGGAAGCAGGTTCTCCCGCAAATCCTCCGGCAACTTGTCGAGCATGCCGTAGAGGAAAACGTAGTAACTCATGGCCAGTGGCACGGTGATGTGGACGAGCTTGGTGGGGAGATGCTTGGGTCGCCGGTTCAGCAGCAAGGTGAGCCCGGTGAAGAGCAGCAGGACGGTAAGCAGGACAATGCGCGTGATCGAGGCGCAGAAGAGCGGCCACGACTCGTGAGGCAGCCCGAAGCGGACGGCGAGGTGATAATCCACATAGCCAGCGTGGGCCGTGCGGATTTGCTTGTAGATGAACCACACGTAAATCCAAGGCAGGACATAGCGC
>JBGGMZ010000222.1:0-26795 GCA_041287745.1 Chthoniobacter sp. | reverse complement strand
AGGCACAACGCCGCGCTAAAATGGATGCACACTTCGCTCAGAATCCCCTGCCCGCCGATTTCATTCCACCGACTTTCGGTGACGACGGCCCGCCAGGTGCCCCATCGGCTGGGGGGACTCCCAACGGCGAGCCTCCGGGAGATGGCAGGGCGATTCATCTTCCCCCACCCGCGGTTCGCAAATCGATGGACCGCCAGATAGCCAACTCGCAGAAAAAGACAAATGACATATGAAACGGTTTCCCAATGATCAGGGGTTTACGATGCTCGAACTGCTAATGGTCATCGGCATTATTGCCTGTTTGGCCGGGCTTCTCCTGCCGACAATCGCCGCCATGCGACAGAAAGCAGATTCGGTAGCCTGCCTTTCGAATCTTCGGCAGATCGGTATAGCGGCGCAGCTGTACGCCGGAGAACATGATCAGACGATGCCCGTGATAGAACCCTGGCCCTCTGAGCCCGTCTATTCTGCGAGTGACGGAGCCCAAAACCTCCTCGATGTCCTAAAACCTTACGGTGTTACCGCGGCGACGTTGCGCTGCCGCTCCGATATCAGCGGCCCAAACTATTACGTCAAAGAAAAGAGTAGCTATGAATGGTGCCCCATGGCGAATGGGCAAAACGTGCATTCGGCCAAAATGGTTTGGGCGGGGAATGTGGCGAGTGTCACGCTTTCCCAGCTCTTAGTGGCATTCGACTATTCCGATGTCCATAATCACGCCTCCAATGTGCTGTTCGGTGACTGCCACGTGGCCTCGGGAAATTGAGGCAACGGTGAGGCCTTCTTCGCGTGCCAAATTAGCTTGTCGGCAATTTGAAATTGAACCGCATGCGTGCGACATGATCTGGCAGTCCTAGCTCCTCATGGAACTGTCGACCAGGCTTCCGCCCATATTTTAGGTTCCTCGCGGCGGTAGATTTGCAAGTGTTCACGATGAAGCGGATGGAAAAAAAGCAGGAAATCCGTGTCAATCAACGGATCGGTGATCAAAGTTCCGGTCATCGCATTTTCGGTCCACGCTCTACTTTCACCTTCTCATGCAAAAACCACGCACCGTCGAACAGCCGGCGGAGCTTCTCTCATATCTCTTCAGCGCCTGGTCGGACGTCAAAAAGAAACAGGTCCGCACCTGGCTGAAGTTCAAGGCCGTCACGGTGAACGGCAAGGTCGTCACGCAATTCAATCATCCCTTGAAACCCGGCGACGTGGTCGGCATCCGCTCCGATCGTTTCGCCGTGCCCGGCGACGTGGTCGGCGACGGCATCCGGATTCTATTCGAAGACGCGACCATCCTCGTCATCGACAAGCCGCCCGAGCTCCTGACCATGGCCAGCGAGGCGGAAGAGGAAAAGACCGCCTATTTTCAACTCACCGAATACCTGCGCGGAAATGATATCCGCGCGAAAGAACGTCTCTGGATCGTCCATCGGCTGGATCGCGAGACGAGCGGCCTCATGGTCTTCGCCAAGACGGCGGCAGCCAAGGGGCTGCTGCAAACGCGCTGGGAGGAGGCAGAGAAGATTTACCAGGCGGTGGTCGAAGGCTCACTGCCCGACGACAAGGGCACCTTCCGCTCCTGGCTCGATGAGTCGAATCCTTTCAAAGTTTTCAGCGTGCCGCAGAACCCGACCACGCGGCACGCCGTGACCCACTACCGCGTGATGAAGCGAGGCAAGGGCCGGACCCAGGTGCAATTGACGCTGGAGACCGGCCGCCGCCACCAGATCCGTGTCCACCTCTCCGAGGCGGGGTTCCCGATCGTGGGTGACAAAAAATACGAGGCGAAGAGCAATCCCGCCAAACGCCTCGCACTCCACGCCTGGCGCCTGCGCTTTCCTCACCCCGTGACGAACGAAGAGGTGCGCTTCGAGTCCCCGCTCCCGGCGGAACTGGCGCGCCTGGTTTGAGGAACGCCTGTCGAGCGGGCAGGATTGCGCGCACCAGAGGCTTGGCTACGTTTGCGCGCGAATGATGAAAGATAACAACGACTGGAAACTGGAATTTCGCAAGGTGTGGGAACGCGGGGTCGCAGCGTGGAAGACCGGGCGGAAATCGGCGCGCACGATGTTTGCGCCCGAGGATGTGACGTTTCTCGCGAAGATCGGCTGCACGGCGCAGGAGTTGTTTGATTTCATCGATGACTCGCTCGACTGGGACGATCTCGATTTCGAGACGGTGCTGGCGGTGACGGCGACTCGGCGGGCTTACTTCCTGGAGGTGATGCGCGGCCAACCCGCTGGGCGGGTGGTGCCGATGCGGGAGCTACCGGCCAAGTCTGCGGCGGTGGATGGCATCGCGTGGCTGCCACGGCTCATCGCCAAGGCGCGGATCAAACTGCGGGGCGAGATGGACCCGGACCTGATGTATGGCTGCGGCGGCGACCGTCCATTTTTGCGCCGGCACGGCATGACGCTGCCGCAGTTTCTCCAGCTGGTCTGGGACAAGGGCGACGATGATCGGGCGATCGTGGATGCCGTGAAGCAGGCGGCCGGGATTCGCTGACCATGGCTGCCGGGCGAACGATGATCCGGTTACTGATATCGGGCGGGCCGGGATCCGGCTGCACGTCGACCGCGCAGGCGGTTGGCGAGCGCTTGGGAGTGCCGGTGTTGGACTCGGACTCGTATTTCCACAAGCCGACGGATCCACCATTCCAGGAACAATACGCACCCGAAGAGCGCCGCAGCATGTTAGGTGCGGCCTTGGACGGGCAGGCAAACTGGATCCTCAGCGGCTCCGTGGCCACGTGGGGATTGCAGGCGCTGGAGCCCACCCACGGAGTCTTTTTGGGTGTCCCGCGGGAAGTACGACTGAGCCGATTGCTGCAGCGGCAAAGGAGCCGGTTTGGAGCCCGCATCGATTCCGGCGGAGATATGGAGGAGGAGCATCGATCCTTCATGGAGTGGGCGGCGGAGTATGAGAATCGGACCGGTTCGGGGCGAAACCGGGATACCGACCGAACTTTCCTCGAAGCGCACTGCACCGATTTTCTGGCCGTGACAAAGGACATGGCACTGGGAGAAATCGTGGAGACGATTGTCGACTTCCTCGGAATGGCGTAGCCCGGTGCCCGCCTGCGACACGGTAAAGAGCCGGTAATACCTTGCGCCCTGCTTGGGTGGCATCGCCCATGCTTCGTAAGGAGGCGTGCGCAATTTCCTGCTCATCGTCCTTTTGGCCGCCGCGGGTTATTGGTACGCGAATCACCACCGTGGGCTAGATCATGCGGATGACTTGACGGGTTCCTGGGTGCAGGAATTCCTGCGTGAAAGCACGCCGTGCACCATGACTTTGCGCCTCGAAGCGAATGGGCAGGGCAGCCTTCAGCTCAGCTATGTGCAGCAGGGGCTGCGGATGGCCCAGAACGTCCCTGGAAACTGGACATGTGGGCAAGGTCGCTTTTCGTTCACCTTCACTCCGGGCACCGCCCCGGAGTTCGTGGAGGCCAGGCGATTTGCCGGCCGCATCATCACCCTCGATGATCGGCAGTTGCAGTTCAAGAGTCCCACCGGCGTTGAATCCTGGTCGCGCGGGCATTGAGAGTGCGGGCGTGGAGCAGCGCACCGAAGCGTGAGTTGGCAGCCGGCGACACGGGTCGATGCAATCAAAGCCCCGACTCCTTCGTTTCCTCATCACCGATCTCATGAACTCCACGGTCCTTCGCTGTCTGTCGCTGACTCTTGCCATCACCGCCATGTCCTGTTCCCGCGAAGTAGCGGCGGAGCAACCGCATGAGGAAGTCGGCAAGGTCGCTTGGGGGCGGGTGCTGCCGGCGGCGCTGCAAGCGAGTAAGCGTTCGGGAAAGCCCGTGTTTGCCCTTTTCCAAGAGGTGCCCGGCTGCCTGGGGTGCAAACGATTCGGCCGCGATGTACTTTCCGATCCACTCATCGTGCGAGCGATCGAGACTGAATTTACGCCCTTGCTCATTCATAACAACGGCTCCGGCGCCGATGCCGAGGTCCTGCAGCGCTATGGGGAGCCGGGGTGGAATTATCAGGTCGTGCGCTTCTTCGATCCGGAAGGGCGCGACATCATTCCGCGGAAGGACCATGTGTGGGATGCTGCCCCGCTGGCGGAACGGATGATAGCGACGTTGGAAAAGGCGGGCCGGCCAGCGCCCGAATACCTGAAGGCGGTGGCGGCCGGGAAATCTGCGGTGAAGCGATAAGCAAGAGCCGGTCGGCCGGCGAAACGCAGTAGGAAGAGCACACCCCGAACACATTTTGTCGCTATGAAGCGGCTTGCGTGGGGATTGTCCCCACACGCACTCTTACGCCTATGAACTTCCCCCGTACTTCACGCCGTTCCTTTCTCAAGTCCACCCTCGCGGCCGGCGTGGCGCCACTCATTTTGCCGTCGCACATCTGGTCGGCGGAGACGAAGCCCAACTCGCGCCTCAACATGGGCTTCATCGGCATCGGCAAGCAGATGCACGGCCTCATGGGCGGCTTCCTCGGGAAGGAAGAAGTGCAAGGCGTGGCCGTGTGCGACGTGGACACCAACCGGCGCAACGACGGGAAGAAGATCGTCGAGGACAAGTATGCGAAAACGAGCGGCACGGATTTCAAGGGTTGCGCGACTTATAGTGACTTCCGCGAACTGCTCGGCCGGAAGGACATCGATGCGGTGGTCATCGCCACGCCGGACCACTGGCACGCGCTCATCGCCATCGCCGCGGCGGAAGCGGGCAAGGACATTTACTGCGAGAAACCGCTCACCAATACCATCCACGAGGCGCGTGCGCTGGTGGACTCCGTGCGCAAGCACGATCGCGTGTTCCAGACCGGCTCCATGCAGCGGTCGATGCGCGAGTTCCGCGTCGCGTGCGAGCTGGTGCGCAATGGCGTGATCGGCAAGGTCTCGCGGGTGGAGGCAGGCTTCGGCGTGCCCGGCAAGCCGTGCGATCTGGCGGAGGAAGCCGCGGAGCCCGGGCTGGATTGGGACATGTGGCTCGGGCCGGCGCCCATGCGCGGCTACAATTCGGTGCTCAGCCCGCGCGGCGTGCACACGCATTTCCCGCTCTGGCGTCTGTATCGCGAGTACGGCGGCGGCTACGTCACGGACTGGGGCGCCCACCATCTCGATATTACCCAGTGGGGCCTGGGTGCGGATGACAGCGGTCCGATCGAGGTCATTCCGCCGAGCGACTGGGAGACGGCCAAGGCCGGCGGCAAGCTGCGCTACGCGGGCGATGTGGAAGTGACGCACATCGAGGAAAACGGCGTGACCTTCTTCGGCAGCGACGGCGAGATCTATGTGAACCGCGGGAAGATTCGCGTGCAGGTGAAGGGCGCGGAGAAGGCGAAGTTCATCGCGAAGGAAGACAAGCCGGCCCTGAATGACCAGCTCGATGCCTTGGAGAAGGAATTCCTCGTGAATCCCAAGGTGAAGCTCTACTCGAGTGCGGATCACAAGCAGGACTTCCTCGACGCGATCAAGAAACGCAGCCGCCCGATTTGCGACGTGGAGATCGGCGCGCGCAGCGTCACAGCGTGCCATCTCCTGAACCTCGGCTATTACCACGGGAAGAAGATCCAGTGGGATCCGGCGAAGAACAACTTTGCCGGCGGGACGGGCGAAGCGTCGTGGCTCACGCGCGAGTATCGCGGGCAGTGGAAGGTGGCGTGACCATTGCCGAATTCCGATCGGCAATTGCCGATTGAAATTAGCCGATGGCCGATGGCAGATGGCAGATAGCAGATAGCGAATTGCAAATTGCAGATAAGCCATGAGCAAGACTTGGAAGATCGCCGGGATTAATTTCGACCATATGCATATGGGCGATTTGCTGCGGCGGGTGCAGGAGCATCCGCAGGCGGAGCTCGTGGGTATTTGCGATCAGAATCCCGCTCGCATGCAGAGCGCGATCGGTGCGTTCAGCCTTTCTCCCGAGCGGGTGTTTACCCACTACCGTGCGTGCCTGGAGAAGACACGGCCGGACTTGGTGATCCTATGCCCGGCCACGGCGGAGCATGGACTGTGGACGAAGCGCGTGGCGGAATACGACGTGAACATCCTGGTGGAAAAGCCATTTGCCGCGTCCCTGGCGGAGGCGGATGAAATGGTCGCCGCGCAGCGGGCAACCGGGAAGTTGCTGGCCATCAATTGGCCCACGCGCTGGTCGGCCTGCTACATCACGATGAAACGGCTCATCGATGAAGGCGCGATTGGCGAGGTGTTGAACGTGCATCACTACGGCGGCAATCGCGGACCGCTCTTCCATCGGGCGGATAAAGTGGAGTGCCATCCCACAGCCGAGGAAAAGCGGGCGAGCTGGTTTTACAAAAAGGATCGCGGCGGCGGCTCGCTGCTCGATTACGCCGGCTATGGCGCGACCCTTGGGACGTGGTTTCAGGGTGGGCGCAAACCGATCGAGGTGACCTGCACGATGGACTCACCCGAGGGGCTGGAGGTCGACGAACACAGCGTGACCGTCTGCCGCTACGCCCACGGTCTTTCCACCATCCAGACCCGCTGGGGGACGTTCAGCGATCCGTGGATTCACCAGCCGCAGCCAAAGTGCGGCTTTGTCGTTTGCGGCACGCAGGGGACCATTTCCGCCTACGACTACGCCACGCACCTGCGGCTGCAATCACCGGGGTGTCCGGAGGGTTTTGAGTTGCCCGTGGATGCGGTGCGCCCGCCTTTTGAGGACCCGATCCAGTATATGATCTCCGTGCTGGAAGGTGCGGAGTTCGAGCGCGGGCCGCTGCATCCGGAGATTGCCCGCATCGGGCAGCAGATTGTGGACAGCGCTGCCCTCAGTGCGCAGGAGAAGCGGACGGTGCCGCTGGTGAGCTAGCAAGCGAGCGGCGCGCGGACACACGCGCCTTCGACCCGCTTAGATCCCCGGCCGAAATTGCTTCATTGCCCCGCTCACCGGATCGATCTGGATGGTGTAGAAATTATTCGGCGGCGCGGTGGCCGACACGGGATCGTTGATATTCTGAAGCGTCACATACCACGAACCATTGGCATCGGTATTGGATTTACTGGGCAAGTTCGTCGAGCCGTCCGGCATGAAGCGGAAGTAGACGTAGTCGTAGCTGGTTCCCACCTTGCGCGACATTTGCGGATCGCGAACGGTCGCCGTGCCTGTCGTCGGGGCGGTTGGCGGCGCGCTGCCTTCACGGATCAACGTGGAGAGTGAGCCCTTGTTGATCACGACCGCCTGCGGGAGCAGCGCCGGCTTGTCGAGCGGCACGCGCACAAAGTCATTGGTCGCGCTGTCGATGGCATCCAGCGTTTCGAAAATTTGGATCGCACGGTAATTTCCGTTGGTCGGCTGGGAATTACCGCCGGCGTCGAGTTCACCGGGCACTTCCGGATCGGCGTAGCGGATGAAGCGCACCTCCACGGGGTGGTTCTTCGAGAGCGCGTATTGGCGAGCCAGACTGATCTGATCGTAGAGGATCTGCGATCCTTGCGTCATCTGCGATCCCTTCAGGATGTTCGAGGTCGCGGGGACGACAAAGGCTGCGATGATGCCGATAATAAGCATCACGACCATCAGTTCGATGAGGGAAAAGCCACGGATTCTGGAGGAGAAGGTTTTCATGTGGAGGGATTGCCGTGATTGGCAATGTAATGACATTGATACCTATTTTATGGGGCGGGGCTGCTGTCAAGTACTGTACTGCGGCCGTTTCGACACATTTCCGCCTCGACACCCGCTGGAGACAGCGCGTGCATGGAGGCAGCCGATGAATTCCCCGGACATACTCCCTCTTTCAGTGCTTAAGCAGCGTGCCACGGCGGGGCGGCTGGATGCGGTGGTCCACGGCCAGGTCGAAACCCTGGCGAAAAAGGAGACCCGCGACGGGAAACCCTTCTGGGAACTGGTCCTGGCCGATGCCGAGGCCAAGATCACTCTCCGCGCCTGGAGCGACGCCCCCGCCTTCGCCGCGTGCGAGGAGATGGCCTCGGGAACCTTTCTGGAGGTCACTGGTGAATTTGCCCACAATGGCGGTTTCGGCCTTGATGCGAAGCGGTGGAATTGCCGCGAGCTGACTACGGAGGAGCGGGACACCCTGCTCGGCGGTTCCCCGGAGCTGAGAGAGAAGCAGGGCGAGGATTTTGCCTTCATCGAGCAGTCGGTGGGTGAGGTCGCCGATCCGCGACTGAGGGCACTGGCCTCGATCTTTCTGGGCGAATACGGGGCGCGATTCCGTCGGGCGGCGGCTGCTCGGGGAAATCATCACGCCCGGCGTGGCGGGCTGGTCGAGCACGTGGCGCAGATGATGCGCGCGGCGCTGGCCGTGGCGACCGCTTATCCGTTCCTGAATCGCGACCTGCTCGTGACCGGCGTGCTCTTTCACGATTCGGGCAAGCTTTGGGAAAACTCGATGCCGGCGGATGGCTTTGTCATGCCATTCGACGAGCGCGGAGAGATGCTCGGGCACATCACCATCGGCATCGAGCTGGTGAATGCGCTCTGGCGCAAGGTGCTCGCGACCGAACAAGCCGCGACGTGGGCGTCTCTGCAGCCGGCCAGCGAGGATGTGCGGCTGCACTTGTTGCACCTGCTGGCTTCACACCATGGCGAGTTGCAATTCGGCTCGCCCGTCGTGCCGAAAACACCCGAGGCTTGGGCGCTGCACTATGTGGACAATCTCGATGCGAAGATGGAGATGATGACCGCGGCGTATGCCACGTCACGCCAGCTCGGACCGCGCATCCAGGAGCGCGTGTGGCCGCTCCCGGGGAACCTCGTGGCGCCACTGGGGAAATTCACGCCGCCGGAGGCTCCGGAGTCCGGGGCGGAGGCATAAGCGTTCCCTCTCGCGGTCATCGGACGGGATCCTTCGACTGCGTGCCCCGCCACTTTGCCACCGGGGCACTCCGCTCAGGATGACCGCGAGATAGAGGGCCCGCCACCTACCGCAACGCCTGAATGGCCGAGAGCGTCTGCCGCACGTTTTCTTCGATCGTGTATCTGGCACTCAAGGTGGCCAGGCGCGGCTTGGCGGCGGCGCGGCGGGCGGGATCGCTCCAGCCTTTGAGCGCGGCGGCGAGGCCGACGATGTCCTTTGGCTCGGCAACAATCTCTCCTTCGACGCCCGACTCGATAATCTCGGAAAAACCATTCTGCGCACTGGTGATCACCGGCAGCCCGGCAGCCAGGGCCTCGAGACACGCATTGGAAAAAGGGTCGTAAATCGTGGGCAGGATAAACGCATCCGCTGCGGCGAGGAGCGGCGGCATATCCTTCACCGGACCGAGGAAGCGCGTGTGCTCACTCCTCGGCATGGCGCGCGGGTTCCCCCGCCCAGCCACGAAGAGCGTGGCGTTCGGCAGCTTCGCCCGGTTCATCGCCTCGATGGCGTAACGCAGCCCCTTGCGTGACCAGCCCGAGCCGGCGAAGAGCACGGCAAAATCATCATCCTTCAGCCCGAGCGACGCCCGGGTATGCGCGCGGGCATCCGGCGCCACATGGAATTCCGGCACGCCATTGTGCACCACCTGGATCTGCTCCAGCGGATACTGGAAATACTCTACGATTTCATCGCGCACGAGCACCGAGTTTGCGATCACCGAGCGTGCTCCGCGGGGTCCGAACAGCTCCTTCTCCAGCGCCAGGATCTCGCGATGTTTCCCGCTGAAACGCCGGAACCAGGCCTTCCATGCAGGCTCATATTTCGCGCGGCGCTCCAGCCACGCGGCGTGCACACCATCCCCCGCCCGATAGGCGTCGCAAGTGCGGATGCGCTCCAGGCTGAAGACGAAATCGCAATCATCCCGCGGTCGCACCTTGATCATGGCATCGGCAAAGCTCTCCGGGGAATCGCTCGCAATGGGGATAAGCTCGTGGGGCCATTCCGCCTGCGGCCATCGCTCGCTGAAGAGCACGATGGCGTGCCCGGCCGCGATCGCCGCGTCCGCAAAGCGCTGCAGATACGCCTCCGCCCCCCCGGTGCGGGAATAGCCGCGTCGAACGAGACCGATCTTCATTTAGGATTTAGCATTTCAGATTTAGCATTTAGACCATGCGACCCCGCATGGCCATCGTGCCGCGTGGGGGCACCTCCGACGCCTAAATGCTAAACGCGAAATGCTGAATCCTAAATTGCTTTACGCCACCTCCGCCCGATTGGGCGGCAGCGGGCTCGACGCCGTGGCGCTCGAGTCCACGCGGGTGGCGTATCGTGCCGGGATGCTGAGGCGGGTGCTCACGTTTGAGGATCGGCAGAGCGAGATTCCGGCGGAGCTCATCGGGTCGCTGCGGGTGAATCCCGTGAGGCTGCTCTCGGGCCTCGACAGCGAATTTTACTATGGGGCGAAGAAGCACGCGCTCGACCGCCGGGCGGCGCGCGAGCTGCAGCGGGGCGACTACACGCTCTTTCACACCTGGTCGGGCGAATGCGTGAAAAGCCTGCGCGTGGCCCGTGAGCGCGGCATTCCCAGCCTCATTGAAATCCCCACCTGGCACCGAAACAAGGGTAAGGACAAGCCCGCCCGGCTGACCAAGAGCGAACGCGAGCGCGCCGCTGCGAAAGGCTGGCAGGGGTTCAAAAACCGGCTGCTCATCACCCGCCAGCAAATGCTGGAGGAATACGATCTGGCCGACCTCATCCTCGTGCTTTCGCAAAAGGCCGAGGAGACATTTCTTGCCGCGGGGATTGCACCGGAAAAGTTATTCCGGCATCAGCGCGGGGTCGATGTGATGCGCTTCACGCCGGCGGAAAAACCGCCGGAGATTTTTCGGGCGGTCTTTGTCGGAGCGCTCATCGAGCGCAAGGGAGTGCATCATTTGCTTGCCGCCTGGCGGCGCTTGAACCTGCCGAATGCAGAGCTAGTGCTCGTCGGCTCGGTGCATGAGGAAATGAAGCCGCACCTCGCGCAATACGGCGGCCCGGATATCCAGCTGCCGGGCTTCGTCCAGCGGGTGGAGGAGTGTTATCGCTCCGCCACGGTGCACGTCTTCCCCAGCGAGTGCGAAGGCAGTGCGAAGTGCACCTACGAGGCGGCGGCTTGCGGCCTGCCGCAGATCACCACCCGCGAGGCCGGCGATGTGGTGCTCGATGGCGTGAATGGCCTGATCATCCCGCCGAACGATCCCGACGCCATTGCCACTGCGCTCGAGCGTTTGTATCGCGACCGCGATCTCGCCGCGCGCCTCGGCGCCGCCGGCCGTCAGCGCGTGGTGGAGAATTTCACGTGGGAACATTTCGGCCAGCGATTGCTCGAGGCTTATCGTGCGGCGGAGGCGCGGCGGAAGACATGAGGGCGTCTGGTTACCCCCAAGTCGGGATGGCAGGTGTCCAGGCCAAAGGCCTGACAGAAGCCAGCCTAGGGCAAGCGAGGGACGAGCGCCGCCCTAGGTCTGAGGTCCCTCAATGGATTAGCCCTAAAGGGGCGTCAGAACACACGGCGAGGAGCTTGGAATTGTTCCGCCCCTTCAGGGCTAGGTCTTCTTTTGCAACAGTAACCCAGGGCGACGCTCGCAGACTCGCTTTGCCTTGGGCTGGCTTGTGTCAGGCCTTTGGCCTGGTGAACCGTATCGCCGCATGAGAATCCTCGCGCTGCAACTCAAGCGCATTGGCGACCTGGTGCTGACGACGCCGGCCCTGCGCGCCATTCATCTCGCCTGGCCCGAAGCGAAGATCGTGCTCGGGGTGATGGACAATACCGCCCCGCTGCTCCCGGCGATCCCTTTCGTGCAGGGTGGCATGGTCTTTGGCCGCGGGCGCGGCTGGAATCCCTGGCAGCAGGTACTCACCGGCGGCTGGGATATGTGCTTCGATTTCACGGGCAATGACCGCTCCGCTTTCGCGACGGCACTTTCGCGGGCGAAACAGCGCGTCGGCTTCGAATGGGTGAAACGCAATCGTCTGCGCTCCCTCGCTTACAATACGTGGAGCCCATCGAAAGTGCGCGAAGTGCACACGGCTCAGCATTACCTCGACCTCGTAGCTGCTGCCTCTCCGGAGTGCTCGCGCGATCTCTTGCCCGAGCTGACCCTGCCGGAAAGCACACCGGAATCGGAACCCTACGTCCTGTTGCACCCCGGCACGGCGCGGGAGGATAAGTATTGGCTGGCTGACCGTTGGAATGAACTCGCGGCGCACCTGCACACCGCGCACGGGCTGAAGACCATCTTCACCTCCGGTCCAGATGCTTTCGAGCGCGCACACGTCGCCTCGATCCCCAATGCCCAGGCGTCGGGCAGAGCCGAAATCCGTTACCCCAAGGATCTCGTCGAGCTCACCACGCTGGTCGCCCGGGCGCGGATCGTCATCAGCTGCGACACCGGCGTGGTCCATCTTGCGTCCGCGTTTCGTGTGCCGCAGGTCGTCCTTTACGGCCCGATCAATCCCTTCCACTGGCGCCCATTGCACGACCGCGCCATCGTCCTATCCGCGGCCAAACCCGACGGGCCGCTCACGGAGTTCACCCCGCGCATGAAAGGGGCCTCGATGGACCGGATCTCGACCGGAGCAGTGATTCGTGCTACCGATTCCCTCCTCGCGCTCCCGCGCCAGCCCAATACCTGATGTCATCCAAAAAGATCTCCCGCAAAGACATAGCCAAGATGTCCCTGCGCGACTTCCTGCGCGTAAGTCGCGAGCCCTACATGCGGCTGGCCAGCTACCTGAAGCCCTACAAGGGCCGCTTTGCCGTGGGCATGCTCTTCGGCGCACTCTTCGGTGTGGCCAATGGCGGGCTGGTCTTCCTCATCCGGAAGGTCGTGCCGCTGATTTTTCCCGACGACGGCGACCATACGCTGAAATTTCCCGCCTGGTTTCCGGGTCATCCCGCCCCGATCGTACCGGGCCACGCCACGACGATTCAAGTCGTCCTCATTTGCGCGACCATCCCGACCTTGATGGCCGTCCGCGGAGTCTTCTCCTACCTGAACGCCTATTGCCTGCTCTGGGTGAGCCAGCGTGTGCTCGACGATATCCGGCAGAACCTCTTCCGGCACATCATGGCCCAATCGCTCGAGTTCTTTAACCGCGCGAAGTCCGGCGAACTCGTGCAGACTGTCTTCAACCAGACGCGCGTGGCCCAGCAGGCGCTCACGCAGATCGCGGGCGATATCGTCAAGCAGCCGATCGCCATTGTTTCCGGTCTCGTCGCGCTTTTCTGCACCGACTGGAAATTCACTCTGCTCGCCTTCACCGTCTTTCCACTCTGCCTCCTGCCCGTGCTGATCATCGGCAAAAAAGTGCGGAGCGCAGGATCGCGTGAGGAGGACGAAGCCGGCCAGCTCATGGTGATCATGCAGGAGGCCTTTGCCGGAGTGCGCGTGGTCAAGACGCATGCGCGGGAAGATTACGAGGCCGAGCGTTTCAACGCCGCGAACTTGCAGATGCTACGCTTCGCTATGCGCTGGCGGAAGGCGCAGGAAATGGTAACCCCAGCCGTGGAGACGGTGGCCTCACTGGGCATCGTCGGTGCTCTGATTTACGCCTGGAGATTCCATTTGGATTACGGCGCTTTCACCGCGCTGAACGCCGGCTTGGTCCTGCTCTACGATCCGGCGAAGACGCTGGGGAAGATCAATATCCTGCTGCAGAAATGTCTCGCGGCGACGACCAAGGTCTTCGTGCTGATCGATCGCCCGCCGGCGATCAACGATGCGCCGCAGGCGAAGGCGCTGGCGGTCAGCCAGGGAGAGATTCGCTTCGAGAATGTGACCTTCACTTACCACGGCAAGGAGGCGGCCGCGGTCACCGATCTGAACATTCAAATCGCCCCGGGCACGACCTGCGCGCTGGTCGGCGCCACTGGTGCCGGCAAGAGCACGCTCTTCTGGCTCCTGCAGCGCCTCTACGAACCGGCGACGGGACGAATCCTGATCGACGGGCAGGACGTCAATGCGGTTACCCAGACTTCGCTGCGCGAACACATCGCGATGGTGAATCAGGACACGTTCCTCTTCCACGACACGATCACGGCGAATATCCGCTACGGACGGTTGGACGCGACCCGAGCCGAGATCGAAGACGCCGCGAAGCTGGCCCACGCCCACGACTTCATCATGGCCCAGCCGCAAGGCTACGAGACGGTGATCGGCGACAAAGGCTGCATGCTCTCGGGCGGACAGCAGCAGCGTCTCTGCATTGCCCGCGCATTCTTGAAGAATGCGCCGATCCTGTTGCTCGACGAAGCGACCAGCGCGCTCGATTCCGAGACCGAGAAATACATCCAGCAGGATCTAGAGAAGCTGGCCAAGGGCCGCACCGTACTGGCCATCGCGCACCGTCTCTCCACCATCCAACGCGCCGACCAGATTGTGGTCCTGGAGAATGGCACGATCAAGGAAGTGGGCACGCACACCGAGCTCTACGCCAAGAGCGGCTACTACCGCCGGCTCTACGACATGCAATTCAATCACCGTCACGACGAGGACGCGGCGTAGAACGAAATGAATTAGGAACACAGGAAAGCAGGAAGGATCCGTTTCTTGTTCCTGCTTTCTTGCTTTCCTGATTCAACGCTTACCGCTGGCGGAATTGACGGAAACAACGTAAAAGTAGCGTCCCCGTGAAATCCCTGGCTTTTCTTCCCGCCCTCTTTGTCTTCGCCGTGTCCGTGGCATCGGCACAGGAAAACTATGGCACGATCAAGGTGACCACGCGCCTGCACGAAGACGGGACGAAATCCACGACGATCGTCGACCCGGAAAAGCACACCGCCGAGGAGACCTTCGTGAACGCCGCGAACAAAGTGGTGAAGAAAATCACCTACCTGCTCGGGGAGAACGACGTCTCGATCGGGGCGATTTTTTATGACGCCAAGGGCAGCGTGACCTACAAGGCCAGCTATGTGCGTGACGGGGCCAACCGCATCACGGAGACGTCCTTCACCTCGGCGGATGGAAAGTTTCTCGGCAAGCGCGTCTTCGTATACTCGGGCGGCAATGGGACGGCGGCAACACAGGTGGTGGATTACGATGCAAATGGGCAGCAGATTGCGTCAGCGCAGCCTGTCGGACCCAAGGGCAAGGCGACCAAGTCGCGCCGATGATTTTTTCCCAACCGTCCCGCGTGTCGCGGGCGAATCCTGCGGTCTTTCCTTCCCAACGCTTTCACCGACCATGAACGATCCCATTCGTAATCAATCTCTCGCCACGCTCGACTTCGACATTTCCAAGGAAGCTGTGCCCACCGATCCATCGGCGAATCCGTTTCGGCTCGTCGTCGATCCGGCGATGCGCATGCGGCTGCGGCGGGCGCTGTTCGAGCTTATCGAGAGCCACGACCAGGAACTCGCTCGGTACGTCGGCGAAGGCAGCCTCGCGCTGGATAGCTACAAGGAATACATCGAGCTCTTCGCGCACAGCCTGAAGCAGACGATGAGCAGTCGAGAGGGCGTGGCGTATCTGTTGCACGCCTGTGGTTTCGAGATGAACAAGGACGAGATCAACCTGACGCCCGAGACGCGCTGGAAGGTGCAGCGATAGGGGAAACGAGTGCTCAGTTCTTAGTGCAGAGTGCCAAGATTCGAGCGGCCAATACTGAGAACTAAGAACTATGAACTAAGCACTGATCGCGGATCACTGGCCACTCTCCCCATGTGGCGGCGGAGTCGGCATCTGCATTTTCCCGCGGTGCATGGCGTAATACACACCGAACAGCAGTCCGAGAATGCAAAGCCCCAGCACGATTCCACGGAAGATGGCGCCGATGGCGGAGTCAGGCTTTTGGGCGAGCTTCGAGGTCGGTGACTTGCGTGTGGCCTTCGCGCCTCCTGGCGCGGATGGGCTGTGGCCGTAGTGGAAGCGGCCTTTCCAGGCCTTGTTCACTAGCTGGGGAAATTTCTCCGAGATCGCCGGGAAGAAATACTTTTCCGTGGCATCGGCGTCGTTGGCGTCCCAGCGCGGGAATTTCACGTCGAGAAAGGCCACCAGCACCTGGCAGTGCGCCTTGGTAACGCCCGTGAAATAGTCCGAACCCACCGCCAGGCAGAGGTCGAAGTAGAATAGCGCGCGGTTTTCCTTTTTCGCCTGTACTTCGACGACGAAGAGCTCCGGATGCAGTTGCAGCCGCTCCACATTCCACTTGGCGAGCTGCTTCGCTTTCTTCGGGTCTTCGGAGGCCTGGGTGATGAGCTTTTCCGCTGCTTCCTTGTCGAGACCGGCGGGGATGTCCGCTCCGAAGTAGCTGAGGAAGGCGATCTGCGCTGCTGTAGCCGGCTCCGGGGCTGGGGCTGGTGGAGGGGGTTCCGGAGAGGCCGCATCCACTTTGTCCAGCACGACGCCCAGCGGTTCCCAGGTGTCGTCCCCTTTGCGGCAGGCCAGGTCGTCCGCTTCCACCTCCCCTTGCTCCAGCATGGCCCGAAGGGCATTGTCGCTAAAGGGACCGACCTTTTCGCCGTCTCGGACGAGATAAATGTTCATGCAGGGGAAATACGCGGTGCGTGAGGCTAATCCATAGGGACGCCTTTTTTGATGTCTAATGCCGTTTTTTGTTCCTTTTAGTACTAATTCTTAGGAATTCGCTCGGAAAGATTAACATTAGGAATAGTGAAAAATCAGAGTAAACCCCATCGGTTGCGTAAAGATTCTCTAAAAACGCCACAATTTTTCTAAGGCGGCCGAGTACCGCAGGTCTTCCCTAGCGAGCGCACGCAGGCTGGCCCGCGGTTGGTCGGAAAGGACAAGTTCTTTCCGGCTATTAGCGGGTTTGATTTCAGCCGCCGATGTCGTAAGATGTCGACCGCTTGCGCCCCCCGCTAAATCCCAAAATCAGAACAACATGAGCGAAATCAAACCCGTGACTTGGTACGACGATCCGTCGCACTTCCGCAAAACCTCTCGCCGCGAATTCCTGTTCGCCGGTCTCGTTGGTGGCCTCGGCCTTACCCTTGGCGATTACTTCAAGCTTCGCGCGGAAGAGGCAGCCCTCACGGACGGCCTCGTCCCTCAAGCCGAGTCGCTCATCCACATCTTCCTCCCCGGTGGCGCTGCTCACCAGGAAATGTGGGATCCGAAGCCTTTCGCCCCGATCGAATATCGCGGCCCCCTCACCACTGTGGACACCAAGATCCCCGGCGTGAAGTTCTCGCAGTACATGCAGAACACCGCCAAGATCGCCGACAAGATCACCGTCGTGCGTTCCATGACTCACGGTGAAGCGGCCCACGAGCGCGGCACCCACAACATGTTCACCGGCTACCGTCCGTCGCCGGCCCTCGCCTTCCCGTCCATGGGTTCGGTCGTCTCGCACGAGCTCGGTTCGCGCAACAACCTCCCGCCCTACGTCTGCATCCCGAACGTGCCGAACGAATTCGCCGGCACCGGCTACCTCTCCACCAGCTACGGCCCTTTCAGCCTCGGTGGCGATCCCGGCAATCGCGCCTTCAAGGTCCGCGACTTGAACATGCACGACGGCATCACCCAGGAGCGCTTCGACCAGCGTCGCAGTATCCTCTCCACGGTGGACGAGCATTTCCGCACCCTGGAGAAGAGCGACGCGCTCACCGCGATGGACAGCTTCTACCAGAGCGCCTACTCGCTCGTCTCCTCGGCTTCCGCCCGTGAGGCGTTCAACCTCGCCGCCGAGCCCGAGAAGATCCGCAACGAGTACGGCATGACTGAAGCCGGCCAGCGGATGCTCATGGCCCGCCGCCTCGTCGAGGCCGGCACCCGCTTCGTCTCCCTCACCTTCGGTGGATGGGACATGCACGCCGGCATCGCCAAGAACATGGAGCGCCAGCTCCCGCTCTTCGACCAGGCCTACGCCGCCCTCATCGCCGATCTCGATCGCCGTGGCATGCTCGACAAGACCCTCGTCATGGTCTCCTCCGAGTTCGGCCGCACGCCGAAGATCAACAAGGATGCCGGCCGCGATCACTGGCCGCGCGTCTTCTCCGTGGCCTTCGCCGGCGGCGGTTTCAAGCGTGGCTACATCCACGGCGCCTCCGATCCGACCGGTGCGGAACCCGACAGCGATCCGCTCACGGTGGAAAACATGGCCGCGACCGTCTTCACGCAGCTCGGCATCAAGCCCGAGAAGAAGCTCATGTCGCCCGGCGGTCGTCCGCAAGCCATCGTCCGCGATGGCGTGGTGGTCCCCGAGCTTCTCGCTTAAGCTCGTCGGTTGGTTTGACCTTTAAAATCTGAACAGCGCGAAACGCGGCGGCACGGCATCATAGCTAGCCGCCGCGTTTTCCGCGCCCAGCCCTTTTAATTACTCTGTCGTGAATATGTCGTTCCCCATCTTTTCTTCCGTCCGTGCCCGGTTTGGCGTGGTCGCCCTTGCTTCCTGCATCCTCTCGGCCAGTGCCTTTGCCGGCACGCCGCGCGTGTCTCACATCTACCCCGGCGGCGCCCAGCGCGGCGGAGAGATGGACATCACCCTCACCGGTACGAACCTGGCCGATGCCCGTTCGTTCGTCTTCGACGAGCCCGGCTTCGAGGCCAAGGTCCTCACCGCCGAAGGCGGCAAGGTCACCGCGAAGGTCAAGGTCGCTGCCGATGTCCGTCTTGGGGAACACACCCTCCACGTCATCACCAGTTCCGGCATCTCGGACCTGCGCGTCTTCTACATCACGCCCTTCCCGATGGTCGAGGAGGCCCCTTCCAAGACGAAGGTCAAGCCGCCGCAACACATCGAGCTCAATACCACGGTCTACGGCCATACGCCCGATGACGATCGCGACACCTACGAGGTGGACCTGAAGAAGGGTCAGCGCCTCTCCGTCGAGGTCATCGGCCTGCGCCTGCACACGCAGACGCCCTACGACCCTTTCCTTTCCATCACCAAGGCCGACGGCACCGAAATCATCGAGGTCGATGACACCGGCTTCAGCCGCCAGGACCCCGTGGCCAGCATCCTCGCACCCGAGGATGGCAAGTATCTCATCACCGTTCGCGACACCACGAACATCGGCCCGGGCCTGTGCCAGTACATCATGAATATCGGCACCTTCGCGCGTCCCACGGCGGTCTATCCGGCCGGCGGTCCCGCGGGTGAAAACCTGAAGGTCAAGCTCATCGGCGACGCCTCCGGCGTCATCGAGCAGACCGTGAAGCTGCCGGACAAGGAAGACGACAAGTTCCTGCTCTACACCGTGCAGGATCAGTCCACGCCGCAGCCGAATGTCATGCGCGTCTCGCACCTCGTGAATGTCCTCGAGTCCGAGCCAAACAACGACACGCAGCATGCCACGGTCGTGAACCAGGACCTGCCCGTCGCGCTGAACGGAATCATTGAGCAGAAAGACGACGTCGATTTCTTCCAGTTCCACGCGAAGAAAGGCCAGCAGTTCGACTTCACCGTCTGGGCGCGCCGCCTCGGCTCCCCGCTGGATTCCGTGCTCGATATCTACAACGACAAGGGTGCGAAGATCGGCACGAATGACGACGCCGGCGGCCCCGACAGTTACCTCCGCTGGAACGTCCCGGCCGATGGCGATTACTACGTCTCCGTGCGCGATCAACTCGGCCGCGGTGGCGCGAATTACGTCTACCGCCTGGAGATCACCAGCATCGAGCCCAAGCTCACCGCTTGGCTGCCGGAAATGACGATCAACCAAAACCAGGATCGCCGCGCCATCGCCGTGCCGAAGGGCAATCGCTACGCCTCCATGGTGCGCATCAAGCGCCAGGACGTGGCCGGCGAAGTGAAGGTCGATCCGGTGGCTCTGCTCGACGGTGTCACCACCAGCGCGCCGAACATCGACAAGAGCGTCGATACCATCCCGATGGTTTTCGAAGCCAGCGCCGATGCGCCGATTGCTGCGAAGGATTTCGAACTCATTCCGCAGCTCTCTGAGCCGCCGAAGGATGGCCCGAAGGTCAGCGCTCAAGTGGATCACGCGGTGGACGTGATGGAATACAACAACCAGCGTTCCTTCTACATCCTCCACGAGCGCAATATCCCCGTGGCCGTCACGGACGAGATTCCGGTGAAGATCAATCTCTCGCAGCCGAAAGTGCCGCTGCTCCAGACCGGTTCGCTGAACCTGAAGGTCACCGCCGAGCGGAAGGGTGATTTCAAGGGCCCGGTCACCATCGGCCTGCTCTATTCGCCTCCCGGTATCGGCAATGCCGGCCTGGTGACGATCAAGGAAGGTGAGACCGAAGGCGCCGTGACCATCAGCGCCAATGCGAACGCGCCGATGCAGAAATGGAAGCTTTGCGTCGTGGGCAGTGCCGATTTCGGCAAGGGCCCCGTGTGGTTCAGCACCCAGCTCGTCGAGGTCGAAGTGGCCGCGCCGATGGTCGGTGGCAAGCTCGCTCGCACCTTTGTCGACCAGGGCGATTCCACCACCATGACCGTGGCGCTCGAGCAGAAGACGCCGTTTGAAGGCAAGGCCAAGCTCCAGCTCCTCGGCCTGCCGCCAAATTGCACGGCGGACGAGCAGGAATTCACCAAGGACGACAAGGAAGTGAAGTTCACCATCAAGGCCGACAAGTCGGCCCCCGCCGGCCAGCACAAACAGCTCTTCTGCCAGTTCAACCTGCAGAAGGATGGCGAGTCGATGACCTCAACCTTCGGCCAAGGCGGTATCCTGCGCGTCGACAAGGCCACCGTGGCCAAGAACGACGCTGCACCTGCTGCTCCTGCCGCAGAAACCGCCAAGAAGTAAACCCATCGATCGCACCCGCAAAGGCCATGTCGCTGAGCATTTTTATTAAACGCAGAGACGCAGAGGCGCAGAGGACGCAGAGGGGGAAAGGAATCCCGTCTTCAGTTTTGCGCTCGTTCCCAAGCTCCAGCTTGGGAATGCCATTGTCTTCGAAGCTCCAGCTTCGCCTGTGGAGCATTGCCCACCCACAGACACCCCCGCCTTGCGAAGCAGAGCTTCGCTCCCAAGGGCGTTCCCAAGCAGGAGCTTGGGAACGAGCACATCGAGCGCAGAAAGAAATCCCGTCTTCAGCTTTTGCCTTTTCTCTGCGTCCTTTGCGTCTCTGCGTCTCTGCGTTTTAAAATTCCCTCCCCTTAAACCTATGCGTTCCCAGAAAATCACCACGCTGTTCCTCTCCACCTGCCTGCTTGCCGCGGGCGGCTTGTGGCATGCGGCCGCCGAGAGCGGCGCGACCTCGGTCGATGTCTTTCCGGCCGATGTGAACCTGAAGTTCTCGCGCGACAAGCAGACGCTCGTCGTGCGCACCACCGAGGCCAATGGCGTCAACCGTGACGTCACCGCCGAGGCAAAATTCACCCTCTCCGACCCGAGCAAGGCGAAGATCGAGAAAGGTGTGGTCTATCCCGTGGCCGATGGCCAGACGACGCTGAAGGTCGAGTATCAGGGCAAGGCCATCGAAATCCCCGTGAAGGTCGAGGAAGCGAAGGCCGAGCAGCCGGTCAGCTTCCGTCTCGATGTCATGCCGGTTTTCATGAAGGCCGAGTGCAACCGCTGCCACGGTGCGGCGCGCGGCCAGGATGGCTTCCGTCTCTCCCTCTGGGGCTTCGATCCCGAGGGCGATCACTATCGTCTCACCCGCGAGCTCTCTGGCCGCCGCGTCAATCTCGCCCTCCCCGAGGAGTCGATGCTCGTCACGAAGTCGACGGGCGGCGCCCCGCACACCGGTGGAAAGCTCTTCGAGAAGGACAGCGAGATGTCGAAGACTCTGGTTCGCTGGCTCGCCGCTGGCGCGCCGAATGACGCTGCCGACGTCGCCAAGCCGACCAGCCTCGAGATCCTGCCCAAGAAGCTCGTCCTCGAGAGCCCCGGCCAGAATTTCAAGATCACCGTCCGCGTCCACTACTCGGATGGCACCGATCGCGACGTCTCCAGTCTCGCGCTCTTCCTGACCAGCAATGAAGGCGCGGCCAAGATCAGCAAGGACGGCGTCATCACCACCGGCCAGCGCGGCGAGGCCTTCGTCATGGCCCGTTACGCCACCTTCACCGTCGGCACCCAGGTCATCGTCATCCCGAAAGGCCTGAAGTACGAGTGGCCCAACATCGAGGAGCGCAACTTTGTGGATAAGCTGGTGGACGACAAACTGCGCAACCTGCGCATGACGCCCAGCGAGCTCTGCAACGACGAGACCTTCCTCCGCCGCGCCTATATCGACATCACCGGCACGCTGCCGACCGCCGAGGACGTGAGCAAGTTCACAGCCGACCAGGATTCGCAGAAGCGCGGTAAGAAGATCGACCAGCTCCTCGCCCGCGATGAGTTCGTCGATGTGTGGACGCTCAAGTGGAGCGAGCTCCTGCAGATTCGTTCCGGCCAGAACAACCAGGGCAGCCCCAAGGCCACCCAGGGCTACTACGGCTGGCTGCACGACAAGATCGAAAAGAACGTGCCGCTCAATGAAATGGCCCGCCAGCTCATCAGCGCCAGCGGTTCAAATTTCGAAAACTTCCCGGTCAATTACTACCAGCTCGAGACCGACCCGCTGAAGCTCGCGGAAGATACCGCGCAGGTCTTCTTCGGCATCCGCATCCAGTGCTCGCAGTGCCACAACCATCCGTTCGATCGCTGGACGATGGAAGACTACCGCGGCTTCGTCGCCTTCTTCACGCAGATCGGCCGCAAGCCGGGTGAAGATCCGCGCGAGAAGATCATCTTTAACAGCGGCGGCGGTGAATCCCGCAGCCTCGTGGACAACCACATCGTCCCGCCGAAGTTCCTCGGTGGCGACGCGCCGGACTGCACCGGCAAGGATCGCCGCCAGGTGCTGGCCGATTGGGTCGCCTCGCCTGAAAATCCTTACTTCCCCAAGCACATGGCCAACCTCGTGTGGGCCCAGTATATGGGCCGCGGTATCGTCGAGCCCGTCGATGACGTGCGCGTCTCGAATCCTTCCTCGAATCCCGAGCTGCTCGACGCGCTGGCGCAGAGGATCATCGATTACAATTACGATCTGCGGAAGGTCGTCCGTGAGATTTGCAACTCGCGCGCCTACCAGACTGCCACGCGCCCGAACGAGACCAATGCGCTCGACGATCGCAATTTCGCCAAGGCCACCATCCGCCGTATGCGCGCCGAGGTCCTCCTCGACTGCATCACCCAGGTGACCGAGACCGGCGACAAGGAGAAGTTCCGCGGGCTCCCGCTCGGCGGCCGCTCGATCCAGATTGCCGATGGCAACACCACGAACTATTTCCTCACCACCTTCGGCCGCAAGGACCGCCAGGCGGTGTGCAGCCGCGAGGAAGTCGGCCCCACGCTCAGCCAGGCGCTGCATCTACTCAATGGCACCACCATCGAGGACAAGATCGCCCAGGGCGGCGTGGTGAAGAAGCTCATGGATTCCAACCGCACGCCGCGCGAAATCGCCGCTGAGTTGTACCTGCGCTGCTTCGGCCGGTTCCCGACCGACGGTGAACTCGTGAAGCTCGAGAAGTACTGGGGCGTCACCGAGACCCAGCCGCAGGCTTACCACGATATCTTCTGGGCGTTGCTCAACGCCAAGGAGTTCATGTTCAACCACTGATTTTTGCAGGTATGGAAAATCCCTCTTCGTCACTCCAAGAGAGCGCTCAGCAGCAGCCCTGTAGCCGCCCCGCTCTGTCGGGGCGCCGGCACCCGCACGGCGACAGAGCGCCGTGGCTACAGCAGCCGGGGCGTCGCCTGGTTGTAGGTTTGGGCGCCGCCATTGTTTCGGCGGTGTTTGCTTCAGCAGGCACCACCCGCGCTGCAGACAAGGTCACCTACGACGACCAGATCCTGCCCATCTTCCGCAACGCCTGCCTGAACTGTCACAACCCCGACAAGAAAAAGGCCGGCCTCGATCTCTCCACGTATCAAGGCACGCTGCAAGGCAGCGAGAATGGCAAGGTGCTCGAATCCGGCAATGCCGCCGCGAGTCTCTTGTTCAAGTGCGTGAAGCAGACCGAAGACCCGAAGATGCCACCGAAGGGGGACAAACTCTCGGATGCCGAACTCGCCCTGGTCGAGAAATGGATCGCCGGCCAGCTGCCCGAAAACGCCAGCGGCAAAGTCGTCGCCGTCTCGAACAACAAAGTCTCCGTCGCCGTCGTCTCGCTCAAGCGTCCCGATGGTCCGCCGCCCATGCCCGGCGACCTCCCGCTCGATCCCTACGTTCGCACCGCGCACAACAACGCCATCGTCGCCCTGGCCGTGAGCCCGTGGGCGCCACTCGCCGCTGTCGGTGGCCAGAAACAGGTGCTGCTTTACAACACCGAGACGCTCCAGCCGCTGGGCGTCCTGCCCTTCCCGGAAGGCTTTCCGGATGTGGTTCACTTCAGCCGCAACGGCCAGGTGCTCCTCGCCGGTGGCGGCCAGGGTGGCAAGACGGGCAAGGCCGTCCTGTGGGACGTGAAGACCGGCGAACGCATCGCCACCATCGGCAATGAGTTCGACCAGGCCCTCGCCGCGGATCTCAGCGCCGACCAGCAATTCGTCGCCCTCGGCGGCCCGCTCAAGCTGGTGAAAGTTTACTCCACCAAGGACGGCAAGCTCGTTCAGTCGATCAAGAAACACACCGACTGGGTCACCGCTATCGCCTTCTCGCCGGATGGCAAGTATCTCGCCAGCGCCGACCGCAGCGGCGGCATCCAGATTTGGGAAAGCGGCACGTGGAAGGAATTCAATACCCTGCCCGGCCACAAGGCCATGGTCACCGGCCTGTCCTTCATGCCCGGCGTGCTCGCCTCGTGCAGCGAAGACGGCAAGGTCAGCCTGTGGGACGCCAAGGAAGGCAAGGAGATCAAGTCGTGGACCGCACATGCCGGCGGTGTCGCGTGGGTCGACTTCACCCCCGATGGCAAACTCATCTCCTGCGGCCGCGACAAGATCGCCAAGGTCTGGGACCAGGAAGGCAAGGCGCTCGGCCAGAGTAAGCCGGCCGATGACATCACCCTGCGTGCCGCGCTGGCCAACGATCGCATGATCGTCGGCGACTGGAGCGGCAGGATTCAGGTGGCGAAGCTTGATGGCACGCCCATCGGCGAACTCACTGCCAACCCTCCTTCGCTCGCGGAGCGCGTTGCCGACACCGCCAAAAAGCTCGCCGAAACGCAAGCCGAATTGCCCAAGCTGCAGCAGCAGCTTCCCGCCGCTGAGGCCAAGCTCAAGACCGAGCAGGACGCTGCGGAAAACGCCCACAAGGCCGCCATCGCCGCCGCCGACACGCGCAAGCAGGAAGCGCAAAAGGCCTTGGATAATGTCAAGGCCGCCCCGGCCGCTGCGGAGAAGCAAATTGTCGAAGTGAAGGAGCACATCCCCGCCTTGCAAAAGACGCTCGATGAAGCGAAGGGCGCGGTCACCGCCGCGCAAAAAACGCTCGCCGAGAAGCAGGGCGCCATCAATACGCCGCCGGCCGACATCGACGCAGCCAAGGCCGACGTCACCGCAAAGACCGCAGCCCGCGAGGAAGCGCAAAAGCAAGTCAACCTGCGCAAAGAGCAGCTCACTCAATTCGAGACTGCCCTCGCCAAGCTCAAGGCCGCGCAGCCGACCAGCATTGCCTCTGCCGAGAAGGCAGTGCAGCAGACCAACGCTCAACTCGCCGAAGCGCAAAAACCCGCCGCTCCCGTCGCGGCCGTGACTGCCGCCGAGCAGGAACTCGCCAAGGTCAAAGCCTCCATCGAGCAGACGACCGCACAGCTCAATTCCGCCAAGGCGGATGCCGAGCGCTGGAAGTACGCGCAGGTGCTGCAGAGCTCGCACAACGCCCACACCGCGTTGCTCGACAAGCAGACGCAGTACGAGCAGCTCGTACAGGCGGCCAAGGACGCTCCGCTGGCCATCTCGAACGCGAAGAACGACTTGGCCAATGCGCAGAAGACCGTGGCCGAGGCGCCGGCGAAGATTCAGGAAAAGGAAGCCGCTTTCGCCAAGGCCCGTGAAGCCGTGGACGCCGCGAAGCAGGTCGTCGCCACCGCCGAGGATGCCTCCAAGGCGCAGGACAAGAAGACCCAGGACGTGATGGACAATGCGCCCACCAAGGGTGACGTCACCACGCTGACCAAGAAGATGGAGACGCTCAACGCCGACGCCGCCAAAATGCGCGAAGATCGTAACGCGAAGGCGCAAGGCTCGCCGGAATATCTCGACCTGAATACGAAGTATCAGGCGAAGAAGGCTGAGATCACCGCCACGCAAACCGCGCTCACCGCCGCCAGCGTGAAGAACCTGGAAGCGCCCGAAGTGAAAGCGGCGCAGGCCGAGTCCGATAAGACTCGCGCTACGCTGGACGATGCCAAACGCACCCTCAAGGGCGTGGTCAAGGCCGCCGGCGAAGCCGAAAAAGCCGTCGCGGGAATCAAGAAAGACGTCGAAGCCGCCACCCAACTCGCCGCGCGCCTACAGAAAGACATGCCGCAGATCGTGAAGGACGCGGAAACGCAGAAGGCGCAAGCCGAGCAAGCCGCCGCCGTGGCCGCGAAGGAAGTGGAAGCCGCCAAGGCCGAAGCCGACAAGCGCCGCGCCGACTACGAGTCGATCAAAGGCGGAGGCACCAAAGCCGCCGCCCTCGCGACCCCGCCGTCGAAGTCGTAAGGCGGGGCGTTTGTCCCGGAGGGACAACGGACCATAGCCGGGGGTAAAGCGAGCTTGGCGAGCGACACCCCCGGAAATCCCCCAAAAAACGGTCACACCCCGGAGGGGTGTTGGAGCGGGCGAGCCGCGAATGATCCGTCTGCTCAGAAGGAGTGGAGAAACGACATCCAATCATTCCGGCACCCCTCCGGGGTGCAAAGCGTGGGTGGATGGGTTCCGGGGGTATCGCTCGCCAAGCTCGTTCAACCCCCGGCTACGGTCCTTTGTCCCTCCGGGACAGCTTAGAGCGTCTGCCAAAAGAAGATTCCGAATCCGGCGGGATGGCGTGTTGAATCAGGAAAGCAAGAACGCAGGAAAAGAAGACGAACCCTTCCTGCTTTCCTGCTTTCCTAATTCGCCTTGTTTATCCGGAAGATACTTTT
>JBGGMZ010000221.1:0-2551 GCA_041287745.1 Chthoniobacter sp. | reverse complement strand
AAAGGCTTGGCGCTCGAGTTCGTCTGCATGAGCACGACATCGTGACCGACCGCAGCGGAACCCGCGCCGATCTGCAACGGAGTGCCATCCAGCGATTTGAAACCAGCACCCTTCACCCCAGCCGCGACATGCGCATTGGTGAAAAGGTAGGTCCCGTTGCTATAGGTCGCGAGGAACCCACTGCCTGCGCCACTCTTGCCTTCGACGAAAACGAGGCTGTTGCGGAAGGTCTTGACTAGGTCGGCGGAGGCGACGATGGCGAAAGGATCGGGCGGATTTACCTGCGCGGCTTCCTGTGGCTTGGGGGATTCTGGTGATCCGGCCTGAGGGCGGGATTCTGACGGAGCGAACATCGGGATGCGTGCTGTCATCACCGTTGCGATCTCCGGTGCCGTCAGAGGGCGATTGAAATAAAATGTGTCATCCAAAGCACCGCAGAAGGTGGCAACATCTGGCATCCCGATGCCTTTCGCCCCGATGCTCATGATGCTCCCTTGAATCGCTATGGGCACAGAGCCGTGCAGTTTCCCGTCGAGAAAGAGCGACGTCTGACTTCCATCACAGGTGACCGCCACATGGTGCCAGTCCGTCAGGTTCACAGGTTCGCCAAAGGCGAGACGTTCAGATCCGTGGACGCACATGAGCTTGTCGTCCGCGACCAACAAGATGGAATCAAAGTAACCATCCCACACGTAAGCCTGATGAGCGATCATCGGGAAATTCACCCAGCCCGCTATGGTGTATTCCGAGCGCCCACCCAGTGAGCCGTGGATTCTGATGGAGGTTCTACTTGTCGAAAAATCGGCACATTGACGGTCGCCACTCTTGAAGAATCTCGGTGCCCCTAAAAACATCGCACGAAGGAACGGGGCGACAGACGGCATGCCTGTTCGCGCTATCGCGATTGGATGCGAATAGACCAAGCTTCCATTCTCCATGCTATCCATCGAGAAGGCGGCGACGAGACTTTGGCTCAACGGGCCAAGAATTTCGGTCATCTCCTTTTCATGGATAACGCCTGACGGGGGCTGGAATGGATTCGGCGCAGTGGGCGGAAATGAGTTTTGCGCGGGCAGTGGCGCGCTCCATAGTCCCATTAACAACGCTAACAGTGCGGTGCTGATCTTCATTCAAAAGTCCTTACTTCGCTCCCGGCAGGAAAAGATCCAGCGCGCTCTTTACAGCATCCTTGCCGGTCTTCACTGCCTGGTCGGCAGCGCCTTGCACCGTGTCGATCACGGCGCCTTGGGCGGCGGCGATTAGGCGCGGCGTGAGATCTTCAGTCGGCTTGCTGGCCGGGCCGGTCAGGCGCATCGGCGCCCAGACGTAGCCGCCGCGCGATTCGGTGAAGACTTTGGCTTGCGAGCCCGGGAGCCATTGGAGACTGCTCGGTGTCACTCCCACCTGGAAAGTGCCGTCCATCATCCCATTCGCGATCGTAAAGGCGCCCTCCACCCGGATGAGCCCGTCGGATTCCGCGATGAAATTCTTCACGCTCAACCCGGAATCGTCCTGGGTGAAATCGCCTTGCGCCTTGCTCAGATTAAGTCGCCGGAATTGTTGCGTGCGCGTGAAAGTGGCGATTTCATCGAGCACGGGCAACGCAGTGAGTTCGCCTTGGGTGATCTTCACCGAGCCGGAGATCTGCGGGCCGCCGCGGGTGGGCAGCGCCGTCTTCACCGTCACCTCGCCGGAGAGGTTGCCTTTGGTGCGCACCCTCCAGTCGTCGGAGAGGTAGGGTGTGATGCCGATATTCACCAGCGTGAGCTGCAGGTTGAGCTGTCGTGTGAAATCGATCTCGCCCGTGGCCATGAGCGATCCGCCGCCGGCTTGCCGCAGCTCCGCGCTGTTCACGAAAAGCGAGGGTGCGCGGTAGCGCAGGCGCACGTTGTTCACCTCCAGCGGAGGCAGCTTGCCGTAGTTGATCGTGCCGCCCTGCCCGGCGATCTGCCAGCTGCCCTCGTGCGGTTCCACCTCAAAGGCCGTGCCGCGCAGCCCGCCATCCTTCCATGTGATCTGCGTATCGTGCACCGTGGCCTTGCCGATTTCCACGCGGTTCGGCAGCCAGCCATTGTTCGTGTGCTCGGCGGGCGGCGCGCTGAGCGGTGACGCGGCAGGCTCCATCGGGCGATTAATGCGGGGCCCGTCGAGATCCACACGGATGCGCGCCACTTCAAATTGCTCCACCTGCCACACCTTTTCCAGGAAACGACGCAGGCTGATCTCCGTGCGGATCTGCTCGATCTGCAATTCGGAGAACGCAGCATCCGGCCCGCCCTTCGCGCGGAAGCCATCGGCAAAGATCGTGGACCCAGAGTAGGTCAGCGGTGCCATTTCGGCGTCGGCGTGCAGGGTGTCGCCCGCTTTCTTCGCCACGAATTGGCGGAATTTCTCGCTGCGCAAATAGGAGTCGATCGCCGATTTCGCCACGAAAAAGCCCACCAGGAGCAGCACGAAGAGAGCGGGAATCGCCCAAAGGATGAAGCGAACCCAGCGGCTGGGGCGGCGATTGGGGTTACGGGAGGATACGGCGGCCATAGCACACTTTTAC
>JBGGMZ010000220.1:0-4694 GCA_041287745.1 Chthoniobacter sp. | reverse complement strand
GGCGACGACGCGGTCGCCTTCCTTCAGCCCGCTCTTGATCTCGTAGATGTTGCCGAACTTGCGGCCGAGCTGCACCGCGCGCGGCTCGAGCTTGCCCTCGCCTTTGTCGATGAAAACGAGCGAGCGCGAACCGGTGGGCATGATCGCACTGACCGGGATGGTGAGCCCTTCGCCCATATCCATGTTCAGCTCCATGTCCACATACATCCCGGGGCGCAGCTTGAAATCCGGATTGGGAATATCGACCCGCACTTTCACGGTGCGCTTCATCTCGGTGAGGAAGGGGTTGATGAGGCTCAGCTCACCTTGAAATGCCTCCCCGGGATACGACTTCGTGGTGATGCGGACCTTCTGCCCTTTCTCCAGCATCGGCAGCTCATCCTCGAAGAATTCCGCCCAGACCCAAACCAGCGAGAGATCGGCTACTTCCACCAAATGATCGCCGACGCTGACCTTGCGCCCCTGATCAACCGGCACATCCTGGACGACGCCCTTGAAGGGCGACTGAAGCACGAGGAACTCCGAGGGCTGGCGCATTTTCTCGAGCTCGGCGATTTGCGGCGGGGTGATGTTCCATTGCTCCAGCCGATGGCGGGCGGCGGTGAGCAATCGCTCCGCACTGGCCTTCGCCTCGGGCGTCCCGGCGCGATCACGCGTGGCAAGCATGTCGATCATCTCCCGTTCGGCCACGAAAAGTTCCGGACTGTAAATCGTGAGCAGCGACTGGCCTTTTTCCACCGGTTCGCCCGGGGAGGTGACGTTCAGTTTCTGCACATAGCCATCGACCCGCGCGACGAACTCCCACGACCGAGCCTTGTCCGGCGCGACCATGCCGACGGCGCGCATGGTGTGGCGCATCCGCTTTCGCTCCGCCGAGGCGTAGGTCACGCCGATTTGCTGCTGGCGATCCACCGGCACGCTGAACTCGCTGAGCGTCGCGGCCGGGGTTGCTTTCGCATCGCCGGCGGGCGGGGCGGAATTCTGATGGTCGTGAGCTGTAGGCGGGACTCCCTTCTTCAGCACCGGCACGAGGTCCATGGAGCATATGGGACATTTCCCGTGTGGGTCCTGCGACTTCACCGACGGGTGCATCGTGCAGGTGTAGTAGTCGACGTTCGGGTCCTTGGCGGCACTGCCGCTCTTCGAGCAGGCCGGCAGGGCGAGGATCACGCCGAGCGCGATAGCAAAGAAGACGAAGCGGAGCGCGGATTTAAAACGCGATCCAGCGCGGACTGAAAGGAATGAGGATAAGCGGCAGGGAGAAAGGGATGATAGGTGCATGGAATCGGAGCGGTGGACTTCGCGGGTGAGGGTGTGCGCAAGGCACACTTCGCCTGGGGAAGCCGGTGGCTCAGATCAACCGGATGCAGCTCGCGGCCAGCGGCGGGATAGAATGCGCGGTCCAGATGTCGTCGTGAATGACGACCGGACGGCGCAGCGCTGGCGGAGTGAGAACGAGAGTGAAAGCGCGCAACTCGAGGGCCACGAGTTGCACATCCTGATGGTATTGCTGCGGCGGTGCGGGCGTCGGCGGCGCCTGCTTTTGCTCAATAGCAGAGCAACACGCAGTATTCGCGCAGCAGCCGCGCGCACATTGCATCGCCGCACATCCCCCGCCCTGCTTCATCTCCACAGGCATGACGACCGGCCGGGCCTGCGTCGCGAAGAGCAGGCTTAGGAACAGCGCCAGGATGAGAGAAGTGCGGGCAACCATGAAGCGGCGATGGACGGCAACTTACATGCGCGCGTTCAATTTACGATGGGAAAGAAGATTCACCTGGCCACCCATGACGGCGAGAGTTCTGAGTCATCGTTACGCGAGCGCGCGATTCAGCAAGTTCTGCATGATGCGTTGCACCCGCTCATCCGGCCCATGCGGACGTGACCAGTGCGACCACGGGAGCATGTGACCGGGCGGTGAGGAAAGGCCCTGCGCCCAAAAGATGGTCGCGGCATTGAAGACGAAGTTCTTCTTCGGCCCGGGAAAGAGGGTGGCGGTGTAACGCGAAGGAGTCGTCCCACCGGCCCAGACGAGGCCTTCGGCGACGACTTCATTGCCGGGAATGTCCGCCGGCGCACCGTGATGCTCCCAACCAACTAGGCCAGGAATACTGTCACCCTTTTTCATCCCGGTGCCCTCGAAGATCCAGTGATCCGGTCGCGCGCAAGTCCAGTCGCCGCCGCCATTGAATGGCACCACGCTGCGCGCGCCGATGATGAGGCTCTCGTCGGGACCGACACGTTTGTATTCCTTGGTAAAGACGCGCTCTTCCTTCGCCACCTCGGCATCGGTGAGCCCGGCAAAATGGCCGATGCGCTCGATGATGCGCTTTTCACGGCCATCGCTCGATGCATTCAGGGGCGACACGGCAAAGCACGAGTTGCCGCTCAGCCACAGCGCATTCACGCCCGACTCGATCGCACCTTTCACCGCATCGTACTGCCGCACATCCCAATATTCGTCGTGGCCCACGCTGAGGAAGGTCTTGCAGCGTGTGATCTGTGCGGCGTCGAGGCAATCGCTGTTCGAGCAGTAGGTCACGTCGTAGCCGTGCTGCTCAAGCCAGTAGGCGAGTGGATATTCGAAGCAGAGCCATTCACCCGAGCCGATCGACTGCGGGTTCTCGTAAATCTGCACATACTTGCCGTAGGGGCGATCAAAGCTCGCCTTCACCCCGCGGGCGTGTGCCCCGCGCGGATCGGTGTAGAGCGAAGTGCTCTCCGGCCACTTATTGTAGGCCTGCCAGGTGTTATCGCTGCACTGGAAGAGAATGTCGGCCTTGCGCGTATCGCGCACGATGAAGACCACATAGTTCTGCCAGTACGGTTTGTCCGATCCCTCAGGAATGGTGGTGAGGCGGCCGAGATACACACCGCTCGGCCAATCCTGCGGAATGGTGAGCGTCGTGCTCGCCTCCCATTTGCACTCCATCAGCCGCTCGTCACCGATCACGGGATCGGGCTGCTTCTTGCCCTCGAGCGGCCCAAGCGTCGTCATCAGCCGCGCACCGCGACCGTCATAGTAACCCGTGCGGAAAATCTCGATGGTGAACTTCGCCACCGGGCTCGTGCTCACGAAAATATGCAGCGACTCTCCGGCCAGCACGGATTGCTGCGAGCAGTAGCCCTCGATGGCCGAAGCGCGCACACCGGCCTGCTTGTCCAGTCGCACCCGGGTGAGTTGCCAGTCATGCGTACCGGGTTTCCGATTTTCATCGGCAATGAGCGTGGCCAGTTTTGCGGCCGGCGCACTCGGCTCCGCGGCCCGCACTGCACCGGCCAACGCGGTGGCGGCCGAAGCCTTGAGAAATTGACGCCGACCGACGCCGACAGATTTGCGTGGATTCATATGGGGAAACGCCCGCCCGGCAGCGGACACGAGCAGAGGCAATAGGGCAACCTCCCGCAGCCTCACCTCTTTGATCAAATTGCCCACAGGCGAAGCGCACCGAAGCCGGCAGATTCGGTCATCGGTCGAACGAGAACAAATGCGCGTCCGGGTGTCGGCGACCGATCAACGCAGCACAAATGATCTCCGCGGCAATGGCGCTGTAGGTGATGCCATTCCCTCCGAAACCGAGGGCAAAATGACAGCGCGGCATCTGGCGGATCTGTCCGATGTAAGCGAGCCCGTCCTTCGTCTCGCCAAACGTTCCCGCCCACCGGTGATCGGCTCGGAATTCGATATGCGGAAACATCTGGTGAAACCGTTGTTCCAGGCGTTTCGTCTTTGCTTCCACCAGCCGGTCGCGGCGCAGCGGATCGCGAAAGGGAACATCTTCTCCTCCCACCAGGATGCGGTCCCCCGCCGTGCGGAGATACAGATAGGGCCGCGCTGTCTCCCAGATCAGGCATTGTTTCCACCAGCCGGGAAAATGCCGGACTGTTTCGCTGGCAAGGGCGAAGCTGCTTTTCAGTCGCACGATGCGCCGGGGAAGAAAATCCTGGGATTCGTAACCGGTGGCGAACACGACATGGCGCGCATGGATGAGATAGCCGTCGTCCGTCTTCAGTCGCACTCCACGAGTCCCCGGCTCAAAATGCGTGACGACGGTGCGGTCGAAAACGCGAGCCCCGTGGGAAACTGCATTGGCCAGCAAAGTATGCGTCAGGCGGTGGGCGTCGAGTTCGGCGGCCTGCGAGGAAACCAGCGCAGCCGGGCGGGAGAAAGAAAAGCGCTTCGGAATTTCCTGCTCATCGAGAAAATGCACATCAATGCCGGCCCGCTGTCGTGCGTCACATTCCTTCCGCAAGACCGCGACGTCGGATGGCTTCGTGCCCAGATAGACACTGCTTTTCCGGCGAAAGGCGAAGCGCGCTCCGACCTCCTCGACGAGCCGTTCGATCATATCGATGCTGGTATGGCAGGCCCGGTAAGCTTGCTCGGCGTCCTTGCGACCGAGGCGCCGCGTGAGGTCAACGAGATGCGTGTCGATTTCATACTGCAGGAGAGCAGTGCTGGCGCTGGTGCTGCCGCCGGCTACGTCCCGCTTGTCGATGACGACGACATCCCTCCCGGCCTTCACCAGCGCGTGGGTCACGAGCGCACCGCTGATCCCCGCGCCGAGGACTACGACCTCACAACGAAGATCCTCGTGGAGGGAGGGATACTCGTGCAGCAGACCATTTTTCAGCGACCAAAAGGGATGAGGGGAAACAAGATCCACGGGCGCATCCTATTTGCGCTTCGAGCC
>JBGGMZ010000219.1:0-12606 GCA_041287745.1 Chthoniobacter sp. | reverse complement strand
CGGAAAGCCCGATTTGGAGCACCGGCACGCTGGAGGCACTGAAGTTGATGATTTCCGGCGGCAAGGTGCCTGCCGGCAGAGACCGGAGCATGAATTCCGAAGCGGCTCCGACCTGTGCATTCGCGGTGTCGAGACTGGCGCCCGGTTGCAGGAAGATCTTCACGACGGCCGTGCCGCTGTAGGTCGTGGATTCGATGTGCTGGATGTTGTCGACCAACGCGGTCAGCGCCTTCTCGTAGGCGGTGGTGAGCCGGCCCTCGAGCTCCTCCGAGTTCAAGCCCGAGTACTGCCACGCTACGGAGATGACGGGGATGTCGATGCTCGGGAAGATGTCCGTCGGCGTCCGCGAGATCATCACCGGGCTGATGATGAAAATCAACAGCGCTAGGACGATGAATGTGTAGGGTCGGTTAAGTGCGAGTCTTACAATCCACATGGAAAGAGCGAGGTCTTGGGCTGCATAAAACGGCGAAGGGCCGGAGTTGGGTCGAAAGTGGAAGCGGGATGGAGAAAATACGCACACGTATCATGCGCGCCAGTGATTTTTAGCGGCTGTCGGGCGGCCAGGTGAAGCCCGCGAGAAAAAAAGCGTGTCATAGCTTCAATTCCCACATCTCTACCTTGAGCTTCTTTCCGAAGCTGTCGCGGGTTTCTTCAGCGACTATTTTAAACCCGACAGACTGGTAAAGTTTGCGTGCCGGCTTGAGTTCGGCCTGCGTCCAGAGACGAATCCGCTGATAGCCCGCGGTGCGAGCGAAGCGAATGGCTTCTCCCACGAGCCGGCGGCCCAATCCGGAACCGCGCGCCTTTGGTTCGACGAGCAGCAGGTGGAGCTGCGCGGTGGTCGTATTCTGGGCGACGAGAAGGACCGAGCCGACGATCTCGCCATCTCGTTCCGCCACCCAGCACTGATCTCTCCCTGGTTTCTGATGGCGGGCAAAGGTGGCCACCACTTCGGCGACCTCACCTTCGAAACGCTGATCGTAGCCGTATTCCTGGGCATAGAGCACGCCATGCCGGTGGACGATCCAGCCGAGGTCTCCCGGCGCGGGAGACCGGATGAGGTAGAGCCCCTTGTCCTTCGAGGCAACGTCCGGATCGCCGAGTAAAACGCGAATCGCCTGCATCGATTCGATCATTTGCTGTTGTTCGTTGGTCGCAAGCGGCTGCAAGAGCTCGACGATGGCGCTTCGCGCCTTCCGCTCCAACGGAGCAAAGGCTTTGCGCCCGGCAGGGGTAAGCTCCAGCAGTCGGCAGCGGCGATCTGCGCCGGGCACGGTGGTGATAAGCCCTCGCTTCTCGAACTTGCGCAGGGTGCGGCTCAGATATGCCGGGTCGAGGCCGAGCGCTGCGCCGATCTTGCTGGCCGTGGGGCGGTCGCGATGGGCCACCTCGTAGAGCAGACGCACTTCGCTGACGGAGAAGTCGCTCTCCAGAAAGACATCACCGAGCATGCCAATGCGGCTCATGTAGAAGCGATTGAATTCGCGGACGGAGTCCGCGCGTTGCTCGATGGGACGCATGGTTGCCACAATCAAACGAATAGTTGATTAAGTCAAATAATGTTCCAAACCGTTTCCGTCTTGTCCTCATCGCACTGCCGGGATCAGATTCCAGTACCGCGATCGCATACGATCCATCCTCCCCATGATGAATATCTCCCGCCGTTGTTTCCTCCAGACCACCGGGCTGGCCCTGGCTTGCTCTGCTGGGCGCACCTTCGCTGCTGAAGCCCCCTTGATCGAGTCGATCGAGAAAACCGTCCTGCCCGCGCCGGCGGTGAAGGGCGGCACATGGTTTCATCCGCGAGCCTGCCTGGCGGGCAAGAAGGCGTTCATGACGCTGCAGCCGATCATGGGCTCGGACTATTTTGGCCCCGTGCATTGGACGACCTCCGATGATCAGGGAAAGACTTGGGCCGAATTTCAGCCTGCGCCGCCGCTTGGCTGGGTGACGGAGGGTGACGGGAGCGAAGCGGTGTGCGACGTGACACCGGAGTATCACCCGAAGACCGGCAGCGTCCTCGCCTTGGGACAAAATGTTTTCTATAAATCCGACAAGCCGGGCTTCAAAGTCGAGCAACCGGCCCGCTGGCCAATGTATGCGGTATGGAAAGATGGCGCGTGGGGACCGCGTCAAAAGCTGGTGTGGGACGATCCGCGCGGGAGCCAGATCTACAGTAATAACTGCGGGCAGCGGGTGATGATGCCGAATGGCGATGTGATGATGAGCTTCACTTTCGGCGTGAAAGATAAACCCCGCGCGGTATGCGGAGTGCGCTGTTCCTTCGATGGCCGCCAGCTCCTCATCCAGGAAACGGGACCCGAACTTACGAATCCCGTCGGCCGCGGTCTGCTCGAACCCTCACTGACGCATTTCCAAAATCGCTTCTATCTCACCATCCGTGCGGAGGACAATCATGGCTATGTGGCGGTGAGCGATGACGGCCTGCACTATGAGCCAAAGCAGGCATGGGCCTGGGACGATGGCGAACCGCTGACGATGTCCACCACTCAGCAGCATTGGCTTACGCATTCGGACGCGCTCTTCCTCGTCTACACGCGCAAGGACGCGGCAAATCTCAAGGTGATGCGCTGGCGGGCACCGCTCTGGGTGGCGCAGGTAGACACGAAGACCATGCGGCTCATGCGGGCCACCGAACGGGTGGTGCTGCCGTTGATCGGCGATGGTGTGAACCAGGGAGATCTCGTGCCCATGATGGGCAATTTCGGCATCGCGAATATCAGCGCGAATGAATCGTGGGTAACCGATGGCTCATGGTGCCCGAAAGCAGGCAACTCGGGGGAACTCCAGCTCGCACGCGTCAGGTGGAGCAAGGCTAATCAGTTGATCGCGGCTGTGTGACAAAGTAGCGATTGGTGGGCGATGCGTCACCGGCAGTCTACACTCCGCCAAGCGCGAGTGAGGAAACAATGCGTCCGCGTCAATTCCCCTCGACGCGGGTAAGGGGGGAGTCTATGGGAGGAACAAATCTACGTTGATTTACCCCATGAACATCGTCGAAGCATTTGGGAAACAGCCCAGGTCCTGGATCCTCGCGGAAGGTTTCATTGGTATCATATTGGTGGCGGTGGTGGATATTTTTACACCGTGGCAGTTCAGCATGTTTATTTTCTACGCGGCTCCGACCTTTGTCATGGCGCTGTATCTCACGCGGAATGCTGGGATTGGTTTTGCAGTTTTCACTGCGCTCGCGGGTTGGGCGGCAAACTTCGATAGCCTCAAGTTTCGTGGCCTGGCGAGCTATACATGGATGGGATGCAACCGGTTGGCAGCCATGCTTTTCGTCGCTGCCTGTGCGATTTCCATTCGTAATTTTCGCGAGGAAATGCGTCGGCGTGTCCAGGCATTGGAGCACGCGCAAGAACTCGAGCGTGAAATCGTCAGCGCCGGGGAGCGTGAACAAATGCGGATCGGCCAGGACTTGCACGATGGGGTCTGCCAGACGCTGGCTGCGCTGGACTGCGCAGCACAGTGCCTAAAAATCGACCTGCAGACGGAAGGCTCGCCGCAAGTAAAGCTGGCGAGTGAAATTCAAAAACGCCTCTCCGCAGCGACCCTCGAGGCGCGAAACCTAGCGCGGGGAATTTATCCCGTTTCCATGGAGACCGAAGGCCTGAGCATGGCCCTGCGCGAGTTGGTCATGACGACCAAGACGCTCCATCACGCGTCGATCGGCTTCGAATCGGATGAAGACATCGTGGTGAAAAACTCGGAGGTGGCCATGCACCTTTACCGCATCACCCAGGAGGCTCTGAGTAACGCGATGCGGCACGCCAATGCCTCACGGGTGAATGTACGCCTCATGCGTGAGGATCATGGGGTGACGATCAGCGTAGTCGATGATGGGCGTGGCTCCGCTATCCAGGCGACGCCGGACGGCATGGGCTGGCGGACGATGCGGTATCGCGCGAAGCTCATCGGCGCGGAGATCAAGGTGGAAAGCAAGCCCTCGGGCGGGACGACCATCCGCTGTTCGTTGCCGGATATTGTCACAGCGAACTGAGAATCTTCGCCGCTGCCGCGAAGTTATCTGGGCAGATTCTGCATACACCTCGTCTGAAGGGGCGCGGGCACGCAGGCAGAATCGGAGCGTTAAGCGCCCGGCAGACTACGGCTAATGATTGAAGACGAACTCAGCGGAGTTCAGCAGCGACCATAAGACGTCTTCGATGGCGCCGCGCCGCTTCGCGCCTTCCACGCTAAACACCGCCGTTGCGATCTTCGTCTCTTCCCCGGTCGGTTGGCGTGAGTAGCAGGCGAGATAGAGCTCGGTGACGATTTCCTCCGGCGAGAGTTGACTGTCAGTGAGACCCTGCACGCGGGCGGTCGCGGCGGTGCTGGTGAGTTTCTCCTGCAGCAGCCGGGAATTCATGAGATGCAACGCCTGCACGATGCTTGGCTTGGTGTCGCGTTCGCAGTGGCAATCGCTGCTCGAGTTCGGCCGGCTGAAGGCATCCATCGTGGGCGACTCGATCTTATAGCTCCACGCCTGTATCGCGCGGCTGCCGGCCGGCATACCGGGGTATTCGCTGGGCACACCGGTGATATCTGCCAGCGCATCCGCGAGCGTTTCCGCCTGCAGCCGCCGGCGATAGGAGCGTGAATAATTGCGCGTGTCCGCCTTGTTAAACTCATTGGGCACCGTGCTGAGCTGATACAGATGCGAGCGCAGGATGGTGCGCATCAGCTCCTTGAGATTGAATTTCTGGCGGATCACTTCCTGCCCGAGCGCTTCGAGTAGCGCGGGATTTGACGCAGGATTGGAAATGCGGAAATCATCGACAGGATCGACGATACCCTTCCCGAAGAATGCCGCCCACACCCGATTGGCCACCGCCTTGGCGAAGAAAGGATTTTTCGGATCGGTCATCCAATCCGCCAGCGCCTGGCGCGGGTTTTCATTGTCGGCGACTTTGAAGCCTTCGCCGTCTGGTGGCCGTGGATCCATCACTTCGCCGGTGACGGGATGCTTCACCGTCTTGCCCGGCTCGAAATAGAAGGTCTCGTTGCCCGCGGAGATCGGCGCGGAGATGCCAGCGCCCTTTTGCCGGATCGTGCCGAAAAATGCGGCCATGTGGTAGAAATCATCCTGCCCCCATTTTTCGTTCGGATGATGGTGGCACTTCGCGCAGTCGAGTCGCACTCCAAGGAAAAGTTCGCTGAACATCGTGGTGGCGTCCACGGGCTCGCGGCTGTCGCGATAGATGCCCGCGGGACCGAAGCGATGCGTGTTTCCCTCGGTGGTCACAATCGCGCGGACAAACTGATCGTACGGCATGTTCGCGCGGAAACATTCGCGCAGCCATTGGTCGAGGAGGTAAGTGCTCTTGATGCCGACCCGGTCGGAATTCGGTCGTAGCAGGTCGGCCCACTTGTTCGCCCAGTAGTCGGCGTAGAGGGGATTCGCCAACAAACGGTCGATAAGCTTGTCGCGCTTTTGCGGGTCGGTATCGGCGAGGAAGGCGCGCGCCTCGTCTGTTGTGGGTAGCGCACCGATCGTATCAAGCGAAGCACGCCGGAGAAACTCCGCATCGGTGCAGGTGTCCGAAGGGAAGAGGCCGAGGCGCTTGAATTGCGAGTAGGCGAGTTCGTCGATGAAATTGTTGACCGGCAGATTGGCGTACTGGGTGGCCGGCAGTAGATGGTCGGCGGCCACCTCGATCTGCGAATCGCCAACCAGCCCCATGAAGCGCGCCACGACTACGCCTTGTCCGCTTACCTTGCCGATCGTTACCGCGCCATCATCAGTGACGCGCGCGATTTCCTTGTCGCTTGCGGAAAAGCCGGCCAGCGCAGTGACGTCCCGCGTCGAGCCGTCGGAGTAGTGGGCTACCGCCTTCAGCTGCTGCGTGTCGCCTTTTTTGTAAAGATGCGTGGCAGGTTCGACCGCGAGACGCTGCAGCGTCGGCTCGCCTTCCGCGCGAAAGGCCATGCCGCTGTGGATCCATTGTTCGATGGTGCGATAGGCATCGGAGTCCTTGGTGAAGCGTTCACCGCCTTCGTGCGGTACGGTATCGGTGGCTTTGAGCAGCAGCAGGCTCTCCGCCGGTGCGGCGGGAAAGATGCGGCGCCCGCGCGCATCCTGCGTCACGTTGCGATAGTCGGCCTTGGGATCGAAGGAAAAGACGGTGAGCTTGAACCCATTCTGCCCATCGGGCTTCGCATGGCACGCACCGGCGTTGCAGCCTGCCTTGCTGAGTACGGGGAGGACGTCGCGCATGAAACTGGGCGCGGGATTCGCCGGTGCAGCGGGCTGCTCCGGTGTCTCGTGGACCGCGAGTTTCTGTGCGAGCTTGCCGTCCTTATCATAGGCGAAAAGTTGGCCGTCGTGAGAACCGGCGAAGAGACGCTCGCCGTTGGGCGTGACTACGACGCACTGGAGCATGCCTTCCGTCGCGGGATATTTCTTTTCCTTGGCCTGCACTTCTCCGCTCACGGCCCCGGTGTGAGCCTTGAGCTCGGTGAAGCGCTCGATAGAGCCATCTGCGGTCACCGCCACGACGGCGGGCACATCGGTCGCCCAAGCCACTCCATCGACCGCGGTGGTGTGTGTGCCGAGCGACATGATGCGCTCGTGCGTCTTCACATCCCAGACCTTGAGCTGGAAATCCGCCCCGCCGGAAGCGAGCTGAGTGCCATCGGCGTTAAAGGCAAGGGAGAGCACCTGCGCGACGTGACCTTCCAATTTGGCGATCTCCTTGTGCGTTTCAAGGTCCCAAAGCTTCACCAGCTTATCGCCGCCTGCGGTGGCCAGCATCTTGCCGTCCTTGCTCACCGCGAGGTCGAAGACGGTGTCGGTGTGGGCCGTCCATGATGCGGCGATGGCGCCGGTGCCCACGTCCGCGAGACGGACGGTGCCGAGTTCCGAGGCGCGTCCATCGGCGATGACGAGTTGATTGCCATCTGGCAGGAAACGCAGAGCGGCAATGCGATCGGTTAGGCCTTCGAGGATCTCGCGTTCCTTGGCCAGCCCCTCCACGGTCCAAATTACCACCCGGCGAAATGCGCCGGTGGCGAGGCGTTTGCCATCGGGACTCCACGCGATGGATTGCACCGGGTCGGGATGCGCGCTGGCGCGGGCGATGACGTTGAGATTCGTGCCGGAGACGTCGTAGATCACGACCTCGTTGCCACCCCCGACAGCGAGCCGCGAAGAGTCGGGCGAGAGTGCGAGCGCGAGGATGGGATGATACGAGGCGGGTGATGGCGCGACCTCCACCGTGCGTGGAGCCGAGGACTGGCGGACGAGTGCCGAGGCGTCCCACTTGGCGCCTTCCTGCAACCAGCGCTTGAGCGTGTCGATCTGCGCTGCGGCGAGTTGTTTCTTCGGCGGCATGTGCGGATCGGCATCCGCGGCGAGGGCTTCGAGCAGCGCGCTTTTCTCGGGCGCTTTCAAGTCGAGAGCCGTCCCATTGTCGCCACCCTTTATCAGCGCTTCGCGTGAGGTCATCGCGAGGCCGCCCTTTTTCTTTTGATCGTTGTGGCAGGAAAAGCAGTTGCCCTTGAGCAAGCGCATGGCTTCCGGCGTCGTGAGATCAGCCGCGTGGCTGAGATTCGTCCACGCAAAGACGGTCGCAAGCAGAACAGACACGAAGGCGAACGGCGGCCTACAGGGACGTTTTGGGAAGGGTGCGTTCATGGCCTCGCGTAAACCTGTTGCCCGTCGAAGTAAGTCGCAAGGACCTGAATGTCGCGGATTTCATTCTCCGGGCAGGAGAGGATGTCGCGGTCGAGGACGACGAAATCCCCGCGCTTGCCGGGCTCCAGCGAGCCGACGTTGTTTTCGTTAAAGAGCAGCCACGCATTGTTGCGAGTGTAGAAGCGGATGGCTTCCTCGCGGGTGAGCGCTTCCTCCGGGTGAAGCTGGCCCTCATACCACTTCGCACGCCGGGTGATCGCAGTGGCCATGCCGAGGAAGGGATTGTAAGGATTGATCGAGCGTAGGGAACCGATCTTTTGCATGTGATCGGATCCGCCACCGACAACGACACCTGCAGCGAAGAGGCTGTGCAATGGCTGGAACCAACGCAGCCGATCGTTGCCGAATTGCGCGGAAAGTGTGCGTGTATCGAGATAGAGCCACGCTGGCTGGATATCCATGGAAACGCCGAGGCGTGCGGCCTGGTCGATCGCTTCGCGGCTTTGGAAATTGGCGTGGGTGATGCACGGGCGGGTCTGCCGGATGGGCCTCTCGTGAGATATGGTTTCATACGCATCGAGCAGCGCATGCACAGCGCCATCGCCCACGGAATGTGCGGTAAATTGCAACCCGCTCTGCACTGCTGTCCGCACCATTGGCACGAGCCGCTCGGGCGGGATGAAGAGCACACCGCGATAGTTTGGATCGCTGATCGAATAGATCTGGCTCAGCCCCCAGGGCTCGCGCATGTAAGCGCTGCCGGTAAGCATGCCGCCATCGAGATAGACCTTGGTGCCGACGATCCGCACCTGCCCTTCCTTGTCCTTGAAGAGCGGATGCTCGGCGACGGCGCGGATGCGTCTTTGCACTTCCTCGATGGGGCCGAGCGCATTCACGCCATGGGAGATTCCGATCCGCAACTTGAGATCTCCCCGGTCGTGCAGGGCGGTGTAGAGGCTGATCGCGCTCACGCTGGAATCGCGATCGGCGATGCTGGTGAGGCCGACGGAGTTGTAATCGTGAAAGAGCGCGGCGAGGCGCTTGAGTCGGTCTTCCTGTGAGGGCACGGCGTCTACGGGCTTCACTTTCACGAAGCGCGTCGCGTTGCGCAGAATGCCGGTGGGTTCGCCGGTTTTCGGATCCATCTCAGCGAAGCCCGCGCCGCCGTCGGTGATCTTGAAATTGCGATCGATGCCGCTGAGCTTGAGCGCGAGAGAGTTGAGTGCGGCATCAGGTCCGGTGCGGTAGAGGATCGGATGCTTCGGTCCGGCTTGGTCGAGCTCCGCGAGAGTAGGGTAGCGCTGCTCGCGCAGGCGTGTGATGAAGACCTGGCTCAGAACGATCCATTCGCCCTCGGGCAAAGCCTGCGCGCGTGCATGGATATAGGCGAGCACGTCCTGGATCGATTCGAAATCCGGGATCGGGTTTTCGAATTCAGTCATCGATGCACCGGTAGGGTGCGTGTGCGAATCGATGAGGCCGGGGAGCACGGTTTTCCCCGCGAGATCGATTACGTGCGTCTGGTCGTTCTTCGTCTTGAGGATGTCGTCATTGCTGCCGATGGCGATGATCTTGCCACCGTGCAAAGCCATGGCTTGCTGGATCGAGAAGCGGTCATCGACAGAGACGATCTTGCCGTGGTGGATGATGAGGTCGGGAGATTCCCCGGCGAGTGCCCAAGGGGCGAGCAGAGCGAACACCGCCATGATGAGCCGCAGGCGGCGCGGTGCGCTCGTTCCCAAGCTCCAGCTTGGAAATGCAGTTGTCTTCGAAGCTCCAGCTTCGCCGCCCGACCGCCGAAGCAGAGCTTCGCAGATATGGGCATTCCCCAGCTGGAGCTTGGGAACGAGCGCGGAGTGGCGGCCATGCATCTTCATTTCGTGGGCAACCAATCGAGGCCAATGCGGCGGATGCGCAGGCGGTTGAGGCCGCCGACTTTGCTATCGCCGGCGCAGTAGGCAAGCAGCACGGCATCATCGACGAAATAGATCGCAGTGTAGCAATACCAGCCGTCGGGATCTTCCTCGATGAGCTTCGCCTTCGGCCAGGTCTGGCCGTTGTCGGTGGAGATAGCGGCGACGAGCGGGGTACGCTTCTTTGCTGGGAAGGGGAAGCGACCCGAGTGATCGTTGAAGATGGCGAGCAGGCTGGGGGAGTGGGGCAGGTGCTTGATACTCGCCGGCGAGGTGGGCGACTTCATTTCTGTGGGCGCAGGTTCCGTCCAGTTTTTACCGCCATCGGTGGAAGTGAAGCCGAACTGCGCACCTTGGTCGGTGCGTGCCCAGCTCATGAGTTTGCCATCGGCGAGCTCCACGACTCCTGGCTCCTGCAGGCCATTGCCGCTGCGCGCGGGCATGGCCCACCAGCTTGCAGACTCCTGCCACGTCCGACCCTCGTCATCGGAGAAATACCACATGGTGATGGCGCGGGGATCAAAAGATTTGCTACTGTGCGGATCGGACAATCGCGAACGATGAAATGCTACGGGCACGACGAGGCGTCCGCTGCTGAGTTGAACCACGCGGTCATTGTTCAGCACGAAGTAGCCGGGTGCTGCGACAATGAGCGTTGGCTCCGACCAGGTAGCGCCTTCATCGTTGGAAAACCGCACATATGGGCGGCAATCGAGCCAGCTGTTTTTCAGCACGTAGAAGAATGCAAGTTTACCACTGGCAAGGCGGAGCAGCGAGACGCTCATCACGTTGTTGCCCGCGGTGTTCTCGAGAATGACCTCCGGCTGGCTCCACGTGCGGCCTGCGTCGTCGGAGTGGATGCCCGCGATGCGCGCGGGGCTTTCATCGGCGGCGCCGCCGTAGAATTGAGAGTAGTAGAAGATGAGACGGCCGGATTTCAGCTGGGCGAAGGAGCCCTCGGAATTGCGCGGGTTGTCTTTGCTCGGATCGAGGTTGAGGACGACGGTGTTTTCGTCGCTGGCGCGGAGGTCGGCAGGCGCAGCGATCGCAATGACGAGCAGACCTAGTAACGCGAGCAGGGGGCGCAGCATGGGGGGATTTTGCCGGATTGGAGATTGTAGCTGTGGCTGGATGCCGGAGGGATATTGGAGGTCCTTCGACTTCGTTTCACTCCGCTCAGGATGACAGTTGTTTTTGGAAGCGCTTCGCGCTGGGGCTCTCGCCGATGGGGATCGACCACTTAGGCGAGCAGTTCTTTCACGATGCGGGCTTCCTGGCCATCCACCAGCGAGGCATTCGTGCCGTTGCGTTTGTAGACGAGCTTTTGGTAATCGAGGCCGAAGTTGTGCAGCAGTGTGGCGTGCCAGTCGTAGTGATGTACGATGTCCTTTACAGCGTGATGGCTCCACTCGTCGGTCTCGCCGTGCACGTAGCCGCCCTTGAATCCGCCGCCGGCGACCCAATGGGTGAAGCCGAAGGTGTTATGATCGCGGCCGCATTTTTCACGGCCAGCGTCGTTTTGCAACACGGGCAGGCGTCCCATTTCGCCGCCCCATTGCACTACCGTGCTGTCGAGGAGTCCGCGTTGTTTGAGGTCCTTTACCAGTGCTGCGCTCGGCTGGTCGACGGCCGCGCAATTCTTCGGCAACTGAGGCAAGAGCCCGCTGTGCTGATCCCAAGACTGGCCGGAATTGAGCACCTGCACATAGCGCACACCGCGCTCGATCAGCCGGCGGGCGATGATGCAGCGCGTCGCGTAATCTTTCGTCTCAGCCTTGTCTACGCCGTACATCTTTTTGATGTGCTCGGGCTCGTTGGTGATATCGAGCGCTTCCTTGGCCGCGGTCTGCATCTTCGCCGCGAGTTCGTAGCTGGAGATGCGCGCTTGCAGATCGAGTTCGCCCGGATGCTGGGCGAGGTGCTCTTCGTTGAAAGACTTGAGCAAGTCGAGTTGACGCTGCTGTGGTGCGCCGGCGAGCGCGGCGGGCGGGTCGAGATTGAGAATGTGCGGCTCGGTCGGTCGGATGAGTGTGCCTTGATACAGCGACGGCAGCCAGCCATTCGTATAGTGCTCGCCTTGGAAAGTCGGGAGTCCGCCCGGATGCGCCAGCACCATGTAAGCGGGAAGATTCTGCGTTTCACTGCCGAGGCCGTAAGTGAGCCACGAGCCGACCGTCGGGCGACCGGCGCTAATGCGACCATTGTTAATCGCGTAAAGGCCCTGCGCGTGATTGCTCACCCCGGATTGCATGGAGCGGATGAGCGTGATGTCGTCCACGATCTCCGAGAGACACGGCAGCAATTCACTCAGTTCCATGCCGCACTGCCCGCGCGGCGAGAATTTCCACGGAGAACCGAAGACCTTCGCCGAGGCTTGTGCGAGATTGTCGTACTTAATTTCGCCGGGAAATTTCTGTCCGTCGTATTTCGTCAGCATCGGCTTCGGATCGAAGAGATCCATCTGCGACGGGCCGCCCATCATGAAGAGGCTGATCATTGCCTTGGCCTGCGGTTGGAAGTGCGGCGTCTTCGGCAGCAGATCGTAACGGATGGGACCATCGACACTCGCCGGCTTTTCGGGAGCGGCGAGCAGGCCGTCTTGCTTGAGCAGCCAGGCGAGAGCGAGCGAGCCGAGGCCAAAGCCATTCGCGTGCAGGAAGTGACGGCGGGAACAGAGGTGATTGGGCGTCATTCGATGTAGAGGAAACGGTTGGAGCTGTAGAGCACCTGGCAGAGGCTCGCGAGGGCTTCGAGTTGCGGATCGGGTGCGGCAGGGGGCGGCTCGGGTGTGGCGCTCTTGGTTGCGGAAGCAGACTTGGTATTGGCGGTGTTGGCTGCGGGCGCAGCGGGTGTCGGATGTTCGCTCTGGTAAACTCGGATGGCTTCGGTTTGCTCCGCGAGATAGGCGAGGCTGCGGAAAACGTCCGCGTCTTTCGGCTCCTCGCCGTAAAGCGTGCGCCAGGCTTTCACGATCTGCCCGCGGGCGTCGCCGCGCACTTCGTTGCGCAGCCGCGTGGCCAGGGCCTTCGC
>JBGGMZ010000218.1:0-7153 GCA_041287745.1 Chthoniobacter sp. | reverse complement strand
CTCCGGGTTGCCCTTCCACATTCATCTACCACCCTCCCAATGAAACGCATCCTCGCATCGTCTCTCGCCACCCTTCTTGCCACCTCGGCTGTCTTCGCCGCTGACGCGAAACCCGCGCCGGCCGCTGCTCCTACGGACCTCAAGCCGTTCGTCGAAGGCATTAATCTCAAGGATGGCGACACCGTTGTCTTCCTCGGCGACTCCATCACCCACCAGTGCCTCTACACCCAATATATCGAGGACTATTTCTACACCCGCTACCCGAAGCTCCACATCCACTTCCACAATTCGGGTGTGGGCGGCGACCGGGCGAAGGACGCGCTGACCCGCTTCGATGAAGACGTGGCCAAGTACAAGCCGAACTACGTGACCATCCTCCTTGGCATGAACGACGGCAGCTATCGGGATTACGACAAGGCCATCTTCGACACCTACCAGGCGGACATGACCACGGTGCTGGACAAGATCGCCGCGCTCGGCGCCACGGCCATCCCGATGACGCCCACGATGTTCGACTCGCGCTCGAAGGTGCTGAAGGGTGACAACCAGGAGCCGCGCAATACCTACTACAATGGCGTTCTCGCCCTCTACGGCCAGTGGCTGCACGAGCAGGCGCAGAATCGCGGCCTCGGCTTCGTGGACATGTTCTCGCCGCTGAACAACCTCACCATCGCCGCGCGTAAGAAGACCCCGAATTTCACCATGATCGCCGACGGCGTGCATCCCGGGCCAAACGGCCAGGTGGTGATGGCCACGGCGATCCTCGAGGACATCGTCCCGCGCTCGCAGGTCACCCAGATCACGGTCGATGACAAGGCCGGCAAGCTCACGCCCACGGCGGCGGGCGGCAAGATCACCGACTTCAACGGCACCGATTCGAATGTGAGCTTCACCTTCGCGGCGGACAAGCTGCCGTGGGTGCTCCCGGCCGATGCGCAGGATGGCTTCAAGATGACCCATGCCGGCCATCATTACTCGAATGAGAAGGTCAGCGTCCGCGGCCTCAAGCCCGGCAAGTACGACCTGAAGATCGACGGTGAAGTGATCGGCAGCTATGCCTCCGGCCAGCTCGCCTTCGGCGTGGAGCTGGAGGAAAATGCCAAGACGCCGCAGTATCAGCAGTCGCTGAAGGTCGCGATGCTCAACCAGCAGCGGAACAACGAGGCATATCGCCCCCTGCGCGACCAGTACGGCCAGCTCAAGGGCAAGCGCCGCGAACTCGCCAAGACTCCCGAGAGCGACCCGCAGTACGCCGCGAAGAAGGCGGAATTCGACAAGTGGTATGACGGCCAGAAGGCCAAGGTCGCCGAGCTCCTGCAAAAGGCCGCCGACTTCGAAGGCCAGATCTACAAGGCGAACCAGCCCGCGCCGCACAAGTACGAGTTCGTCGCTTCCACCGCCGCCGAGCCCGTGAAGGCTGCCTCGGCGAAGTAGAATCACACCGCCAGCCAGGCGGTCGTTTCCAGCCCGCGAATCACGGATGTGGTTCGCGGGCTTTTTGTTTGGCCGTGCTATTTTTTAACCACAGAGGCACAGAGAACACGGAGACGGAAACCCGCCGCGCTGGTCCGCTTCCGACCTCTGTGTTCTCTGTGCCTCTGTGGTTAAATCCCGTCCGCTTTATTTTAGCGTGCCCTGCGCGCCAAAATCGCTAACACCTAACGAATGCTGAAACTTCTCTTTCTCGGGGACATCGTCGGTGAACCGGGACGGCGTGCGGTCATCGAGACCGTGCCGCGCCTGCGTGAAGAACGCGGGATCGATTTCGTGGTCGTGAATGGCGAGAATGCCGCCAATGGGCGAGGCATCACGCCGAAGATCACGATCGATCTGTTGCGCTGCGGCATCGCGGTCATCACGAGCGGCGACCACATTTGGGATCAAAAGGAGATCGTCCCGTTCATCGATACCGAGCCGCGCCTGCTGCGTCCGTTGAACTACCCGCCCAACACCCCCGGCGCCGGCTCCATCGTATTGGAGACGCCGAAGGGCAAGGTGGGCGTGATCAATGTGCAGTGCCGCACCTTCATGAATCCGCCGCTGGAAAACCCTTTCCTCGCCATGCAGGAGGAAGTGGCGAAGATGCGCGAGGAGACGCCGATCATTTTCGTAGACGTGCACGGTGAGACGACCAGCGAGAAGATCGCCATGGGCCGCTTCCTCGATGGCAAAGTCAGCGCCGTGTGCGGCACCCACACTCACACACAAACGGCCGACGACCAGGTCTTCCCCGGCGGCACGGCTTTCCTCTGCGATGCCGGCATGTGCGGCCCCAGCGAGAGCTGCCTCGGCCGCGAGATCGAGCCGATCATCCAGCGCTTCCTCACGGGGCGCCCAATCCTCTATCCGGTAGCGCGTGGTCCGGTGAAGCTGCTCGGTGCGATCATCGAGATCGACGAGCAAACCGGGCGGGCGATTTCCATCGAGCGTTTTTCGCAGGTCTACGAGGCGCCGGAACCGGCTCCGCAAGCTGTGCAGGCAACGCCTCCCGCTCCGGTCAAATAGGAAGGTGGGCGCGGTCGGAAGCGTCTGAAGAGGGTTAACCTCGTTACGAGAGGTTCCCGATTATGGAAATTCATTGAAATTTTGCTTGTCTCCAACGAGGCGCCGCCCTATCAATGGCGTCGTTCTCTCCCCAGACAGAAAGCGCCTCTAGGGTCTCCACCCAAGAGGCGTTTTCATTTTGTACGAGTGTGACTTTTACAAAGGCCGTTCCTCGCGGTGAGGTATTCCCCGGTTACGTGCTCCTGAAGCCGTCCTCGCGGGCCGGACTGAAGAAATTGAGCCACGGATGGACACGGATGAAACACGGATAGAGGCAATCCAAGCCGAAATCGCGTTGCGCCAATGCACACGTTTTGGCGAATGGATTTCGCCAACAGATTTGCGCCTCTTCGTATCCCTATCCGTGTTTCATCCGTGTCCATCCGTGGCCAATTCAAATCCACCGTTGAGGCGGCGTGAATTCCTACGCTGAAAAGTGAAACCGGATCGGCAGTTCCACCGTGGCTGAAATCACGCGATCTCCCTGCCGCGCCGGGGTGAAGCGCCACGTGCGAACCGCCTCGAGCGCGGCACGATCCAGGATGGCGTGCCCGCTGCCTTGGTGAATGTTCGCGTCGGTCACACGCCCGGAAGTATCCACGCTCACGCGCAAGAGCACCACGCCCTCCAGCCGCTGGGCGCGCGCCTGCTCGGGATAGGGCGGCTTGTAGCGGGTGAGAAATTGTGGGGGGATATAGCCGCTGCCACCACCACCGCCCATGCTCATGCCGGTGGCTTCTCCACTCGAAACGGTGGCCGATTTTCGGCTCGCGCCCCCGCGATTGCGCGGCACTCGCTCCGGCTTCGCCGTGCCGATGGACGGCATCGTCCGCGGCACCTCGGCTGTGGTGCGAATCGACGGAGGCGCCGATTCCACGACGGGCACCGGAGTCGGCGCGGGTTCGATCGTCGGCGCCGGCGGGGTGAAGTTTTTCTCCGCCGGCGCTGAAGCGATTTCCGGAGTCACCTGCGGTGCGGGCGGTTCCTCCGCGACCAGTGCAGTCTCGCCCAGCGAAATAGACACGCTCATCCCGTCTTTGCGAGTCTCAGCGCGCGGCGCCACGAGCAGCGTCGACCAACCAACCATGGCGAGGACGCTGCCGTGGAGTGCGCAAGACAGGATGAGCGCGCTGCGGGGCATACCGCAAAAGCTAGCCTAGTTCTGGCGTCCGCTCACAGGAGTATATTGGCGCTCCGAGTGGCCGGTGCCGCCGAAGTCGTAGCCCACGATCAACCACCCGATCTCGCGATCGGAGGAGTTGTTCGTGCCCCACTGGCAGGAAAGGTCCACGTGCATGTGCGGCGTCGGGCGCCACTGGATGCTCGGGCCGATATTGAGCTGATGAGCGGGATGTCCGCGTTCACCCTTCACCGTGTCGTGGTCATAGAGCACTTCCACGCCGACGCTGAGCTTGCTGTCGATCAGCGTGTAACTCAGGCCGAGCGGAATCTGGAATTCCTGTTCGCGCTCGTCGCCGGTTTCGGCTTCCCACACGAAGTTCACACCCCAGTGCCAGCGCTTGGCGAATTCATCGCCGAGGAGGAGCTTCACCTCATAGACATCGGGACCCCAGGTGTTATCGGCGATTTTGTATTCGGCGTAGAAGGTCGGGTTGCCCCAGATCTTGCCCCAGTCGGCCAGCGCATAGCGCAGCTCGACATTGAAGCTCTGGTAGTGGAAGCGGCCTTTTTCGTTGCCCTCGATGTCCTGGTAGAGATCGAGCTGCATGCGCCACGGGAGGCCGATTTCCACTTCCTCGAGAAGACGGTGGGAAATGGTGCCATCGCGGTGGTGCTTGATCCGCCACCAGCTCTCGATGCCCACTTCACCAGGCTCCTGCTGGATGTAGACGCGGGTGCCGGTAAAGCGGCGGGCGCTGGTCCACTCGGGGCGGCCCGTCAAGCCGATCGGCGTGCTTTCGTTCAGGACGGAGGTCAGGGCCGTGGTCGTAGTTTCGGGCAGTCGGGTGGTGGGCGCCGCGGCCGTTTCCTCGCCGACCGCGACCGAGGCGGCGAGCAGGGAAAGAGCGGCGGTTTTGACAATTGGTCGAATCATGTAAGTTTAGGGTGGGTTATTGGGGTGTTGAACTAACCAGCGCGCCGGGCAAGCAGCGTGTATGCCATCCGACGGCCTACTCTGTGCTAAGGAGGTGCGCGCTTACATCTACCCCCCGATCCTGTCGGAAATCGGGATAGGATCTAACCCCGCTCGCCTCCAGCCTGATTAAATTTTATCCCACTCGCATGTCCTTCCGCCCCATCTCGAGCCTCTGGCTACGCTTGGCGCTACCTTTTTTACTCTTTGTCGTAGCGGGATCCATGGCTTTGGCACTCTGGCTGCATGCAGCGGCGGAACGTGAGTCGCGTCATGTCTTTGCGACGCTCGCCCATACCAATGCCGATTTTATCAAAAGCGCCCGCCTGCCCGCCAATGAACGTGTCGCGGATTACCTCAGCCGTGTGCTCAACATGCACGTCTTCTTCCGGCGTGGGGCGTGGGATATGACGGGGAGCGAAGGTGGCATAACCATGCATCAAACCCTGGAGACAGTTCCGCCCGTGACCGGCCCGCTGGAGCGGCACCGCGACCTGCTGCGCGGGCTGAAGCCGGAGCAGGGAATCGTGCACGCGGGATCGGATTTCGAGGCCATCGCCATTCCGCTGGAGAATGATTTGAGCTTCATCCTCGTGCGCACCGTGGAGCCGGCGTGGTCCTTCCTCGTGCGTACGGAGACGCTGACGCTGCTCATTGCGTTCTGGATCTTTTCCGTGGCCCTGGCATGGGTGCTGGCGAGCGGTTTCGTGCGCCCGCTGCGGCTGCTCGCCGAGCGCCTGCCGCACATCGAGAGCGATCCCGGCGGCGCGCTGCCCGGCGCGGAGCGGCAGGATGAAATCGGTCAGCTCGCCCGCGCTTATCTTGCCACGCGCGCCCAACTCGCGGATGAACGTGCCCGCCGCGAACAGGCCGAGCGTCTTGCCTTGCTCGGCCGCATGGCCACGGGTCTTGCTCACGAAATTCGCAATCCGCTCGCGGCTATCCGCATGCATGCCCAGCTCATCGGCTCGGCGCACAATGGCGAACTGGCCAGCACCGCGAACGACTCACTCCCCGTGCTCTTGGGCGAAGCTTCCAAGATCGAGGGACTGGTGCAGCAGTGGATGTTCCTCGCCCGGCCGCAGTCGCCGCAAATGGCACCCGCGGACCTCGGTGAAATCGTCGCTGGTGTGGTGCGATCGCTTACCCCACAGGCGGAGCACGCGCGCGTGCGCCTGGTCAATGAAGTGCCTGCGGGACTCCGCGCGCGAGTCGATGCCAGCCGCCTTGCGCAGGCCATCGGCAATGTCACGCTCAACGCCATCCAGGCCATGCCCGGCGGTGGCGAGGTCACCATGCGCGGCGAGGAAGACGGCGCGGTGCGGCTCGCCTTTCACGATACCGGCCCCGGCTTTTCCGAGCCCGCGCTCGCCCATCACGCCGACCTCTTTTTTTCCGAGAAGGAAGGCGGCATGGGCATCGGCATGAGCGTCACCTCGGAAATCCTCAAAGCGCATCACGGCCGGCTATTGGTGGAGAATGCGACGGAGGGTGGCGCCGTGGTGACTCTCGAATTGCCGAAGATTTCGACATCCAACACCCAACACCCAACCTCCAACATCCAATGAAAGAAGCCGCTCCCGCACGCGATTGCGCCATTGAGCCGAGGCTTTGCGAGACGCCCGTGGTGCCGTGGGGGCAATGGTGGGCGTTGGATGTTGGGTGTTCGATGTTCTGCCTTTTATGACCCCCATTCTCATCATCGAAGACGAACACGCCGTAGCCGGCGCGCTCGGTGCGATTTGCAAGCGTCTCGGGCACGACGCTCGGCTCTGTTCCAGCGGCCGGCGCGGCCTGGATGAACTGACCCAGGGCGAGTTTGCACTCGCCATTCTCGACATCGGCCTGCCCGACATGAGCGGCCTGGAGGTGCTCAAGCAAATCCGCCAGCGCGCCCCCGTCCTGCCCGTGCTCATCATCACCGCGCACGGCAACCTGGACAACGCCGTCGCTGCCAAAAAGCTCGGTGCCGCCGGATATTTGGTGAAGCCGCTGGACCTGCACGAAGTGCAGGAAACGATTCACCAGCTCGCCAGCGTCACCTACACGCCCCCCGCCTCCTCGCAGACGCCGCCCTCACTGCTCATCGGCGCCGCGCCGGCCATGCAGCGTTGCTTCGTGGAGATCGCCCACGCCTGCACCAGCGATGCGCCCGTGCTCATCTCCGGCCCTACCGGCACGGGCAAGACGCTGGCTGCGCGGATCATCCACACGAACGGCGTGCGCAGCGAAGCGCCCTTCGTCACATTGCACTGCTCGGCGCTGCCGGAGCACTTGCTGGAGAGTGAACTCTTCGGCCACGAGAAAGGCTCCTTCACCGGCGCCCTTACCTCACGCGAGGGCCATCTCGAGCGGGCTCGCGGGGGCACGCTGTTCCTCGATGAAATCGCGGATATCTCGCCCGCGATCCAGGCCAAGCTGCTGCGCTTCGTCGAGGAGAAGGTTTTCTCGCGTGTCGGCGGGCGCGAGGATCTGCGCGTGGATTTGAGGATCATCGCCGCGACGAACCAGGAT
>JBGGMZ010000217.1:0-3199 GCA_041287745.1 Chthoniobacter sp. | reverse complement strand
ATCGTGGCGCCAACGATCGATTTGTTCGGGATATCGAGGTAGATGTCATCGTTCGTGCGCAGCCGGGTGGAGCGCCAGTTCACCTCGATGACTTCGGCGTGCTGGCTTTCGATCTTGAGCCAGTCCCCGGTCTTGAAGGGTTTGCCGATTTCCAAGGCGATGCCGGCGATGATATTGCCGAGCAAATCCTGCATCGCGAAGCCGACGATGCCGACGACCACCGTGGAGCCGAAGATTACGCCCTCGATGGATTGGCCATAGATGCCTCCGATAACGACGAAGACCGCGACGATGAAAAGAACGAGGCCAAAGAGCTGGCTGACGAACTTCGGCGCCTTGGCGTGCTGGTGTTTTTCGAACCAGAGTTCCCAATAATAGCGGCGTAGCAGCGCGAGAATGAAAATGGTGCCGAGGAGGACATTTGCCGCGCGCAGGGCGTGCATCGTCGCCTCACGCCCGGGGAATCCCGTGCCGACGATTTCCAACGGCAGCCAGATGGCGAAGAGGATGCAAAAAAGTTGGTAGAGGGGACCAAGATTGACGTTCGACCGCCGCTTTAAGAATCGCCCCAGGCCCAGCGTGATCGCCAGCAACACCGGAATGGCAACGGCCTCAAGAGCGATTGAGGAACCATCGATGACTTCGGCTAGCATGGCGCGGAGTGTAGAAGGGGGTTTAGGTTGATCAATCGGAAAGCCCGTTCTGGGGGGGCTCGAGGAAGAGGCGCTTTGCGCGCCGCCGCGCATGCCATCCCCCGGGCAGATTGGCCTTGGCCGTGCGACTGCCCAGGAGGGCGCGCACCGCTTCCACCTCGGCAAAACCTACGTCCGGAACGCTTTGGGACTTGAGCCAGGCATGCAGGCGGCGCCGTTGCACGGCGACCGGCTCGATGGCCAGCGCCGGCACCGAGAGCTCGGGTGTCACAGGACCGAGCAGATCGCCGAGCAATTCATCCTCCGCGCGGAGGATTTCCGCGGAACGCCACATGGCGCGGCGAATCTCGCGGCCGAAAGCCTGCTCGAGCAGGGGGATGATTTCGTGGCGGAGACGATTGCGAGTGAACTTGCGGTCGGAGTTCGACGCATCCTCGATAAAAGCGAGGCGGTGAAGGCCCACATAGGCATCGATCTCTTCACGCCACGTGCCGAGCAGAGGACGCGAGATTTGCAAAGGGACACCATCGACAGTGCGGCTCGTAAAGGGGCTCATTCCCGCGAGGCCGTTGGCCCCGGCTCCGCGAAAGAGATTGAATAGCAGCGTTTCCACCTGATCGTCCGCATGGTGGGCGAGAAAGAGCCGCGGGCAATCGTGTTCGCGCGCCACGTGGGCGAAGAACGAATAACGTGCGTCCCGGGCGGTCGTCTCGATCGATTTGTGACGATACTTTGCCAGCGCGCTGATGTCCTCTCGCTGCAGCATGAATTCAAATTGAAACTGGCCGGCGAGTTTCTCGACAAATCGGGCTTCAGCGCTGCTCTCGCTGCGCAGGGCGTGGTCGAGATGGCAGACGATGAGCTCGCGAAATCCGGCTGCGTGCAACTGGTGAAGCAGCGCCACGGAATCGCGCCCGCCAGAAACGCCGACCAGACAGCGTTCTTCCGCTGCAAACCCCGAGTTCATTTAGCCGATCCGGTCCGCACCGAAATGGCCGCGCAGCGCCTCGGGAATCACGATCGTGCCGTCGGCTTGCTGATAGGTCTCCGTGAGCGCCACGAACAGACGTGGCAGCGCCGTGCCGGAGCCGTTCAAGGTGTGGGCAAACTGGTTTTTGCCGTCCGCCGTCTTGTAGCGGAGGTTCATGCGACGCGACTGGAAGTCAGCGAAATTGGAACAGCTGGAAACTTCCAGGTAGGCTCCCTGCCCGGGCGCCCAGACTTCGATGTCGTAGGTCTTGGTCGAGCCGAAGCCGATATCGCCCGTGCAGAGCTCGATGACGCGGTAGTGCAGACCGAGCATTTGCAGGACTTTCTCTGCGTTGGCCGTGAGCGATTCCAGCTCGGCGAACGAGGTCTCCGGGGTAGTGATCTTCACGAGTTCGACCTTGTCGAACTGATGGATGCGAATGAGCCCGCGCGTACCGAGACCCGCGGCGCCAGCCTCGCGGCGGAAGCAGGGCGTATAGGCGGTGTAACGAATCGGCAATTGCTCGTGCCGCAAAATTTCTTCGCGATGCAGATTGGTCACGGGTACTTCCGCCGTGGGCACGAGGTAGAGTTCGTCGTTCGCGCAGCGGTACTGCTGCTCTTCAAATTTTGGAAGCTGGGTGGTGCCGACGAGAGCGTCAGCATTCACGAGGAGAGGCGGGCTCACCTCGCCGTAGCCGTGCTCCCGTGTGTGCAGGTCGAGCAGGAAATTGATGAGTGCCCGTTCCAGCCGCGCGCCGGGGCCGGTGTAGAGCGCAAAGGCGCTGCCGCTGATCTTCGCTGCGCGGGCGAAGTCGAGCATGCCGAGGCTTTCGCCGAGTTCGATGTGGCTCTTGGGCTGGAAACCGAAACTGGGCTTCTCGCCCCAAACACGCAGGACCGGGTTATCTTCAGCCGAGGTGCCCACGGGGCACTGCTCGTGCGGAAGATTCGGCACGCTCAGCAGGAGCGCGCGCTGGGCGGCTTCGAGTTGCTTGGATTCATCCTCCAGCTGGGCGATTTCCTCGCCGACGGCTCGCACCTGTGCCTCGACGGCCGAGGTGTCCTCGCCCTTCGCTTTCTTGGCGCCGATCTCCTTGCTCGTGCGCTTGCGATCTGCCTGGAGCTGTTGGAAACGGGTCTCGGCCGCACGACGCTTTTGGTCGCAGGCCAGGATTTCGTCCACGGCGGAGACGAGCTTCGGATCACGCGCGGCGAGGCGCTGTTTCACGAAGTCGGGCTGTTCGCGGAGTAGGCGGATATCAAGCATGGGGCGGATACGCTAGGGGGAGTGAGAGTGAAAGTGAAGGTGGAAAGTGACGCTCTCCGCGCGCTGCCCCCTTGCACTTTCCCTTTCACTTATCCCCTTCCGTTGGCAGCATTCCCCCACATGAAAAAGCGCGTCCTCATTATTTCGACCAGCGCCGGCACGGGCCACGTGCGAGCGGCCCAAGCCTTGGAAAAGGAATTCAAAAACGACCCGCGCGTTGGCGAGGTCATTCACGAGGACGCGCTGAAGTTTACGAACAAGATCTTCCGCGAGTTTTATTCCACGCTCTACATGAAGCTGGTGCGCA
>JBGGMZ010000216.1:0-9090 GCA_041287745.1 Chthoniobacter sp. | reverse complement strand
AAGAGCTTGCGGTCATCGACAATGACGAGGGTGTGTTTGGCGCGCGTGAGCGCAACGTAAAGCAGGCGCTCGAGTTCCTGCTGATCCTGCTGGTCGAGCACGGCCTTGAGTTCGCCGTCGATGTCGCTGCCATCGAGCGCGGCAACGGTGGCGGCGGTGCGCGGGTCACGCAGGAGTCGCGGATACGGCGGGCGCCGCACGATGACGCCTCGGGCGAAGAAAGGCACGATCACGGCTTCCCACTCGGAGCCCTTGGCCTTGTGCCCCGAGATGATCTGTACGGCATCGGGCCGGGCGCTTCGCACGTCGCGAGGGGAGTGGAAGCCGGTCTGAAGATCCGCAGCAAAGCTCTCCAGTGTGGCCTTGCCTGCCTCGGCGGTGGCAGCTTGGGTGAGCAGTTCGTCCAGTTCGTGCCCGGGATTGTCGAACTCATCTGCCGGCAGGGAGAGCAGCCGGTCACGGAGCTGCGTGGCGCGAACCATTTCCTGCATGGCCGAGAAAAGCGGCATCGAGCGAACCTGCTCGCGCAAAGTGACGAGCAGGTTGATCTTCTCCCCCACCGGGCCGGTGCGAGGAGTCGGCGACGTGAGATGAAAGCGAACCTCATGCTGCTCGCAGAAGACGGCGAGATCGTGATCGGAGAGGCCAAAGACTTCGCGCAGGACACCGACGACCTCGTAGCTGTTGTGTGGCTCGGCGAGGATAGTGACCAGCGCGGTGAACCAGGCATACGCAGCGCTGTCGCCCTTGATCGCACGCTCGGATTGCACCTGCGCCTCGAGGCCCACTGAGCGCAAGGCTGAGCGGATGGGCGCCAGCCAGCGGGTGCGCGGGCAGAGCACAGCCACCTCGTGCCACGAGGTGGCGCGCAGATTTTCGAGCCCGACGTCGCGCATCCAGTGAGCCAGTTGATCCGCTTCCCAATACATTTTCTGCCAGTTCTTGCGTCCGGCAATATCCTCGGCGGTCGGCTTCGGATCGAAGCGCACGATCTGCCCCGGAAACACCGTGGGGCGGGGATGAAGCTGCACGTAAGGCACCTGCCGTGTCTCGCCGTGGAGGACGAGAGGGAAGACGGCATTGGCAAAGGCGATTGCCGCTTCGTCGAGGCGGAAGGTAACGGAGAAAGTAAGCTGTTCACCGCCGCCGGTGCGCAGCAAGGCCTCGTGCACACGGCGGTAGTGCGCGAGATCCGCGCGCGCTCCGTAGATCGATTGCTGAAAATCGCCCACCATGCAGAAGTGACCTGGCCTTGGCGGCTCGGTTTCTTCGAAGGGCCATGAGCCGGGGGCCTCCGGCGGGCGTGCGATCTCCAGAAGCACATTGAATTGCGTCGGGTCGGTGTCCTGGGCTTCGTCGAGAATCACGCGATAGTTCCGTCCACGAATGCGACGCGCGGCCTCCGGGTGGTGCAGCAATTCCCCGGCGAGCGCGACCTGATCGCCGAAGGTCATGACACCGCGATCGAGACGGAAATGGCGATATGCCTGCGCGATTTCTGCAGCCACGCAAAGAGCGGCGCGCTGGCGCCACTGCGTGATGGGGCTGAGTGCCGCCTCCCACGCCGGCTGGAGGGGTTTCGAGGCGCACTCCGGAAGCGGGCCGACGAAGCCGTCACCCGCCCACGCTGCGGCCCAGCGGCGCAATGCTTCCTGCGAGCGCGAAGCGGCGGCTTGGGAGCGCTTGTCCGCCGCAAAGGCGTAGACCGCGCTGAAATCAAATGAGGGGAATGGCCCGGGCGAGGGGGCGTCTTCCGGCACGTGCCCCCAGCGGCCGAGGTCGAGCAGACGCGGAGCGGGGGTGAGCCGGAGCAGCGCATGCCGCTGTGCCGAATCAAGGCGGGTGCCGATGGCGGTGGAGTTCTGCACGAACTCCGTCCACAGCGCGGCGTCGTTGCTTTCGTCGAGATGCTCCAACTGCGCGGGCAAACCGAGGTAGTGGCCGTGCTGGCGGAGCAACTTGAGGCAAAGACTGTGAATGGTGCCGAAAAAAGCGCGATTAAACGCATTCAGCACCTCCAGCTTCACCCCGGCCTCGAGAATGCTCTGCCGCGCGCGCTGCTGCATCTCGGCCGCGGCGCGATTCGTGTAGGTGACGACGATGAGCGCGGGCAGCCATTCCGCGGCGCGTGCGTGCTGGGCGAGCGCGACGATGCGGTCGGTGATGGCGCGGGTCTTGCCGCTGCCTGCGGAGGCAACGACGGAGAAATTCTGCTCCAACTCGCCGACGAAGCGCTGCCGTTCGGATTGGTCGCGTGGCGAGTTCACGATTCCTCCTCCACGGGCGCAAAGTCCGGATGCGTGAGCGTCCACTTCCCAGCAAGGATTTCATCGTCGATCGCGAGCGTCGCGAGCGGATAGTCGCGGCCGAAACCGAACTCATCGCGCAACGAGCCGATCATGCCGAAAACTCCCGTCTCCTGGATGCGGATCAGACCGCGCCAAAGATCGGAGAGTGTATCGAGCTCGGCGATTTCGATCTGTGGTGCGTCGAGCGTGGTGCCGGCGGCGAGCAGGCTGAGACCCACTTGCTGTGCTCCAGCGGCGCGGAGCGCGAGGGCATAAAGGGCAAGTTGCAGGCCTTTGCCCGCGGCCAGCTCGGTGAGCTTCAGCGCCTTGCGGTTGCCGGTTTTGTAATCCACGAGCCAGACGTCGGTGAGCGAGTCGTCGTTGCTCAGGAGTAGATCGATACGTCCACGTACGAAGAGGGATCCCGTGTCCAGTGGCAGCGCGACATTGTCGAGTTTCCACTCGGTGGCCGCGTGAGTGCGGCCCTGGACCGCGGAGGCGATGGCGGTGAGTTGTGCTGCGCCGCTCTCGGCTTGCTGCCAGGCGGATTGCCACCAATCCGGCACCGGCCGACGCTGTGCCGACAGGGCGGCCGTCGCACGATCGCGGAATTTCCGGGCTGCCTCGCGGACGCGAGTCTGCCATTCAGTGGGAGCGGGTAGGGGAGCGAGTTGACCCGGCTCGGCGCCGCCCGTGAAAACGCTCAGCCAGCGATGCACCCAGACGCCTTGGGCCAGCGCCCACGGGGTTTCCTCCTGCTCGGTGTTCGCATCGACGCCGAGAACGGTGGAAAGAAACACCTGCGCGGGAGCGGTCAGCGCATTTTCCCATTCGGTCGCGGAGAGCCGGAGTGGTCGCGGTGGTGCGGAGCGAAGAGCAAACTCGTATTCGCCGAAGGGACGGCCGGGCTCCCGGCGTGCGCCGAAGGCAAAGCGCGTCTGGCGGACCCCGGCGAGATCCGGCGCAGGTGCGGGCCACAATTTTGTGGTGGCCAGCCATTTCGCCGTCTCCGCTTGCAATGACATGAGTGTCTGCTGCGAGACAGCGCGGCCGCGGGCGCAGAAGTGCAGCCGGGTGAAAAACTCGCTCGGGTTGAGCGGCCGCTCCGGCGCGGCTTCGTCGTGCAACTGCATGGTTGCGGTGACGGCGACAGTGGCGGACTCCAGCGTATTCAGGAACTGCCGCTCCACGAGAGCCCGGCGCTCCACCGGCCCGAGGCAGAGCGCGCGCCCCGCCTGCACAGCGACGTGTCCCTCACCCTGGCTGCCCTGGACGGCGGCCTTCGTGTTGAGCTTGCGTACCTGCTGGTTAAGCGCAGCGATTTCCTCTTCGCCGAGGAAGCCGCCTTCATCGAGCGGCGGCGGCCACTGGCCTTCGTTCAGCCCCGCCACGATCAGGTGGGTCCACGCCTGCGAATCCGCCTGCACGTAAGGCAGCAGATGCACGCGACTGTAAGGATGGCTGCCGCGCTCCGGCCGCCGCGCCTGCCACGAGACAAGCCTTTCCCGGAGCCAGCGCAGCCACGTGCGGCGGGAAATGGCGAGATCGAAGCTCGCCCGCCATTCGGGCACCAGGCGCTGCAGCGTCTCGGCACGCTCCTGCCATCCGCATGCGCGGAAAACGGTGTCGGTATGTTCGAAGAATTCACCCAGCGTGGCTTGCTCTGGCAGCAGCGGAAGCGCGCGGATCGCATCGGCCAGCATGCGCGAACGCTCCCGCGGATGCCGGGCGAGGAATTCCGCCAGCACGCCGAGATCATCGATGAGCAATTCTTGAAACGCGCGAGGCAACTCGTAGAGCGCGTCGTCGAAGCTCAGGTCACCAAAAGGCGCACCGCCGCGCGCCCGGAGATACTCCAGCAACACGGGCACGCGTGGATGCTCCTGCAGCGTCTGCCAGGCATCCCAGTCCGCCTCGCGCTCCAGCGGGCCGGGCGCGTGATAGGCCAGCCCGTCATCATGGGCGATGCCGGCCTCGGCGAGCAACTCCGCGACCCGACGGGACAGCGCTCCCGCGGCTGGAAAGAGCAACCCCAGGCGTCCGCAGCCGGGGGCGGCCAGATATTGAATTGCGCGGGCGGCGATAGCCCGGGCGTGATCGCCCGTATCGTGGCCGACTACGAATTCGATCTCCTGCACTGGCGAAGCGGCGCGTTGAGCACGCCCCGCGGCAGAGTCGGGCAGTCGCAACCCTTCCGCGAGCGCCGAGGCACCGGGCTCAGCCTCGATCGGCTGTGCGGCACCGAAGCGTTCTTCCCAGGTGCCGATCCATGCCGCATCCAGGCTCTCTGCTTCAAAGCGCGGGTCTGTGAGGCAGACGATCGCTCTTTCCGCCAGCCCGACCGTGGTTTCCAGCAGGGGCCACAGTGGCCAGTGCAGGGCATGGAAGCCGATGACGAACAGATCCTGAAAGAGCGGTGCGGCCCGGCGCGAAGCTGCGAGCGCCGCGCGATCCGCCTCGTGGATCATCTGAAATCCCGCCCCCTCGAGCAGGCGGCGATACTCCGCTACGATGGGCTGCAGGTGGCGCGGTCCGGCGGACGCGAAGTCCCAGCCCGACTGTCCGATCATGTCGATGGCTTTGAGCAACTGATCCGGTGCCGCTGCGACCGAGGCCGCCGCAGGCGTGCGCTCTGATTCGGCCATTCGCTCCGCCGCCGTGGCGAGAAGCAGGCGCTGGTGTTCGCGCGGTGGAATTTGAGGCTCGAGCTTGAGGTGGTGGGAGAGTTGCTTGCGCAAGTCATTAGGCGCGAGGAAGCGGACGTTCCAGAGGCCGATGTCCAGGGAGAGAGCGAGCGACTTGAGGTGATAGGCGTCGGCCCGGTGGGGCACCACCACGCCAGTCAACCGCGCGGAAGTGGCGGCCTGTGCCGCGACGCTCTTCAGCCACGGCAGAAAGATCACCTCGTGAGCCACGGAGGCGAGGGCGGAGGTGTGAAGCGAGACCGGCATGAAGAATCTGCGGACTCTACCGGCGAATCCCTGTAATGGGAAAGAATGGAGGCAAAAAATGCGCCTAGGCGCGACTTGACAGATGCGTGGTCTTGCGGATCATGTGTCCCCGATTTCCCCGTGTTATGAATAAATGGACTTTGTTGTTAATCCTCATCGGTTTAGGTGCGCTCGGCATGATCAATCGGGACAAGATTTCCGGCTACCTGACGCATAAGACTGCCGAGACCGAGGATGCTTCCGGCACGCCGGCCGCCGTGACGCCCAACCCGGCAGCGGACTCGATTGCGAAGGCTCGAAAGACCTATCCTGCCCTGGCGGTCGCAAACTCGGCTTTCAACAAGAAATTCGTCGAGCTCTACAATGCGAAGAAGCAGTCCGACCCGGCCTTCCTGGCCAGTGCCGAATGGCCGATGCAGCTCGCCCAGGACACGGCGAACGCACTGGGCGCGACAGTGTCGTCGTATCAGGCGCCGACAGAGGTATCGAAAAGCGCTTTGAATGCCCGCCCGCCGAGTTTCGCCGGGGCGACGGCGGCTCCTTCGGTGCAGCTCCCCGGCCTGAAGGGCAGCGCTCTCGACCAGCGTCCGCCAGAGCGGCACAAGTAACCAGTTTGGGTCCGCTCAATCCGCTGCTTCCGCGAGTGCTCTCGCACTCGGGAATTGCTCGCGCGGCACTTTCACCCTAGGCAACTTCGGTCATGGCCAACGTCGTTTTCCTCTGGCACATGCACCAGCCCTACTACGTCGACCCCGCTGCGCGGGTCGCGACGATGCCATGGGTGCGCCTGCATGCCGTGAAGGGCTACCTCGACATGATCTCGGTGATCGAGGACTACCCGAGGGTTCGTGCGAATTTCAACCTCACTCCGGTCCTGCTGCTCCAGATCAAGGAGCTGAATGAAGGGAAAATCCGTGACCTCTGGCTCGATTGGTCGCGCATGCCGGCTGTGGCCCTGGACGACGAGACGAAGTTCGCCCTGCTCGAAAACTTCTTCAAGATCCACTGGGACAACCTGGTGAAGCCCTTTCCGCGGTATTGGGAACTGCTGAACAAGCGCGGACTGACTTTCTATCCCGACGACGTACGGCGCGGCCTGCGCTATTTCTCCACGCAGGAATTTCTCGATCTCCAGACGTGGTTCAATCTCGCCTGGTGCGGCTATACCGCCGAGCGGCTCTACCCGGAACTCACGGCGCTCAAGCGCAAGGGCCGCAACTTCACCGAGGAGGAAAAGCAGCGCGTGCTCGATATCCAAATGGAAATCCTGGGCTCGCTCATCGGAAGATATCGGGCCGCCGAGGAGCGCGGGCAGGTGGAGCTCACGACCACGCCGTTTTTCCATCCGATCCTGCCGCTGGTATACGACTCCTCGTTCGCCGGGCGCAGTCTTCCCGGGCGGAAATTTCCCAAGCGCTTTAGCTGGCCCGAGGATGCTGCGGCGCAGCTCACTCTCGCGGTGGAACAGCACGCGGGACTCTTCGGCAAGCCGCCGCGCGGTCTGTGGCCGAGCGAAGGCTCGATTGCGCCGGAACTCATCCCGCTCATGCAGCGCAGCGGCATCGAGTATTTCTGCAGTGACGAGGAAAACCTCTTCAATTCGCTAAAGCGCGATCCCGCCTACCAGGGACGCGCCGTCGATCACCTCGAGCTCTTTCAAGGCTGGCGCGTGGCGCACGATGGCGCGGCGGTAAATGCAGTTTTCCGGGAAAAACCGCTCTCCGACTTCATCGGCTTCATGGCGGCGAAAAACGACCCGCAAGCCGCGGCGACGCACCTCCTGTTCCACCTGCGCCACATTGCCGAGCTCGTGCCGAAGGATACCGGCGTCATCCCCCTCATCCTCGACGGCGAGAACGCCTGGGAGACTTTCGCCGATGGTGGCGAAGGCTTCCTGCGTGCCGTTTATGCGGGCATCGAGAATGACAGCGCCCGCCTCCATAGCTGTACGATCGAGGATTACCTGAAGCATCATCCGCCGCGGAAGCAGATCAGCACGCTTCACACGGGCTCGTGGATCGGCAGCAACTTCGACATCTGGATCGGTGAGGAAGAAGAGAATCTCGGATGGGATCTGCTCGGTGAGACCCGCACTTTCCTGCAGCAGAAGATCGACTCCGGCACGCTCACCCCGGTGCAACACGCCACCGCCATGCGGGAGATTTACGCGGCCGAGGGGAGCGATTGGTTTTGGTGGTATGGACCGGATTTCTCCACGGACAACGATGCGCTCTTCGATTCGCTCTTCCGCCAGCACTTGCGGAATGTCTACACGCTTTGCGGAGCGGTGGCGCCGGCTGCGCTCGATGTCCCCATCTCCACGCGCCGCACCACGCCGCTCTACACGGTGCCTGAGCGTCTGATCTCGCCGTCACTCGATGGAGGCGAGTCCTTCTTCGACTGGCTCGGCGCGGGCAGCTACACCCCGGGCAGTGAGCAAGGCGCGATGTATCGTGCCGAGCGACTCATAGGGCGGATCCAATTCGGCAACAATGAGGAGCAGCTTTTCGTCCGTGTCGATCTGCGGAAGCGGACAACGGGCAATCTGGTCGTGCATTTCCATCACCCCGTGGAGCGGGAAGTGACGGTCACGCTCGATGGCGTGAAGCGGCCTTTCGTGCAGACGGCAGTACCGCTTGCCGATCTCGGGATCGCCGGAGATACGCCGCTGGCTTTTCAGGTCAAGGTATTCCAGGAAGGTATCGAGATCGAATGCTACCCGGAATCCGCGCCCATTCAGTTTCCGCTCCTCGGACAAGACTTCGCGCTGCGGAACTGGATCGTGTAGCGGGAACGAGGCCTACCGCGAAGTGATCTCCAGCAGTTCAAACTTGTAGCCAAATTCCCGGACCGTCGTGAGAAAGCGCGGCTGCGTGGGATCGGCCTCGATCTTGTTGCGCAGCGCATTCACGAAGCGATCGATGCTGCGCGGGGTGACTCGGCAATCGTAGCCCCACACGCTGCTCATGATGCGATCGCGACTGAGGGCGCGGCCGGAGTTGTCGGCGAGAAAGGCGAGAAGCTCGAATTCCTTCGGCGAGAGTGGCACATCCTTTCCTGCTCGCGTGAGCCGCCGGGCGGAAATGTCGAGGCGGCAGTCGCCGAAGGTGACGACACCGCACGTCTGCTTTCGCTGGCGGCGCAGGAAGGCCTCCACACGGGCGAGCAGTTCCTTGATGCTGAAAGGCTTTGTCACATAGTCGTCCGCACCGAGCTTGAGACCGAGCACGATGTCGGACTCCTGCCCCTTGGCGGTCAGCATGATGATCGGCATCTCGAGCTTCTCCTCACGCAGGAAGCGGCAGATTTCATAGCCATTCACCTTCGGCAGCATGAGATCGAGCACGATGAGCGCGGGTTGCATCGCGAGAGCCATCTTCAGGCCTGCATCGCCGTCGCTGGCCGTTTGCACCCGGTAACCTTCAAATTCAAAATTATCCTTCAGCCCTCGCAGCATCACTGGGTCGTCCTCGACGATCAGAATGGTTTCCTGGTGGGTGCTGTTCATGCGTGGGCGAGGGGAATGTGAATGGCGAACGCCGCGCCGGAGCCGGGCTCGCTCGCAATATCGATGCGGCCGTGATGCGCGTTGACGATCGCCCGCACGATGCTCAGTCCCAGCCCGCAACCGGCGCGCGAGCGCGAGAGCTTCTGGTCGGCCTGATAGAAAGGCTCGAAGACGCGCGTGCGCTGCGCGGCGGTGAGCCCGAGGCCGTTGTCCTCGACTACGAGGGCCATCGTGTCGCCCTCCCGCCGGGCGCGCAGGGTGATGCGCTTCTCATCCTCGCTGTATTTCAGTGCGTTCTCGAGAAGGTTGATCAGAACGATGACCAGGCTATCGCGATCCGCCA
>JBGGMZ010000215.1:0-29234 GCA_041287745.1 Chthoniobacter sp. | reverse complement strand
TCCTCGCAACCCTGGGCTGATAGATTAAACGCCGTTGGCGTTTCACACCGGCAGAACCCTCCTCCAGTGCGTCACCAGCTTTCAAGACACGATGCGCAGGAGCCGTTGCGGCCGGGTTCATTGAACCCGGTCGGTGGGACGCCGTTCGCACCCCCGGTCCGGGTTCAATGAACGCCGCTACAGCGCGCCGCTTTTGCTGCGATAGCATGGCGGAATTTGGACAAGGTTTCGTAGCAGGGGTATATGGCTTCATACGACTTGGCTGATGGTGACTCGGGGCAGGATGGCCTCGATGGCTTGGGAGAAATTGGCGACGCTGGCGGAACGGGTGAGGGCGTAGACGGAAAAGGCGGTGGCCTGGCGGGCGCTGGCCTCGAGCGAAAGCTTCAGCGACTGTGCGGCGACGAGGCCGGCGACCATGGCATCCCCTGCCCCGACGGTGCTGCTCACCTCGACATCCGGCGGGCGCGCGACGATCGCTTCCTGCGCGGTGACGAAGCAGGCGCCATCCTTGCCCATGGAGACGACGACTGTCTCGATGCCGCGGGCGACGAGTTCCCGCGCCGCGGCGACCACCGCAGCCGCATCGGGCAGAGGCCGTCCGAGCAACTCTTCGAGCTCATGGACGTTGGGCTTGATGAGGTGCGGCTTCGCCTCGAGCGCGAGCGGCAGCGGGGCGCCGCTGGCATCGAGCACCACACGGCGTCCGCGGGCGCGCAGGCCGGTGATGAGCTCGCGATAAATGGTGGGCTCGATACCGGGCGGCAGGCTGCCAGCGAGCACGAAGCAATCCGCATCGAGCAGCGAGAGCTGGTGCAGGAAGGCGGCGAGATCGCCGGGCGATACGCCGGGACCGGGAAAATTGATATCCGTGGTCTGGCGCAGGATCGGGTCGACGATCTTGATGCCGGTGCGGGTCTGCCCGGCGATGCGCACGAAGTGATCCGCGATGCTGCGGCGGGAGAAAAGCTCGTCGAAAGCGGACGTATTCTCCCGCCCGAGGAATCCCGTGACCGCCACGCGCACGCCACTCTCGGCGAGCAGGGCGGCGACGTTCACGCCCTTGCCCCCGGCATTGGCGCGCACGGTCTCCACGCGGTTGACCGCACCGGCGGTGAATTTCGAAACGGTGACCGTCCGGTCGATCGCGGGATTGAGCGTGACGGTGACGACGGCGAGATTTTCAGTTTTCATGGAAGAGGGAGTTCGCGCACTTCATCGGCCGTCTTGCAGGCCATTGCTTTTTTCGCGAAGGCCTGGGCGCTGGCGCGGGAGATGCCGCGCAGGTGCGCCTTCACCGCGGCAATGCTCGGGATGCTCATGCTCAGCTCGCTCACGCCGAGCCCGGTGAGGATGACCGCGCCGCGCGGATCGCCCGCCAGGCCGCCGCATACGCCCACCCACTTGCCGGCGGATTGCGCCCCGCGCACGGTCTGGTCGATGAGACGCAACACGGCGGGGTGCAGGCCGTCCACCTGCTTCGCGAGGGCCGCGTGCATGCGATCCATGGCGAGGACGTATTGGGTGAGGTCATTCGTGCCGATGGAGAAGAAGTCGCACTCGCGGGCCAGCTCGGGCGCCATGACGACGGCAGAAGGCACCTCGATCATGATGCCGATCTCCACCGGCGGCACGCCTAGCTCGGCGCGCACTTGCTCGGCTACTTCCTTCGCCGCGCGCAGATCCTCCAGCGTGGCGATCATGGGGAACATGATCTTCACCGGGCCGGTGACGGAGGCGCGATAGATGGCGCGGAGCTGGGGCAGGAAAAGCTCCGGCTTGCGCAGGCAGAGGCGGATGCCGCGCACGCCGAGGAAGGGATTTTCCTCATGCGGCAGATTCAGATACGGCACGACTTTGTCGCCGCCGATGTCGAGGGTGCGGATGATGAGCGGCAGGCCATTGAGCGCGCGGGTCATCTCGCTGTAGGCGGCAAATTGCTCCTCCTCGCTCGGGGGTGTGTCGCGCCCGAGGAAGAGAAACTCGGTGCGCAGCAGGCCTACGCCCTCAGCCCCGGCGTCGACGGCGGTGGCGGCTTCGCTGGCCTTGCCGATATTGGCCACGACCTCGATGCGGTGGCCATCGGTGGTGAGCGCGGGCTGGTAGCGCTCGAAGTGCTCTCCCTCGCGCTGGTGCAGGATGTCGTGCTGGAAGAGGCGCGCTGACTCGAGCTCGGCGGCGCTCGGCTCGGTGTAAAGGCTGCCGGAGGTGCTATCGAGAATGCAGGTGATGCCGGCGGTCAGCTCGAAGACGGCCGGGCCGGCACCGACGATGGCGGGGATATCGAGCGAACGGGCGATGATGGCGGTGTGCGAGGTCGGGCCGCCCTGCACGGTGACGATGCCGAGGATGCGCTGTGGATCGAGCTTGGCCGTGTCGCTCGGGGTGAGATCGTCCGCCACGAGGATGACGGGCTCGTCGGGGAGCGAAGCCTCGCTATGCTCCGTGGTGGCGAGCAAGCGCAACACGCGCTGGCCCACGTCGTGCAGATCGGCGGCACGGCCGGCTACGCGCTGGTCGGTCACGCTCTGCACTTCCTTCACCCGATTTTCGATCGCCTGCTGCCACGACCACGCCGCACTGTGCCCGCCCTCGATGAGCGCGGTAGCTTCGCCGAAGAGTTCGGCGTCGGTGAGGAATGCCTGGTGCGCGCGGAAGATGGCGGCCTCGTTTTTGCCCACCCGCAATTTCATCCCCTCGTAAACGTCCTGGAGCTGAGCGCGCGCGCTATCGATCGCCTCGCGCAATTTCTTCCACTCGAGATCGGTATCGCCGGGCGCGTCTTTCACCACGATGCGATCGGCCTGGAAGTGGTGCAGCTTGCCGATAGCGAGGCCGGGCGAAGCGCTCACGCCCGCGATGGCGCGTCCGCTCGACTCCGGCACCCACGCACGAAGATCGGCCCGCGGTTTTTTCTCCTCCTCATCCCCGAGTCCGCTTTCCACCGCGGCCTTCAGCGCGGTGAGCGCGGCATCGGCATCCGCGCCGGCGGCAATGATATGCAGCATGGCGCCACCTTCCGCCCCGAGCTTGAGCAGCGAAGCCATGGCTTTGCCATTGGCCATCTTGCCATTGCACATCACCCGAATGTCCGAGGTGAACTCATTCGCCAGATCGACAAAGGCGGTGGCCGGGCGCGCGTGCAGACCGGCGCTGGTGCCGAGTTTCGCGTCGACGGATTTTCCGCCGGGGATTTCCTCGCTCGCGACTGCAGCTGCGTCGTCGCTGCTTTCCTTTTGGCGATTCAGGCCCGCGATGATTTCCGCGGGGTCGTTGGTATGCGCAAGACGATCGGCGGTGGCGCTGTCGTCGAGCACATCAGTCAGCGCGGCGAGGATGCCGAGGTGCTCATCGCTCTTCGCCGCGATGCCGACGACGATGCGGACGATCTGCCCGGGATTCCACTCCACGCCCTCGGGAAATTGCACGACGCAAACGCCGGTGCGCTGGATGAGCTCGCGGTCCTTGCCCATCCCGTGCGGGATGGCGATGCCATTGCCGAGATAGGTATTTGCCTGCTGCTCGCGGCCAAGCATACTCTCGACATAGCCGGGCGCGATATTACCGGCCTCGATGAGCACGCGCCCCGCCTGGCGGATGGCGTCTTCCTTGTTCTTCGCCTGCGCGTGGAGCTGGATGTTTTGGGAGGTGAGCTGGATCATGGGGAGAGACGGGTTGACTGGAAGGGGGCGGTGATGGCCGCAAAGAGGCGCAAAGGGCGCAAAAAGGGGAAATGGCCGATCGCGTTTTGCTCATCCGAATGACGAGTGGCTCGATGACATCCACGCGAGGACAGCCAAATCATTTTGTGAATTCTGTGCCTTTTTGCGGCCATGCTCGTTTCCTATTTCTTGGGGCTTAGGCGGCGACGGTCTGCGGCTTCTTGAGGATGAAGAGCGCGGCGGTGGTGACCACGGTGCCGGTGACGATGGCACTGAGATACGGGAGGAGATTCGTGACCGCGCCGGGGATGAGCACGGCGAAGATGCCGCCGTGCGGGACGAGCAATTGCACGCCGGAGACCATGGAGATCGCGCCGGCCACCGCCGAGCCGAGGACGAGCGCTGGGATGACGCGCAGCGGATCTTTGGCCGCAAAGGGAATGGCGCCCTCGGTGATGAACGACAGGCCGAGCACCAGCGCGGGGCCGCCGGCTTCACGCTCTTCATTGTCGAAGCGGCTCTTGAAAAGGAACGCGGCGAGTCCGAGGCCGAGCGCGGGCGTCATACCACCGGCCATGACGGCGGCCATGGGCGTGTAGATTTTGCTCGCGAGCAGCCCGACGGCGAAAGTGTAGGCGGCTTTGTTCACCGGGCCGCCCATGTCGAAGGCCATCATGCCGCCGAGGATCACGCCGAGGAGCAGGGCATTGGCGCCGCGCATGCCATTGAGCCAGTCGTTCATCGCGGTGTTCAGCGCGTGCACCGGTGGCGCGACGACGAAGATCATGAGCAGGCCGACGCTGATCGTGGAGAGGAACGGCAGGATGAGGACAGGCTTGAGGCCTTCGAGATTCGCGGGGAGTTTGATTTTCTCAGCGAACAATTTCGTGAGGTAGCCGGCGAGGAAGCCGGAGGCGATGCCGCCGAGGAAACCGGCGCCGAGATTTTGCGCGAGCATGCCACCGACCAGGCCGGGCGCGATGCCGGGGCGATCGGCGATGGAATACGCGATGAAGGCCGAGAGCACCGCGATGAAAAGATGAAACGCAGTGCCGCCGCCGATCTGGCTCAAGGCGCCGGCGAGGGTATCGGGGTGATCGCCGGCGTGGATGCCGCCGATGGCGAAAGCGAGTGCGATGGCGAGGCCGCCGGCGATGACGATCGGCAGCATGTAGCTCACACCGGTCATGAGGTGCTTGTAGGCGCCGGTGCGGGATTTCGAACGGTCGGCTTTGGCCTGCTCGACGGTGGCGGCGAGATCGGGTGTGGCACCGCCGGCGGGTTGCGTGAGCGCGGTCTGGATGACGGCTTTGCCGTCGTGCATCGCGGCCTTGGTGCCGGTGGAGTAGAGGGGCTTTCCCGCGAAGCGGCTGAGATCGACTTTCGTGTCAGCGGCGATGACGACGGCGTCTGCGGCGGCGATGTCTTCGGGGGTGAGCTGGTTCTTCGCGCCGACGGAGCCCTGGGTTTCGACCTTGATGATGTAGCCGAGCGCTTTCGCGGCTTTCTCCAGCGCGGCCGCGGCCATGAAGGTGTGGGCGATTCCGGTCGGGCACGAGGTGATGGCGACGAGGCGCTTGGCGGCCGGTGTGGGTGTGGGCGCGGGAGCTTCGACCGGGGCGGCGGCGGGAGCGGTCTCGGCTTTCGAGACGAGTGCAGCGGCGGCTTCGAGGACGGCGCGGGTGTTACGGATTGCTTCGCTGGTGCGGGTCTCGAAGAGCGGTTTGCGGGCGAAGCGAAGGGCGTCGACGTGGACATCCGCGGCGATGATGACGGCGTCTGCTGCAGCGATGTCTTGCTCGGTGAGCACGTTCTTGGCACCGACCGAACCTTGGGTTTCGACCTTGAGGTCGTGCCCCATGGCGGCGGCGGTCTTTTTCAGCGCCTCAGCGGCGAGGAGGGTATGGGCGATTCCGGTGGGGCAGGAAGTAATGGCGACGAAGTTCATGGGGAGACGAAGGTTTCGAAATCTGCCGAATACTTACGATTAGCTTCGAAACAGCGCAAGCGAAATCTTTCGAAACGTTTAAACTACACTTTCGAAGGCCTTATTTTGACTTTCGAAATCCTGCGAATAGGCTCTTTCGAAAGCAATAAAGGTGAAAAAAGACATCAAACCGGCAAAAAATCCCCCTCCCCAGCAGGACGAACCTCTCGACACCAGTCGCGCGCCTATGACCAATCAGCGCCGCTCACAGATCGCCGATCTCGTGCGCGACCGCGGCTCGATGCGGGTGATCGAGTTGGCCGAGCTTTTCGATGTCTCCGAGGTGACGATCCGCAACGATCTCGTGCAACTCGAGAAGGATGGCGAGCTCGTGCGCGACCGCGGTGGCGCGGTGCCGGGGGTCGCGCCACGGCAGATCACCTCGCTGCTCGCCGTCGAGCAACGCTCGCACTTGCAGCCCGATCAAAAGCGCCGTGTGGCCCGCGCCGCCGCTGCGCTGGTAAAGCCGGGCGACACGATCATCATGGACGCCGGCACGACGGTGGTGGAGATGGTGCCGTACCTCGCAGACATCACGCCGCTCACCGTGGTGACCAACGCGCTCAACGTGGTGCTCGAAGTCGCGTCGAAGACCGACGCGCGTATCATTGTCCTCGGCGGCACGTTCAGCCGCGAAGCATCGAGCACCATCGGCTCGATCGCGGAGCGCATGCTCGGCGACCTCGTGGTCCAAAAGGCTTTCCTCGGCACGCAGGCCTTCGACATCGAGAATGGTCTCACCGACACCACGCTCGAGATTGCCGAGGTGAAGCGCGCCATGATCCGCGCCGCGCGACGTACGGTGTTGCTCACGGATTCCACCAAGCTCGGACGTTCCGGGTTCATCAAGGTCGCGCCGCTCACGGCCATGCACACCATCATTTGTGACGAGGCTCTGCCCGTCGAAGTGCGATCGGCGCTGGAGCAGCTCGGGGTCGAAGTGACAATCGCTTAAGCAACCGTGCCGCGGCGGGCAGGAGAATGGCCAGCGAAGTCAGGCGCTCAAGCGCCCAGGAAACGCTGCGCGTTGCCTTGGGTAATCGCATCGAGCTGGACATCGGAGAGGTCGGATTCCCGGAGTTTGAGTTTCGCGGATTCGGGGTAGAAGACAGGCGCGTAGGAGCCGAAGCAGAGTTGCGCGACGGGAAACTCCTCGAGCACCGATTCGATCCCGGCGATCCCCTCCACCATCGCCGTATCGAGGAGGACGCGGGTCTTTTGCAAAGTGGACAGGAGCGGCTTGCCGCCGGAGACGCGTTGCCAGTTCAGAAGCATGACACGCACGCCGGTTATTTGGTCGGCGAGCGCAGCTAGCGGAGTAATATCCACGGGGGGCACCCGCAGCAGCGGATTTTGCGTGCGCTCATCCTCGAGTGCCACCGCGATCTGCACAGCGAGCCGGTGTGAAGTCGCCAGCTTGAGCAATGCAGCAAACCGCGGATCATCCAGCTTGTAGCCGTGATAGCCCGGCAGGAGGCGCAGGCCGCGCATGTGATGCCGCAGGGAACACGCCTCCACATCAGCTTCCCACCGTGGGAGCGAAAGATTGATCACACCGATGGGCTCGAAGATAGGAGACCGGCTGCATTCCTCAGCGAGCCTGGCATTCACGCTCCCGATGTCCTTGTGCAGGATTCCCTCGAGCGACGACACCCACGCCCGGCTCACATCGATTTGTTTCAACTTGGCCGCCAGGGCTGCGGGAGCATCGAGGGCGAGCCGGCGGATGGGCCACTGGCCGAGCCAGGCATTGGTATCGATCAGCACTGTCTTACTGGCTTCCGCTGGAGCGGCGCGCGAGGTCCGCGTGGCCAGCAGGCTCGCGGCCAGGGCCCCACGCAGGAAATCGCGTCTCGGAAAGGAAAACGAGGAAGCGCTCATACGGTTCAAAACTGGATGCCTTTCTTGCGCAGGATCGGCGTGAGGAGCCGGATGAGATTCTCTCCGAGGATCAATCGCTTTGCATCCGCGGAAATGTCCGCTCCGTAAACTTTGGCGAGCTGCGAGGCGAAGCTGCGCCCCCCAGCGTCGCTGCCATAGATTACACGCTCGGCGCCGAGTTCGCGCACTCCCATCTCGGTGTAGCCGGCCACCGGATCAGAACCCGCCAGATCCGCGCACGCGTTCTTTAGCGGGGCGAGCGCGCGAATCCCCCGCTCCCAGTCACCGCCCGTATGTCCACAGACCAATGGGATATTGGCGTGGCGGGCCGCCAGCTCCACGAAATCCAGCGGCGTCGATTCACCGGGATAGTTCGCCATCGCCTTGAGCCACGTGTGCTGGAAGACGAGGGCCTGCAGTTCATGCGCCCGCTCCACGATGCGGTCGACCTCCGGCGTATTGCAGTGCTGCGCGACCCACAGCTTCACACCCACCATCGGCCCATCCTTCACGCAACGCTCCAGCTCTGCGAGGCTGGCGTCCACGTGCTTCGGATTGAGGTAGACGAAGCCGAGCAATCGGTCCGGCCATTTCGGCAGGACGCTGAGCACCTGATCATTCTCGAAGCGAAAGCGCTCGGGCGCGGGATCCTGGGTCATCGGAAAACCCATGTACAAACACAACCGCTCGATACCCATGCGGTCGGCGATGCGAAGGAGTTTCTCCGCGCGTTGCTGCGGCGATCCTCCGACCGAAGGGAAATGGGTATGCAGGTCCCAAATGCGCATGGTGTCCAAGGAGAGTGAATCCCACTCGCCCTGCACAAGCAATAGGCGAGGCGCAGCCTTAGTTGCTAAACAAGCGAGGCTTTCGCGGTGTAACCTGTGTTCTGAAGGCGCTTCACTTCAGCGTCATGAGATAGGCGACCAGATCGCTGACCTGCTGCGGCGCCATCGCATCCAGCAAGCCTTCGGGCATCATGCCGCGGCGGAGGAATTTCGTGTCGAGAATCTCGGCGCGCGGGATGCGCTGATCTTCCGCACCGGGCAGGCGCAGGACCACCGCGTCCTTGTCGTCCCGGACGAGGAAGCCCTCGCGAATCCCGCCGTCGCGGAGATTCACACGGAAGATGTGATACGCGCTTTCCATCGAGGCATTCGGCGTGATGAGACGGCGCAGCAACGCTTCCTGGCCCATGGCGCCTGCGCCGCTAATGTTCGGCCCGATGGCGCCACCCTGGCCATTGATGAGGTGGCAGGTGCGGCAGAGCATCGCGACTTCATTGCCACGGGCGACATCCCCGGGCTGATTGGCCAGCGCGCGGTACTTCGCGAATTTCGCATCGAGCGCGACCGCTTCATCCGCGGTGAGGATAGGCGGCAGGTCGCTCGTCTTCCCGACATGCGCGCCATTTTGCAGCGTACCCCAATTATCACCGCCCGTGTTGTAAAAAACGAGGCCCGACGGCTTCTGCGCGCCAAATCCGCGATCAAAATCCCGTCGAATTTCCTCCGGCGTGCGCGCGCGATTCCACAGGCGATATTCCGCGAATGCGCCCTGCGTCCCACCCTTTGCCGCCGTCCAGCCGATGCGCGGATTTTTCAACGTTCCCGGAGCATCCTTCGTCCCGACGCTGTCGGGCTCGCCATCGATGTAGAGGCTCCACCGATTGTCTGCATTGCGCACCGCAGCCACATGCGTCCAAAGATCGGGCGTGATCGGCTTCTTCGCCACGACTACGTCGTTGAGCGGCGGGAAGGCATACACGCGCAATTTGCCGTCGAAGAAATTGAGATCAAGCTGGCCCGGCGCACCGAGGATGCCGTCGACGTTGCCGATCTTGCGACCCTGCGGCGAGAGCCGCACCCATGTCTCGACTGTCATCGGTCCCTCGAAGACCTGATTCGTTTCCACCCACGCATTGTCGGAACCGTCGAGCATCAGCACCGGCCGGAAGAGCGAACCGAGACTATCGACAAGCTTGTTGAGCGCGGCGTCTTTGCTGCCGAGGACTGCCTGCAAGCGGTCGAGCGTCGAACCGTCGAGATCGCTGGTAGGAATCGCGCCGGACGTCAATGCCGCCACGACAGCGGAGGCGCCCGCCTTGCTCTCACTAAGGCGGTCGAGAGACACATGGCGCTGTGCCGGTGTGAGCTGGGGATAAAGTGCCAGCAATCGTGCCGGACCTTCGGTGGCCTTGGAGGCCGCCAAGGCAGCGAGCGCCTCGTCACGCACGAGAGGATCTGTCGCCGTTTGCGCCGTCTTCGCAAAGAGCTCGGTCAACGTGCTGCCAAACGACGCCAGCGCACGCAAGGCCGCTCCGCGAGCACTCGCGGGCTTGGATTCATCATTCACGATATAAACCAGCTTCGGTTCTGTCCCTCCCAGGCCGAACGATGTCGCCAGACGGACGCCGAGTTCCTGCGCTCCGCTTTCGCTCAGCAAATTATTCGCTGCCACGGTGAGCAACGGGTTGAGTTTCGTGGCATCGAGTCGAGTCCGCACTGCGAGCAGGGAGTCGATGGTGGAAGCGCGTGTCACCGGCTTCACCAGCAGGGCAACGAGGGCTTCCCGGACGCCAGGCTCGTCGGAGTATTGCGCGAGCCGCAGGATTTCCTCCTGCCCCGGGGAACGCTCCAGCTGCGGGAGCAGTTCCGCCACGCGCGCCGCGCTGGTTTTGGGATCGAGCGCGAGCAAGGCGAGCAGGCGATTCTCCACCGGTAGCGACTTGGCGGTGTCGGAATCGAGAAACGCAGCCAGCTTGTCCGGATACCGCTCGAGAGACATACGCACGAGATAGCGCTCGAACTCCCGGTCGTAGGCCTCGCGCACCTTGATCGGTTTGTTGTTCTTGGTGGAAGGGGCAACTGGTTCAGCCAACGGGCCGCGGCCGAGAGCGAGCAGGATGCGAAACGCCACGTCCACATCTTCGATCTGGAATCCAGTCACGTCCTTGCCGCCTTGCTGCAGTAAGGCGTCGAATTCCAAATGCCAGCCCAACCGGAAGCTTGCCGCGCGGGCAACCTGCGCGCGGACCTCCGGGTCCGCGTCGTCGACCAGCGGAAGCAGCTCGCGCAGTCGGCGATCGAAAGACACGCGACTCTTCGTGCCCTCATCCGCCCACGCACGAACGGCTTCGCGGCGGATATTGCGATTGGCACTGGCCAGCAGCGGCTTGAGTAAAGCGTCGTCTGCTTTCTGCTCGGCTTCAATGGCCCACAGCGACTGGATTCTTTTTTCTGCTGTTTGTTTTTCATCCGCCACGACAGCGCGCAACTTTGCTTCCGTATCCGGCTGAGGTCGGTCGACCAGCGACTGCCAGGCGAGCTGGCTCTGCGGGAGCGATTCCCCTCCCAGCTTTGCGATGAGTTCATCCTGAGTTGCGTGCGTCAGGTCCGCCACATCGAACGGCTTCGCGCCCGTGGGTTTAATCCGCCAGATGCGGCCACGCGTCTTGTCGCGGTCGGGATGATTCCGCGGCACTTCGTTGTGCGAGATGATCTTGTTGTACCAGTCGACGATGTAGAGGCAGCCATCGGGTCCGATGCTGATCGCCACCGGGCGGAACCACGGGTCTTCCGAGACCACAAGATCGGCCAGCTTCTCCAGCTTCCAGCGCGGGCCATCGCGGTGCAGCTTGATGGCATTGATACGATTCGTGATCGGGTTGGCCACAAGCATCACGTCGCGCCACTGCTCGGGATAAGGCCCGGCTTTGTCCGTGAGCGCGAGACCACTGAGACCAGTGCCACCCATCTTGAAATCCGGTGCGGTACCGGGAAATTCCGGCGCGTAGCTCTTCATCTGCTTGTCCGAGCAGCCGGGATAATTGGCAAACTCGTGGAAGGGCATGACTGGGTAGCCGTAGTCATTCGCTTCCTGGATGAAGCCTTCACCCTCGCCGTTGATCACGAGGCCCCAGATATTGCAGGGCCCTTGCGAGGTGATGGTGAATTGCGAGCCGTCGGGACGGAACTTCGCCATGCGGCATTGATCGAACTGCACGCCCGCATCCGGCGGATCGCTCGGGCGGCGCACTTTGCCGTAGTTGAAGGCGCCTTGCGCCATCCAGATCCAGCCGCCGGGCGCGCGTGTGAACTGGTGCGGCATGAGATGCGAATCCTGCACACCGAACCCGGTGAGAATGACCTCCGTCTTGTCGGCCTTGCCGTCGCCATCGGTGTCGTGGAGAAACTCGATATTATGGCCGTGATGCACGTAGCAGCCATCGCCATACGGCAGCACGCCCAGCGGAATGGCGAGGCCATCGGCGAAGACGCGCGGCTTGTTGGCGTAGCCCGTGGGCGAACTGGGGTCGCGATCGAAGACGAGCACCTTGTCCTTGCCGTGGCCGGCATACGTGGCGTCGGCCGCGGCTGCATTTTCGTTGCCGTCCACCGGATACTCGAGCGCGGTGGTCGTCCACAGCCGACCCTTTTGATCGAAGGCCAGCGGGACAAACTTGCCGATGCCTGTAGGAACGTCTTCCGCGGCCACGAGCTGCACTTCGAAGCCTTCCGGCACCTTTAAGGAGGCGCGTTCTTCATCGGGCGTTTTCGGGCCGCTGGTCACGGAGTTGTAGCTGATGTCCCGCCCGCCCGCCGTCGATTTCGTTGCCACGCCCGCGCCCGCATTTTCCCGCGCATCCGAATCTTTTCCCGCGGATTTTTTCCCCGCCTGGAGCTTTGCCTTCACACCTTCCACGCCGCCGAGCTTTTCCCAAGTCGGCGCATCGGGCGTCGGCGGCAGCTCTTCGATGAAGACGTCCTTCAATTGTACCTTGGTATTGCCACCCGCGTGGACCTGAACGCCGAGAATGCCGTCGTAAGGAATGTTCGGATCCTCTTCCTTGTAATCCACACCGGGCACGCCGTTGATCCAGGTGCGAATGCGATTCCCTTCCGCACGGATTTCGTAGTCGTTCCAATCCCACAGCTTGATCGCCGGGTGCAGGACATTCATGTCGGCAGGCGCGATGAATTTGTTGCGCCGGCCTTCATCGTAAATGCCCGCATACCACGACGGCTCGCCGTAGTCGCACTGGTAGCCGCACACCTCGTGACCGGACGGATTGCGCTGGGTGCGGATCTGCACGCCGCTGTTGATCATCCCCGTCTTGGGATCGCCGGTGAGCTTGATCTTCAGCTTCAGCACGAAGTTCGAAAATGATCTCTTCGTGCACAGGAAATCGTTGTGCGGGATCTTCGTCTTCTCGTCGCCACCCGTAAGGCAGCCGTCTTCGACCTTCCACAGTGATGGCTCGCGGCTTTCCCAACCTTCCATGGTTTTGCCATCGAAGAGGGAGACGGGCTCAGCGTGAGTGAGCATACCACAGAAAAGGGCGAAGGCGGGAACCAGGAAGAGGCGTTTCATAAAAGGCAAAAGTCTTGGGGGTGGCGAAACGGACAACCAGATGGTGGATGCATGCTTGGGTTTTGTCAGCCGACGAAAATCCACCATCGGCTGTCGGAAATGGTGGGCGGTCATGCCCCAAGCCAAGGAGCGGCGGTTTGTAACCGCCGGCTACCCTCGCGCCGGAGGCGCCCACTATTTGAATGGGTTAGTGGGTCGGCGGTTGCAAACCGCCGCTCCTTGAGGCCTGCGACTACTTCACCACGTGCTCGGGTCGGGCACCCAATCCTTCGGCAGTGGTGTAATCTCGATGATTTGGCTGCCGGCGGGCGCCTCCGCACCCGCGGGCAATTCGGTCACGCCCTCCGTGATTAACAATCGCCCACCTGTATCTGGGGCTGCGGCCGCTTCTGGCGGAAGCAACAGGCGCAAGGTCCGCAAGGCCTGCGGCGCTTTGATGTAGACCGCGTTGTCGGTGTGCGCGGTCGTGTCGGAAAAGCGGTTGAGCTCTCGCACGATTTTCACGCTGGTCGACAAGGTCGGCCATTGCGGCCGCTCGAACCCATGCTGATGAATGCTGATGGCCGCCTCCACGGTGAGAAACAACGAGCTAGCGACGTAAAGCGCACCGAGGGTCGCGCCCAAGCGCCACTTGCGCAACGCACCCACTCCAAGCAGGGCCGCCAATGCGTGAAGAGCAAAGGTACCGAAGTAATACTGCGGCGCGGCCGGAATACGCAACGCGCCGAAGAGCATTGCCTGCAGGACCATGCCAGCCAGGAGGACAAGCAACACGCTCCGCCGTGCGCTCGGCTCGCCGGATTTTGCCTGCCACATTTCACGCACTGCGGCGCCGATTCCCAGCCACGCGAGCGGATAGACCAAGCACGCGCCCCACTGCGCCATGGTGTGCAGCCACTCAGGAGCGCTCAGCCGGGCGAGGCTCTGCAAATAGTCCGCACCGCTCAAGAGACGACCGCCGAGGAACGGAGCCAGGGCCGACAACAGGTGCGACCCTCCGCCTGGATAACCCTTTTGCACCGAGCCGCTGAGACGGGCGAAAATCTGGCCTGCGAACTGGACGGCGTAGAAACCATCCAGCAGCAGGAGGAGGATAGCGAGGACGCCAAGCGCGCGCCGATCATTCCAAAGAGCGGTGCGATGCTTCCATGCTAGCCAGCCGAGAATGGGCACGGCCAGCGGGAGCGATTGCGGATGAATCGAAGGAACGAGCACGCTCATCACCACGCACAGGCGCAGCGACCATGCACGTTGCGTGCCCAGGAAATCGGCGAAACTCGCGAGAGCCAGGGCGCCGACCGGCATGGCAAAGCCTGCGTCCCACAGCACTCGCTGATAGGCCGCGACATGCGGCGATACCAGCACACCCGCGGCAAACCAACCGGGTAAATTCAAGCTCCGCGCGAGCCAGAGCAAGGCGAAGCCCGTGACCCCCGCGGCAAGCAAGGCATGCAATACCACGAGCGTGTAAGGATCGTGCGTGATGAGGAACAGCACTTGATAGACCTGCGTGGCCAGCGGGCCATAGCGAACGCCGAAATTGCCGTACAGGCCGCCCACCGCGAGCCGGTGATCATGATTCGCATACCATGCATTGGCGATGAGCCGCGGCTCATCCATGAGCCACGAGACATCGCCCGGCCAGAGCGTGATCACGACGAGCGCGAGCACGATCAGCCCCGCTGACCAGAGGTCGCGAGAGAGCGGGCGGGCGGGTTCTTCAGGCATGAGCGCACGCTTGCTAGCGGATTGCGCGCGACGCCGCCACGGCAAAGCGCTCGCGACTTCGCCGGACGCTGTTGTAGTTTCGCGCCGCATGCCCCCTTCCATACCTCTCGTGGAGACGACGATCGATGGCCCGCGCACCAAACGCTGGGTGTTGGAAGCGAGTGCCTGCCCCGAACTCGCCGCCTGCCGTATCGCGCGGGTGGGGCTGGACGAATGCGCGACACCCTACGCCCGGGTGCGGCTGCGACCGGCGGGCAGCTTTTTCCTCGAGGCGGCGGAAGGCGAAGGGCGCATTCTCCTCGATGGCCGCTGGCAGCGGCTGCGCGCAGGTGAGCTCTGCATGGCGCCGCCCCGGGTCTTGAATGCCTTCCACGCCATCCCCGGCCACCGCTGGGCGGTCGCATGGGCGCGCTGCGATGAGCCACCGTGGATCAAGCCGCTCGTCGGCGCCGGATCACCCGTGCGTGCGCGGGCGAATGCGGGAGAATTGACGCGCGTCCTGAGCGGCCTGCGTGATGAGTGGGAAAGCGCACGCGACCCGCGCATGTTGCATCACTGGATCGGCCTGTTGCATGGGCTGCTCCAGCGCTTTGCCCAGCCATGGCGCGGGCAGGAACGACTGTGGCGCCTATGGGAGGAAGTAGGCCGCGAGCCGGCCAAGGCGTGGACACTGCCGACTCTGGCGGCCCGTGTGCACATGAGCGCGGAGCATTTGCGGCGGCTATGTCTCCGCGAGCTCGGCCGGACGCCGGTGCAACAGCTCACCTATCTGCGCATCCAGCGCGCAAAGGAATTGCTGGAGAATAGCGACGACAAGCTGGAGGCCATCGCGCCGGCGGTGGGCTATGTGAGCGCGCTGGTCTTTTCGCGGGCGTTCAAGCGGTGGGTGGGTTGCACGCCTTCGGAGTATCGGGGCGTGAAGTAAACGCGAGGTGGCGGACAGGTCCTACGGGAGCCTGTCCAGAGGTATGTCCAGTGGCGGGTGCTTCTTCCAATCGCGATGATCGAAGTGCCACCACTCGAAGGGATACGGCAGGAAGCCATGCTTCACCATCGCATCCTCGAGCATTTTCGCGTTATGCGCGGCATCGGCGGGGATGCCGGCCGCGTTGCGATGCGCCCGCTCGGTGAAATCATCGAATGGCGTTGGCATCGGCAGATCCTTCCCCTCACGATCGACGAGGGTGAGATCGACGGCTGTTCCACGCGTGTGGCGCCCGGCATTGATCGCGGGATTGGAAACATAACGCTCGTCGTGGATGAGATCCCACATGCGCTGCTGCACGGACAGCGGCCGGTAAGCATCGAAGATCTTCAAGCCGAGCCCCTGCGCCGCGAGCTCGTGCTGCACCTCGACGAGCGCCTTGGCCGCGTCGCGATGCAGATACGCCTTCGCCACCGGATACAGCGTGGCATGAACGAAATTATCCGGCGTGGCGTAGCGCAGATCGAAGCGGAAGCTCGCGCCGAGCGAGTCGAGATCGATCAACTCGCGGACCGCAGGCGCCTGCGCATCGCGGACGACTGGTGGCGGCTCCGCCCACGCCGCTGCCGCGGCGGCCAGCAGGAACAGCCACGCGAGCTTCCTCACGGCAGCTCTTCGATCGTGATGTCCTTGTACCAAGCCTCGGTCTTGCCGTTGCCGTGCACCTGCAGGCCGATGTAGCCGCTCTGGTCGATGCTGGCATCCGCCTCGGTGTAATCGACTGTCAGCACGTCATTGATCCAAAGCTGAATGTGCGGCCCTTCGCAGCGGATGTGATATTCATTCCACTCGCCCTTCTTCACCGTCTTATCGACCAACTCCTTGTCCGGCGTGACCAGCGCTTTGCGGCGACGCGATTCATCGTAAAGCGAGCCAAAGTAGCCTTCGCCTTCGTCGGCCTGGTAGCCGATCATTTCGAAATGATTCGGGATTCGCTGGCTACGGAATTGGACTCCGCCGTTCACAAATCCCTCGGTGCCCACGAGCTTGAATTTCACGCGGAGGTCGAAGTTTTTGTAGCTCTTCTTCGTGGCGAGAAATTCATTGTGCGGCACCTTCTCCGCGAGCGAGCCGCCGACGAACGCGCCATCCACGATGCGCCAGGTTTTTTCCGTGTCGCCCTCCCACCCCTCGAAGGTTTTGCCATCGAAAAGAGAGACCGGTGCGGCATGAGCGAGCACACTGAGTGTGAAGGTCGCGAACAATGCAGGGAGGAAGGATTTCATGAGGGCGCAGAGCATGATACTCCGCGGGCCATTTGGCGAGATTTTGCACAGGAGAAACGCGTGTCGCGTTTGCACCGGAATAATGTCGGTAACGCTCAAGCGGACTGTTAGCATCGCACCTTAGACTTCATCGTGCCGCGATGCGCCGGCATCACTCCCCCTCGCCTATGCTGCGTTCCTTCCTCCTGACTTCCCTCGTGCTGATGGCCGCTGCCGCTGCGGAAGAGCTGCCTGTTCATCCATTACTCCCGGGCTTCACGGTGCGCGAACTGCCGGTGAAGGTGCCGAATACGAACAATGTCCGCTACGGACCGGACGGACGGCTCTACGCGATCTGTTACAACGGCGAAGTCTATGCCCTGCGCGATACCGATGGCGACGGCCTCGAGGACAAGGCCGAGCTGTGGTGGGACAAGCCGACGGAACTCATGAGCCCGCTCGGCGCGGCCTTTGGTCCGGATGGCGCGCTTTACGTGGCCAGCCGTGGCCGGGTCTCCGCGCTGCGCGATACTCACGAGACCGGCAAAGCGGACACGAATGAAATCGTCGCGAGCGGATGGCCGGACGAAAAGCACCTGGGGCACGGTCGCGTGGATGCGCTCGGTCTCGCTTTCAACAGCGCGGGCGATTTGTTCTTCAGCCTCGGCTGCACGGATTACGCGAACGCCTACCTCCTCGAGAAGGACGGCACCGCGCACTACGACTTGAAGAACGAGCGCGGCACCATCCTGCGGATTCCCGCCGGCACGAAGCAGCGCGAGATCGTGTGCACCGGCATTCGCTTCGCCGTGGGCATGCAGTTCAATAGCGCTGGCGATCTCTTCTGCACCGACCAGGAAGGCGCCACGTGGTTGCCGAATGGCAACCCTTTCGACAAGTTGCTGCACATCGAGACAGGGCGACACTACGGCTTTCCGCCGCGCCATCCGAAGCACCTGCCGAATGTGATCGATGAACCGAGCGTGTGGGACTACGCGCCGCAGCACCAGTCCACGTGCGGCTTTGCCTTCGATGAGCCCGTGGCGGGCGGCCCGATATTCGGCCCAGCCTCCTGGCGGGGCGATGCCATCGTTACCGGTGAATCGCGCGGCAAGCTCTGGCGCACGAAGATTGTGAAGACGCCGGTCGGTTACTCGGCGCAGACGCAACTCTTCGCTACGCTGGGAATGCTCACCATCGACTGTTGCATCTCGCCGCGCGGCGATCTCGTAGTGTGCTGCCACGGCGGCGCGCCGGATTGGGGCACGGGCCCCACGGGCACCGGTCGCATCTTCGTCATCAGCTATCACGAGCCAGCGACGCCACAGCCGCTCTTCGCGTATGCCAGCGGGTCGGGCGAGACCAGCGTGGTCTTCAACCAACCGCTCGACCCGGCGCAAATGCGCGGACTGGCCGATCGCGCGAAGGTCGAAGTCGGCCGCTATGTCTCGGCAGGCGATCGCACCGAAGTGATTCGGCCAGGCTATGCCGTCGTGAAGCGCCAGCAAGCCACACCGCGGGAAGCTTTGCCCGTGCTCTCCACCGCGCTCAGTGCGGACCGCCGGGATCTCGTACTTCGGCACGCGGTCCACGCGCAGGCGGAAAATCGCGCGGCGTGGCTACCGGAGGCGGAGCTTCGCGCCACGGCGAATGGCGTGGAAGCCACGTGGCAGCCACAGGGCGGCGGCGAAAACTGGAGCGGCTGGCTCCCCTCGCCCGATCTCACCATTTCACGCGCCTTCACCACCGCGAGCGCGGCGCACACCGAGCTTTTAACAGGCAAACTTCACACGCCCGGCACGCTCACCCTGCGCGGGCAGTTCGACTGCTTCAACATGCTGCGCCCCGCGCTGCAACTCGACGGCAAGCTGGATTACGAGCCGACTCTCGAGCACATCACGCTCGTCCTTCGCAGCGCCGGCGCTCTTACGATCAAGACCAGCGCGAAGGTGGAGCGCGTGAGTGATCACGAGTCGCGCATCACCATCGATCCCGTCGCCGGACAATGGGTGCCGTACGAAATCGCCCTCGCCACTGGCGGTGAGACGCCCTCGCTGGACATCAGCTGGTTTACCGCCGAGGACGCCCGTCCACGCGCCCTCGCCCTCCGCCGCTCGTGGCTGCCGTGGGTGCAACCGATCACGGATACGGTCGCGCCGCTCGCGCTTCCGGCAGAGATCGCGGGTGGTGACTGGCAGCGCGGCAAGGCAGTCTTCTTCGGCCAACAGGCGACCTGTTCACGCTGCCACCAGATTCGCGGCGAGGGCGGGCGCATCGGCCCCGATCTCTCGAATCTCGTCCAGCGCGACTATGCCTCAGTGCTGAAGGACGTGATGGAGCCGAGCGCCGCAATCAATCCGGACCACGTCGCCTACATCGCCACGCTGAAGAACGGCGACGCGGTGATGGGCATCTTGCAAAACGACACACCGCAGGAAGTGACGCTGGGCCTGGCCGATGGCACCACTCGGGCCGTACCGCGCGCCTCAATCGCCTCGATCGCACCCTCACCCGTTTCACTCATGCCGCCGGGTTTGCTGGCCGGCCTCACCGAGCAGCAGCGCAAGGATCTATTCATCTTCCTGCTATTGGCGCCTCCGACGAAATAATTTCCGCAAACCTCGCGCCGCCAGAGTAACAAGGTAATGCTCTGTCGCATTTGCACCGGTATTTTGGCGGGAAAAATCAAGCGGAGATCGCGCGGAGATGCTTCATTTGGCAAGATCAGCAACCGAGGAAACTCCCTCTACACTTCCTTCCCGCCTCCCATGAAACGTCGTCTTCTTTCTCTTTTTGGTGCAATCGCGTTGTGCAGCGGAGCCGCCTCCCTCCATGCCGCCGACGGCCCGATCTGCATTCTCTTTACCGGCAGCGAAACCACCGCCGGCCGACAGCATGTGCATGCGCTCATGCGCGAGCTCGGGCGGGAGGCCATCTGGTTCGAATATGCCGATGATGCCAAGACGCTGACGCCCGAGCGCGTCGCTCTCTTCGATGCCGTGATCCAGGACGGCGTCACCCTGCCGGGCCTCGAAACGAAGGCCGCCGTAAAGGTCGACTTCACCGGCGACGACAAAGCTTGGGGCGCGGCGGACTTTATCCAAAGCGTCCGCGGGAAGGTCCTCGCCGCAATCGGCGATGCGCGCCGCAAGGATTGGGAAACCTTCTGCGCCCAGCGCGAACCAGAGCAGCGCGAGCCGAACCCATGGGTGGCCAATTACGAAAAGCGCCCCGAGCCCGTCACCTTCCAACATCCCTTCAATGTGAAGGGCAGCATCGAGCGCACGCAGGTCCCGGCGGACTTGAAGCTGAAAGTCTTCGCCCAAGAGCCGGACATCATGAAGCCCATCGCCTTTGCCTGGGACGAGCGCGGGCGCCTGTGGGTAGCCGAGACGCGCGATTACCCGCACGGCTACAATCCCGAGGGTGTAGGCAATGACGACATCAAGATCTGCGAAGACACCGATGGCGACGGTGTGGCGGATAAATTCACCGTCTTCGCCGACCACCTGAATATCCCCACTAGCTTCACCTTTGCCAATGGCGGCATCATCGTCGCGCAACCGCCGCGCTTCCTTTTCCTCAAGTCGAGCAAGGGCGACGACCACGCCGACATCCGCGAGGAAATCCTCACCGGCTGGGGCATCGGCGACACCCACGGCCAGGCCGGCAATCTCCACTACGGCTACGACAACTGGCTCTACGGCAGCGTGGGCTACGATGGCTTCGACGGCACCGTGGGCGGGAAGAAGACGAAATTCACCATGGGCACCTATCGCTTCCGGCCGGACGGCAGCGCACTGGAGTTCCTGCACCAGTTCACGAACAACACCTGGGCGCAGAGCGCGAATCAGTATGGCGACCAATTTGGCGGCACGGCCAATGGTGCGCCGATTTTCTTCGGCGGCATCCCGGCGGGGGTCTTTCCAGTCGGCATGCGCGGGATGAGCGCGAAGAAGATCAACACCGAGGAAAAGATCCACACTATCACGCCGAACTTCCGGCAGGTCGACGTCTTCGGCGGCTACACCGCAGCCTGCGGCAGCTCATTCATCTACTCGGCGAATTTACCCGCGCGCTTGCAGGGCAAGGCGATGGTCTGCGAGCCGACGATGAAGGTCATCACACTCATGGATGTGCAGCGCGACGGCGCGGGCTATGTGGCAAAGGACGGCTTCAATCTTGTGGCGAGCACCGATGAATGGATGTCGCCGGTCTTCGCCGAGGTCGGGCCGGATGGCGCGATCTGGTTTGCCGACTGGCAGAATTTCATCATCCAGCACAATCCCACGCCGAGCATGGAGCGCGGCGGCTTCAAGGGCGAAACGGGCCCGGGCGGCGCGCACAAGAACGACCTGCGCGATCACGCCCGTGGCCGCATCTACCGCGTCGTGTGGGACCAGGCAAAGCCGGTAAAGCCATCGCTCGCCGGCGCCTCGACCGCCGATCTCGTAAAGGCGCTCGGCAGCGACACGCAGGATTGGCGGCTCACCGCCCAGCGGCTGCTCGTGGAAGGCAAAAAGACTGACGCTACGGATGCGCTGAAACAGATCGTCACGGCCAACGACGGCAACATCGCCGCGGTGCACGCGCTATGGGCTCTGCACGGTCTCGGCACGCTGGACGAGGCAACCGAGAAGGGTGCGCTGAACGCCAAGGATGCCGGCCTGCGCCGCAATGCAGTGCGCGCCTTGGGCAATGATGCGAAGGCGGGCGCACTGCTTTTCGGCAGCGGTGTATTCGGCGACCCTGATGCGGAGACGCGTCTCGCCGCGCTGGTGAAACTTTCCGAGCTGCCTACAACCCCGGATATCCAGACCGCGGTAAAGGGACTGGCCGCCGATCCAGCCATCAAGGCAGACGAATGGCTCTCCGAGGCCTCAAAGGCGCTGGCGCGAAAACACAAAGTCGAAGTCTTCAAGGAAGGCCCGAACCTGCTCCCGAACCCGGGCTTTGAAATCGTCGGCGCAGACGGACTCCCCGAAGGCTGGACCCGTCGCGATTACGGCCGCAACCCTGGCAATGAAAAGGCCGAATGGAAGATCGTGAGCGGAGAAGGCATGACCCACAGCGGCAATAATGCGGTGCGTGTGATTACCCGCGCCGACGCCGACACGAGCCTGCACGCCGACGTGACCGTCAAGCCCAACACGCAATACAAACTCAGCGGCTGGGTGAAAGCGCACGGCATTCGCGGCAAGGTGAGCCTCAACGATCACATCGGCCGCGCTGAGACGGACAAGGTCACACGCGAGAGCGACTGGACGGAAGTGGAGACGATCTTCAACAGCGGCCAAAAAACCACCGCGAGCATTAACCTGCTGCACGTGGCGAAGGGCGACGGCTTTTGGGATGACGTGAAACTGGTCGAGCTGACCTCACCGGATGAAGCCGTCCTCGCCGGTGACCCAAAGCGCGGCGAGCAGGTCTTCTACAAGCACCAGGTCGCCTGCGTGCTCTGCCACTCGCTGAAAGGCCAGGGCAGCACCGTCGGCCCGGCGCTCGACGGCATCGCCACCCGCGCCACCCCCGCCTATATCAAGGAATCCCTCCTCGAGCCGAACAAGGTGCTGGCCAAGGGCTACGAAAATCTGGGCACCTCGCCCATGCCACCCATGGGCGTGATCCTCAAGCCGCAGGAGCTGGCGGACGTCCAGGCATTCCTGCAGACGCTGAAGTGACATTGGGAAACATCCGTTGCGGAGCGCCCCCGGGCTGAAGTAGCTTCGCGCACTCGTGGGCGCTTCTTCCAAAAAACGAACGATCTTCGGCTGGGACCGCGGCATGGACCGGCTGGCTCACATCATGGCCAGCCAGCGGGAGTCGCCGCGCTTTAGCGTCGGAGGCCGGCTCGTCTTCCTCGGCTGTACCGTCCTCGCGGGCCTCGGTATTCTGCTGGGCAAGCTCTACTACGAGCAGGTCGTCCGCTACGAATACTGGGCGAGCCGGATCAGCACCGGCTCCGAAGTCACCGTCCGCATTCCCGCCGTGCGCGGCGAGATCCGCGATCGCGCAGGACGCACCCTGGCCGAGAATCGCGCAAGTTACGCCCTGGAGTTTTATCTCTCGGACATGGTGCGCGGCTACCGCGAAGCGAACGGCAAGGTGCCGGTGAATGACTATCTGGCCACGGTCCACCAGATGAAGAAGGTGATGAACGAGCCGGACATCGTGCGCATCGTCAATGAGACCGTCATGCCGCGACTTACCGACCTCGGGTTGGCCGTGGATTACAATTCCGGGCACCTGCAGCGGCACTTCCGCAATCGCCGCGAGGTCCCATTTACCTATCGCGACGATCTCGATTTTGCGGCGATCGCGAAGTATCTGCAAAATGGCACCGGCGTGCCCGGGGTGGAAGTCTCGGTCAAACCGGAGCGGCACTATCCCTACGGCGCGCTCGGAGCGCATTTGCTCGGCTACGTGGGCGCGGTGAAGGACATCAGCGCACAAGCGGACATCGACACATTCAACTTTTACGAGCCCGACCTCGAGGGCAAAGCGCAGGTCGAGCACTACTACGACAAGTGGCTGCGCGGCACACCGGGCGCGCGCGTGCTACGGCGCAACATGAAGGGCGTGATCGAGGGGGAGGTCCAGCGCGTGGAGCCGAAGACCGGCAGCAACGTCTATCTCACCATCGACGCACGGGTGCAGTACCTGGTCGAGCGGGCGCTCCGCGATGCGGGCATCGGCCGCGGCGCGGCGGTGGTGGTGAACCCCAACAACGGCGAAATCCTCGCCATGGCCTCGGCACCGTCCTACGACCCGAATACCTTCATTCCTTCCGTTGCCGCGGATGATTGGAAAGCGCTGATCGGTGACCCCACCGATCCGCTGACCAACCGCGCCGTGCAAGGTTACGCGCCGGGTTCCATTTACAAGCCCATCACCGCGCTGGCCGGCCTGCGTGCAGGGATTCCCGCCACGCGCACCTTCACCTGCTCGGGCGGCGTACAGTACGGTAGCAAATACATGAAGTGCTGGATCGCCGGCAAAGGCACGCACGGCGCGCTGACCCTGCCCGATGCGCTGAAGCATTCCTGCAACGCCTTCTTCTACCAGTGGGGAAACGCCGCGGGCATCGACCAGATAGACGCGGTAGGCGACGCGCTCGGCCTCGGGAAAAAGACCGGCGTGCCGCTCTCCGGCGAGAGTGGTGGTGTGCTCCCGGGCCCAGGGTGGTTGAAGACGAATCATCCCAGCGACCGGTGGTCCGACGGCCACACGGCGAATGTCTCCATCGGCCAGGGTTACGTGCTCGCTACCCCGCTGCAGATGGCCATGGCCACGGCGACGATTGCCAACCGCGGCATTTCCTACGAGCCACGCCTCGTGCAGCGGGTGCTCGATGCGGAGGGGCACGACGTGCATGACCCGGAGAACGGCAAACTGGTCGTCCCGAAGGAGCCCAAGGTGCGCGCGGACCTGCATCACGCCGGGATCACGGATGCCCAGATCGAAGCGGTGCGCGAAGGCATGCGCCGCGTGGTGACCGAGGGCACCGGCAAACGCGCGCAGATCAAAGGCGAGACCATCGCGGGCAAGACGGGCACGGCGCAATTCTGGCGCGGCGATGTGCAGGATAACCACACGTGGTTCATCGCCTTCGCACCGTACGACGCTCCAAAGTATGCCATCTGTGTCCTCGTGCAGGGCGCGAAGTCCGGCGGTGGCGTCTCGGCGCCCATTGCCCAGCGCATCCTGGAGCAATGCCTCGCAATGGATAAAGGATTCGAGCCCACCTTTGCCGCACTCAAGCCGGCCGTGGGCAGCTTCACGCCGATCGAGCTGGTGGATTATCGCGACGTGCCGAGTCCTTTGCTCGCAACCGCAGGCACCCCTCCGGAACCCGAGCGGAGACCGACGACGGCAATTCCGACGGGCATCGCCGTGCCGTTCACCGAAGACGAAGTGGAGACACTCGGCATCGATGCGCCGCCTCGCGCCATCCCGGTCGATAAAGCGCATCTGGGCCGGCCCGACATTCGCCCTCCCGCCGACCCACGCGGCCGCATCCTCCTCCGCCCCGACACCACACCCGTACCACCAGCCACACCGGAGCGTAGTGATGTCTTGAAGCCCTTCTTCCAACAGCAGCGCTGACGGAGTCGAAAGAGCAGCCGTCCGATCATAGTGCTGCCACAAAACGGGCGGTGCGCGGGGAGAGTCATCAAGGAGGGGCGCTTTGTAAGCGCCCGGGGCGGTTTCAAACCGCCCCTCCTTGGTTGGCCGCGAAGCGGCCAACTATTACCGCACGGTCAACGCCACCGGCGCGCGATATTTCTCCCGATACTGCCTCGGCGAAACGCCCATGTGCTTGCGGAAATGCCGGGCGAAAGCGCTGTGATCGCAGAAGCCGGCAGCCAGGGCGATCTCGGTAATCGACTGGCGTGTCTCGAGCAACTCATCGCAGGCCAGCAACACGCGCAGGCGCATGAGGTAATGCTTCGGCGTGGTGTGAAAGGTCTCGTAGAATTTTCGCTCGAACTGCCGCACCGACAACCCGGCCATGCGGGCGAGCTGACGTACGGAGATGGGCTCGCCGCTGTGCGCCTTGATGTAATCGGCGACCGGGGCGAGATCGAGATACGGCTGCAGTGCGCGGCGCGAGCCTTCGTAACTGCGCACGATGCCACACACGCCGACCACGAGGCCCTCGTCGTCGAAAAGCGGGAGCTTGTCGGTAATGAACCACTCCGGTTCGCCGTGGCGACTGGGAAAGAGCTCGACGATCTGCAGCATTGGCTGGCCGGTGCGGATCACAGCGAGGTCATCCTCGCGATACTTCGCCGCCATGTGCGGTGGAAAAATCTCCGCATCCGTGCGACCGAGGAGCTCCTCCTCCGTGGCGCAGCCGCAGCGCTCCACGAAATGCCGGTTGCCGAACATGATTTCGCCCTCGGTGTTCTTGGCGAAAAAGAGCGTGCCCGGCAGGTGCTCGAAGAGCTGCCGCAGGCCATCGGGGCGCACTCGGCGGAGCCATTGGTTGTGTCGGGCGTCGGACATGGAGTTTCCTCTATAACCCGCGAGGCTTGGAAGACTGGGGTGAAAAATGAGTGCAAATGCGACACCGCGTTTCGGGGCCAGTAAAAACGCTTACGCAATTTCGTATGATTTGGGAGATTCGCTTTCACTCGATTCCGTGCGATTCAGTGCCACCGCCATGTCCGTCCCTCTCAGAATTCGCGTCCATCTTTTCGCGGCCGCGCTCTCCGTGTTTTGTGCCGAAGCCGTCCGCGCCGACGACGCCCCGCTGCCGGATGTGATTGATTTCAACCGGGACGTGCGGCCGATTCTTTCGGAGAATTGCTTCAAGTGCCACGGCTTTGATCCCAAGACGCGCAAGGGCGACCGCCGGCTCGACACCCGCGAGGGTGCGGTGGCGGAAAAGGAGGGCGTGCGCGCGATCGTCGACGGCAAGCCGGACCAGAGCGACCTTTCGATCCGCATCCATTCCAAGGACAAGGACGAGCAGATGCCCCCACCCAAGAGCGGGAAGCAGGTGACGCCACGGCAGATCGCCATCCTCGACAAATGGATCCAGCAAGGCGCGAAATACGATCTTCACTGGGCCTTCAAGAAGCCGGTGCAGATGCCGCCTCCGGAGGCCAATGGCGATCCCTGGCCGCGGAATGCCATCGATCAATTCGTGCTCGATCGGCTGAAGAAAGAGGGGCTCGCGCCCTCGCCTGAAGCGGACAAATACACGCTTTGCCGCCGGCTTTATCTCGATCTCACCGGGCTGCCGCCGACTCCAGCCGAGGCCGATGCCTTTGCGAACGATGCGTCGCCGGAGGCTTACGAGAAACTCGTCGATCACCTGCTCGCCTCTCCGCACTACGGCGAGCGTTGGGCGCGCCGCTGGCTCGATCTCGCCCGCTATGCCGACACCAACGGCTATGAGAAGGACCGCCAGCGCAGCATCTGGCCGTATCGCGACTGGGTGATCCATGCGTTGAATGAAGGGATGCCTTTCGATCAATTCACCATCGAGCAGATCGCGGGCGACCTGCTGCCCAATGCCACGCGCGAGCAACGCATCGCCACGGGTTTCAATCGGAACACGATGCTCAACGAGGAAGGCGGCATCGATCCACTGGAGTTTCGCTATCTCGCCATGGTCGATCGCGTGAGCACCGCGGGCACCACCTGGCTGGGGCTGACCGTGGGCTGCGCGCAGTGCCACACGCACAAATACGATCCCATCCCGCATCGCGAGTATTACGAGGTGATGGCTTCGCTGAACAATGCTGACGAGCCGGAGATGGATCTCCCGCCACCCGATGCCGCGGCCCAGGAAGCGGCGCGGCAGGATAAGCTGACGAAGCTCATTGCTGCGCTTCCGGAGAAGTGGCCGGTGGAGGACAAGTATTGGACGGCCCTGCGCCCGGTGAGCGTGGAGACGGCGAGCGGAGAGCAGCCGAAAATTCTCGAGGACAAGTCCGCGCTCTTCACTGCGCCGGGCCCGGAGAAGGATGATTACACATTCGTCCTCGACGCCGGCCCGGAGCCGATCGGTCAGCTGCGCCTCGAGGCGTTGATTGACAAATCGCTGCCCAAGGAAGGACCGGGCCGCGTAGGGCACGGCAATTTCGTGCTGAGCGAGATCGTGGTGACCGCCGCGCCGAAGAATGCGCCGGAGCAGGCGCGTCTCGTGAAATTGGTGCGCCCGGAAGCGGATGTCTCGCAGCCCGGCTACGAGATCGAAAAGGCAATCGATGGCCAGACCGACACGGGCTGGGGTGTGGATCTCAAGGGCGGAAAGCTGAACGCGCCGCACCACGCGACGTTTCACTTTGAGCAACCGGTGAGCTTCCCCGAGGGCACACGTCTCGTGGTGCGGCTGGAGCAGCAGTATGGGCAGCATCACACACTGGGCCGGGCGCGGTTTAGCGTGGCGGGAGAGGAAGCCGAGCGGCCTATCGCGGTGCAGTGCAACGAGGCAATCAACAAGGCCTTCGCCCAATGGCTGGAGCACGAGCGGACACGCTCGGCGCACTGGACGACGCTGCGTCCGCTGGAAGCGAAGTCAAATCTGCCGCTGCTGACCGCCGGGGACGACGGCGTGGTTTTCGTGAGTGGCGACATGTCGAAGAGCGACACTTACGAACTGAAATTCCGCAGCGACTTGAAAGGCATCACCGCCGTTCGCCTCGAGGTGCTGGCCGACGAACGCCTGCCGAAGCATGGGCCCGGTCGCATCTTCTACGAAGGGCCGGCCGGTGATTTCATGCTGAGCAACATCGAGCTGCTCGAAGGCGGAGTGAAGCAGCCGTGGGCCCGCGCGACGCACAGCCTGGCGAAGGAAAAATTTGAGGCGGACAAGGCGATCGATGACAATCTGCAAACCGGGTGGAGCATCGATGGCGGACAAGGCCGCAACCACGAGGCGGTCTTCAATCTCGCCGCGCCGCTGGCGGATGGCACAGAGTTCACGATCAAGATGCTCTTCGAGCGCTACTTCGCCTGCGGGCTCGGGAAGTTCCGCATCTCGGTGACGACCGATCCCGTCGCCGAGGCGCGGGAGATGCCCGACGACATTGCCGCGCTGCTGCTCATCCCGAGTGAAGAGCTCACCGTCGAGCAGCGGGACAAACTGCGCGGGCAATTCCTGCTCGCGGCGCCGGAGCTGAAAGCCGCGCGCAAGGAGATCGACGACCTGCGCAAGCCGCTTTCCTTCACCACCACGCTCGTCATGCAGGAGCGCCCGCCGGAGAATCCGCGCCCGACCTTCGTGCACAATCGCGGGGAATATCTCCAGCCGACCGAGCGCGTAGAGCCAGGCGTGCTCTCGATCGCGGGCTCCCTCCCGCCGGACGCGCCGCATAACCGGCTCGGCTTCGCGCGCTGGCTGGTGTCGCGCGACAATCCGCTTACCGCGCGCGTGATCATGAATCGCGATTGGGCCGCTTTCTTTGGTCGCGGCCTCGTCCGCACGCTGGGGGACTTCGGCTTTCAGGGCGATTCGCCTTCGCACCCGGAATTGCTCGATTGGCTGGCCGTGGACTTCATGCAGCGCGGGTGGTCGGTGAAGCAGATGCACAAGCTCATCGTGATGAGCAGCACATATCGCCAGGCCTCGCGCACCACACCCGACCTGGTCGCTCGCGACCCTGATAACAAATGGCTGGCCCGCGGCCCGCGCTTCCGCATGGAGGCGGAGATAGTGCGCGACTCGGCCCTGCTCGCCAGCGGCCTGCTCTCCGAGAAGATGGGTGGCCCGAGCGTGCGCCCGCCGCAGCCCGATGGCGTGACCGACGCCGCCTACGGCAGCCCGAAGTGGAACGCCGACGCCGGCGAGGATCGCAATCGCCGCAGCATCTACACCTTCATGAAGCGCACGGCGCCCTTTGCTCTCTACGCGAATTTCGATGCGCCGACTGGTGAAGCCTGCCTCGCGCGCCGCGAAG
>JBGGMZ010000214.1:0-8306 GCA_041287745.1 Chthoniobacter sp. | reverse complement strand
TAAGGGATGACCTTTTGCAACTCCAGGAAATGCTGTTCGCTCACCTCGCGACGCCAGAATTCGCGCAGCGGTCGCAGCCAGAAAAGCGCGAACCACATCTTCTCCTCGAGATACGGCTTGAACGGGGGAGTGATGCGCGCCGCGCCATCTGCAACCGCCTGCATGATCGCGGGTGAAGTGGGAATGTTCGGCAGATCGAAGTGCTCGAAGAAACGATAGATGGATTTCGGATTTCCGATTGCCCCCGTTGCGCCATGGGCGTCTTGCTGCGCATCGGCTTCGGATTGCGGATTGTAAGACTCCGCTTCGCCGACCTGAAAGTCGCCGCCACCTGGGCGTAATTGTCGGGCGAGATACTCCATCTCCGGTCGATAGGTCGCAGCCTCTTTGGAAACAAGAATGTCCGCACTCCCGCCCACGATGTGGCGGAAGCCTTCGACCATCCCGTCTGTGCCGCCGATCACATCATGAGTGCCGAAGCTCGCGTAGGTCGCATTCAGCCACGCCGTGAGGCCGATTCCGCCGGGCACGGTATCGAGCTCGGCGATGGTGAAGCCTTCCTCTGTGAGCACGAGATCGGGACGGATGACTCGCGGCAGGTCGGCACGGAATTGCTTGCGCCGCGAATACTCCACCAGTTCCGGCGGCTTGCCGCGGTCGAGGTAATCGGCGATCCACGCCGGCTGCTTGCCGGAGACGCTGCGCTGATACAGCTCGTTGCAGGCGCGGTTGAAGAGATTCAGCCGGTGGCCGAGCTTGTCGAGTTGCTCGGCGAGTTTGGCATCGACCATGAACGGCTCCGGCGAGAGCAGCCAGTCCTTGTCGGCAAAGAGTCCTTCCGGCGGAAAAGCCGCGCGAATTGCGGCGATACGGTCATGCGAGGCGTCCATCAATGGAGATTCAAAAAAGGCTGCAGGCTGATGCGAGAAGTGTGACGAAATACGGACGTGGCGCAGGCGGTAGCTGTAGCCGGGTTCAATGAACCCGGACCAATGAGCGTAAATTTCAAGGAGAAGGCGAACGAAAAGTCTTCACGTTCTCCTGCAGAAGAATCGGCCTGATATGCGAGCCGGGAATCGTATACCCGATGCCTACATCCCAAAAATTCAGATACGCGTAGAGAGGGTCCCCCCTCCTCCAAGGATTGGCCCAATTCGCCAGAAGCGGATGGTAGAACTTCTCAGCGGTCTCTTGGAAAATCTGCTGTTTCAAAGCCAAGCGTAAGACCGGCCCGCTGCTGGCCACATAGAGCAACGGCAACGCCAGCAAGACGGCGAGGCATTGCGCAATGAGCTTACGGTGGTGTGACACGCTCAATCACTCCACCGCCCCCGCCCCTTTGGCAAATGTCCTCGAAGAGCTCGAAAAGACCTTGGAGCGCTCCATCCGTTGCCCAGACGATCTCGGAACACCATTAGGGTGCATGCTGGATAAAGACGCCGCCCTCGTCTGCTCCAAGAGGATCGAAAATCGCCAGATACGCTTTCAGCAAACGCTCCATCCGCGTTCCCTCAGCCATGCGGAAAAGGGGGGCGTAGAGGTGTCCCACGACCCGCGCGCTGATCGCATTGCGACAGGAGTAGTGAATCAGCGGCGCGCTGGCCCCAAGGTATAGAATCGGGGCCGCCAGAGCGAAGCACACGAGGGCAATGTGTCTACGAAGGGTTCTCATACATCAGATGACGCATCGATCACTTGGTAGATCGACTCGGCAATATCATGACCGCATTGCCGCAGACTGGCAGGGCATTCACGCCCCACCAACGGAGATACTTGTTCAGCGGAGCGCGAAGCGCCGTTTTGTCAGCGATGTCGAAAAGCGGGGTGTAGAGATCTTCCGGGCTCGAAAGAAACGCAGGGCTTTCAACAGGCGCGTAAGGATTTCCGGCAATGGATCGAGAGCCCGTGGGGGGAAGTGCGGAAGGAGGATGAAAGAGGGGAGCCCATGGCCGGGAGAATCGCCAAGGACTCAGCGTCGTATTCTGTTTTTTGACGGCGATATGATGCAGCACTGGCCCGCTCGCGGCCACATAGAGCAAGAGCAGGATCATCCAGAAGCCGCAAAGATGCGGCAGGTATTTCGCAGCGAACTTGGCCATACAGTTTGGAGGAGTTGAGATTGCTTATAACGCCGGCGCCGGTCGTGGTGGAGCTGGTGAATGCGTCGGTGGGAGGACGATCGGAGCGGGGCCCAGCCAATCGGAGGATGGCCTTGCCGTGCCGGTTTTCCCCCGCACTGTGATCCATAAAGGACGGAGATTCCATAGATGGAGATACCAGCAAACAGGCGACCACAGATGCAGTGCGGATGCCGCTCGAAATTCGGGATGATAAAAGCGAAGAACGAGGCTGTAGGTGAGTCCTTGGTCCTGTCTTTTCGACGCTAGTAGAAGGGCTGGTCCGCTACTGGCAACGTAGAGTAGCGGTAACGCCACCAGGATGCAGAGGCATTGTGTTACTAGCTTGCCTTGATTCGTCACGCCCATCCCTCCGCTGCGGCTGTCGCTTTGGCAAATGCCCTCATGGAAGTCGAACGCTCATCGTCTGTTCAGAACAAGAAAGAAGAAGTGGCCGTTCTTTGTCCCCATAATAAATACGCCCCACATGTGAAGGTAGGCAGAGAGTGGAGTTGCGAGATGGAGCGTATTGGCGGCCTGGACCAACGGCCGATAAAATTCCTGAGCGTAATCCGGGCGATGTGACCTGAAATCCCCAGGAGAGGTTTCCACCTTGCTGAAGTAACCTTGTGCGGCCAGCGGCGGCCGGCTGGCGCTCGAAGGAGTAGAACTGCTGTCCACCATTACGGTAGGAAGCGGGTCAAAAGAGGCGTAACGAATTACCGGCCCGCTGGAGGCGACGTAGAGGAGGAGCAGTAAAAGAAGGAGCCCTGTCATCTCGATGACCAGCTTGCGATCGATCTTCATGGTTGTGAGTTGGCAGGTTCCGCTGCGGCCCTGGCTCTCGCTTGCGCCTCCATCTTTCGTCCAAAATCTTCCGGGATAACGTACATGCGGTCGCTATGCGCACCGGTGCCGACCGTGACGTCCCAAGCCTTTAGGTAAAGGTCGAGGGGTGCCATGAGATGCGTGGCCTTGGCGCCTTGAAAAAGCGGTTTGTAAAACCCTGCCATGGGGATGAAGAGTTGCTTTTCGCGATAGCCGAATCGCAGTACTGGCCCGCTGCTCAGGACATACAGGATCGGGGGCAGGAGAAACGTCGCGACCGTTGCCGTGATCTGTTTACCGTCGAGTTTCATGGCGGCGATTGGTTCGCTGGCTGGGGTGTGGGCGTGGCCGTCTTCTGCTCCTGCATCTTGCGCATGTAGCTCTCCGAGACGATCAGCATCTGCCCATCGTAGGAATTGATTCCGACGATCACGCCCCAGGCGCGGAGATAAAGGCCGAGGGGCAGCAACAGGTGCAGGGTTTGGGCTCCGCTGAAGAGCGGGGCGTAAAATCCCTGGACCGGGACATAACGCACTTTATCGCGATAGCCGAAACGCAGCACCGGCCCACTCGACGTGACGTAGAGGAGAAGCAACGCGAGGAGAGAAGCGATGGTGTAGTGGATGATCCTGTTGATCGCGATCTTCATGGAGTGGGTGTGGCGGGCGGCGGAGAATAATAACGCTGATGCACTCCGGGCGAGGGCGGCCAAAGAATTATGAGCGATCCGGTGCTTCCTGCATTCGCCAATCGAAATGGGTGCAGGCCCCACAGGCCGAGATACGCGCGCCAAGCCGGATCGAGGGGATTGGTCTCCTTCATCTCAAGCAGCGGGCGGTAAATCTCAAGCATCCGTTTCCCCATGATGCCTCGGTCGGCGTTCCACTTCATTGCGAGCGAGAGGAGTGGCCCGCTGCTCGCGAAATACAAAATCGGCAAAGCCAGCATGATGCCGAGGCATTGTGCGACGAGCTTCCGATTCGCATTCATGTTAATGGCGTCTGGAATTGGGCGGCCACACAGTTATCGGAGTATTTGGCGGAATCGGTGGGACGGCCGAGGGCGAACTCGGCTTGGTTGCGAGTAGCAATTTCAGCGTACGCAATTGCCACAGGCGGAGATACGGGGCGATAGCTCCTTCCACCGGTGTGTCTACGATGAGACGAAAGAGAGGGCGGTAGCAGGCGTCGACGGCAGCCCATGGGCCTTTCGGTTTAAACGCACTACCCGCAGTCAAACGGTAGAGTGGCCCACTAGCCAGCACGTAAAGCAACGGCAACGAGAGCAGCGTCGCGGTGAGTCGGACGAACTGCTTGTCGTTGAGTTTCATGGTGGTGACTAAATCAAAATCTTCAGCGCCTGGCGCACGAGATCCTCGGTCGTCAGCGAGGCGCCGCCCTTTTCCTGGACCTGCTTCACGGCTTTGTGGGCGTCGACTTGTTTGTAGCCCAGCGCGATGAGGCCGAGCACGGCGTCGGTCACTTTCGATTCCTCGGGCGTCGGCGCGTGCGAGGCGCTGGCGGCTTCCCACGCGGCGGCGATGCCCACCTTGTCCTTGAGCTCGACGATGATGCGTTCGGCGGTTTTTTTGCCGATGCCCTTGGTCTTGGCCAGCAGCCCGGCATCGCCCGCGACGACGGCGGCTTTGAAATTCGTCACGGTCGTTCCGCTGAGGACATCGAGCGCGGTCTTCGGGCCGATGCCGCTGACGTGTGTGACGAGCAGGCGGAAGAGATCGCGCTCGGCATTCGTCATGAAACCGTAGAGCACGTGGGCGTCTTCGCGAATGGCAAGGTGCGTTAATATCTTGATCGCCGCTCCCACGACAGGGAGCTTGTCGTAACTCGATAGAGGAATGTGCACATGATACCCGACTCCATGAACATTGACGACGACATGCGTGGGCAGCGCTTCGACGAGCGCGCCTTCGAGAAAGGTGATCATTCGCAAGAACATCCAACATCCAACACCCAACATTCAACATCCAATGGCCTGCCGCTCTTTCCACGAGCGAGTCCTGCATCGCCTGCGTTTTGGAGTGCGGCAGTCCTCTGCCGCTTTGGGAGGGCCTTCCGAAAGCGGTGCAGGAGCACCGCACTCCAAAACGCAAGCGATGCAGGACGCGTAAGTGAAAGGTCGGGCGGGTTATTGGATGTTGGGCGTTGGATGTTGGATGTTGGATGTTCTCAGCTTCTCGTCGTCGCGCTCTTCCTCATGGCCTTCACCTGCCGCACCATCGCGGCAGATTCCGCCGAGCCTTGGCGGGTCATCCTCGAGTCGAAGTCGATGCACCGCCCGATCGCGTGGGAAATTCCCGGGGCGCAGCGGACGGTGATCGCGCCGGTGGTCATCGATGATGGGGAGTATCTCTATCCGTCGCAGAAAATCTGGGACCGCTTTCATGTGGACCGTGCGGAAATCGAGCGGCGCGGCGCGGCGGCGGCAGCGGCGGACCTGGCCACGCTCAAGCCGCGCTACGAGCGCAATGCAAAGCAAGTGATCCAGTATGCCGAACTCACGTCGAACCGGCCGATCGTGTGCAGCGCGGTGCTCGCTCCGAAGTTCCTCGAACTCTTCCGCGACACGCTGGGCGACAAGGTGCTGGTAGTGGTGCCGAATCGCTTCACTGCCTACGTCTTCCCGGCGCTGGCCAGCAACTATCAGGATTACTACCCGATGGTCCTCGAGGCTTTCAAAGCGACAGCCTGGCCGGTGAGCGTGGAGGTCTTCGAACTGGGACCCGAAGGGATGCGGACGGTGGGGCTGTATCAGTCGCCATAGCCTTCGTCGGCTGCGGCGTCCGCGCTTCCAAAGAGTGTGGTAGGCGACGCTGTGGACCGCGCTGCTGCAGGTGAGCGGCAGCGACGAGGGACCGGCCTCTCGTCGAAATAATCTTTCGCACCGGCACAGTTTCCGCGTTCATTCCGGTCGCACCCTTATTTATGAAGAAAGTCATCCCCGCAGTCATCGTCTTCGCGGCCATCGCGGCGGTGGCGTTCCTCTACTACAACAAACGCACTGTGCACCACGTGGCGGCCACGGAGCTCGTGCCGGCGGAGACGATTTTCTTCGCGCACTTCCCGGATCTCCGGCGCACAGGCGAACGCTGGCCGAAGACCGCCCTGGCGCAGATCGGCGCGGAGCCGGAGATGAAGGCCTTCCTGGCCAAGCCCAGGGCTAACGCGCCGCAGGTGAAGATGTGGGACCAGACGCTGGCTCGACTCGATCACGTGGCGCCGGGGGAGGCTTTCCTCGCGGTCACTTCCATCGAGGGTAATGCGCCGCGCTACATCGCCGGGTTTTCCTTTGGAGGCCGCAAGGCGGATGTGGACGCGCTGCTAGCTGAGCCGCGGGCGGATTTCAAACGAGCCTGGCCGACCGGAAAGTCCGACCTCACCATGCAGGGCAAGACGGAGATCGAGACCTTCACGTATCAGGAAAACACGATCGGCGAAGCGTTCTGCGAGGATTGGTATCTCGTCTCGAACGACATGGAATTGCTGCGCAAGACCATCGACATTTCCAGCCTCGGGCTGGGCGAAAAAGCGCTCGCGGCAAATGATCTCTATCGCAAAAGCACTGCGCACCTGCCGGCGGACGGCGAGGTGGTGCTCTTCTCGCAGGTCGGCACGATCTCCGATCGCATCATCGCGCTGCTCACCGCGGCAGGGCAGGCGCCCGATCCGAAGCAGGTGGCAGAATGGAAGAAAATCCAGGCCATCACATTGGGGACGAAATTCGAGGATGCGCTGATGCGCGACACGCTGTTCATCTTCAGCCCCGGTGGTGGCGCGGAGGCACCGCTCGCGCAGAACGCCCTCGCGTTGAGCGATCCGAATACGCTCCTGACTTACACCACTGTGCTGCCCACCACGATCGATGTCGCGGATGCGTCGCTCGGCGTGCTCCGCACGATGGTGCCCGGGTTCCTTGGCTTCGAGACCGCGCTCTCAGCGAAGGATCTCAAGCTGGCGGATTTTCCCAAGGCGTTCGGGCCGGAGTTCGGCACGCTGATCGACTGGGCAGAAGGCGCGCCGCAGCCGTCCACGTTGCTCGCCATGGATGTGCGCGATGCGGCGACGGCGAAGAAATTCGTTGAGGCCTTCACCGGTGGCGCCGCGGGCACTGCGCCGTGGGGGCGCGAGGAAAAGGAGGGTGTGACAATCTACCAGAGCCCGCCGGCCGAGGGGACCTTCTCGTTTGCGCCCACGCTGGCGCTCACGGAGCACTTTCTTGTCATCGGCTTTAGCCAGCCGCAGGTGCTCGAGGGGCTCACGCAACTCAAGAGCGGCAAGGCGGCCATCGTGGCGTCGCCGGCCTTTGCCCAGGCGGCCAAGTCGGTGAATGTCCCCACCTCCGGCTACAGCTATCTCGATTTGAAGACCCTTGTGGAACGCTCGTATGGCACGCTGCGACCGTTCATCGCCATGTCGCTGGCCTTCGCGCCGGACTCTGGGAAATACATCGACGCTGGGAAGCTTCCGAACACCGAGACCATTACCAAGCACCTCTCACCGGCCGTTTATTCGCAGTCCGTTTCGGCGGAAGGCACGCTGATCCAGTCTGTTGGACCGCTGACTTTCAATCAAGTCGTCGGCGTCACTCTCGGCGGAGTGCTGGCGGCAGCGTTCCCGATGATCGAAAACGCCGTTTCGGGCGGCTTGAAGTTGGACCCGAGTCTGCTTCAACTGACACAACCGCAGCCCGTTCCACCCACCGATACGCCGTCGAAGGACTCCGTGAAACCCGACCCGGCCCCAGCCGACCCCGCGGCAGACAAACCCGTCAAGCCGTCTCCGACAACCCCGTCACCGGCTCCACAATTATAAGCAAAAATTACCAATCGGCGAAAATTTCATTCGAAAATTAGCCAAGTTGTGCTAATCTAGCCTTCTTATGCCTATTCACAAGAAAACCGCTTTCTCCCGTCGGCTTCCTGATCTGGTGACTGAGGAACTGGCCGCTGTTCTTTCTTCGAAAACTTCCTATGAGTTTAAAGAACTGTTTGATGTGGTCCACGAAAATCTGCGGGCCCGCAATGCGGCGAGTGGTGGTGAAGAAATGCTGCGCCTGCGCGCCTACGAGAAGCTCCAGAATCTGGTGGCTCGCGGTATGGTGAAGAAGGAACTGAAGAAGTACAAGGGGATCCCGAAGCAGCTCGCGACGCTCCAGACCACGCCTCCTCCGGCGCCTGCGCCAGCTCCCGCAGCTGCCGCCTAGTTTTCAGAACGTTCACAGCCGGTCTGAGTTTTAGGGTATGAAAGAATATCTGCCGATCTTCTTGCAGGTGATCGTTGCCATTGGCTTTGCCGCCGCGGCGCTCATTACGAGCGTCGTGCTCGGCAAGGCCGGCAAACGGAA
>JBGGMZ010000213.1:0-21063 GCA_041287745.1 Chthoniobacter sp. | reverse complement strand
CGCGGAGCCATGCGTGCGTCCGAAAACAACCTATCTTTGGTCTTCAGACTCGCATTCCAAAGAGACGCCTGTTCTTCGGGAACGCGTATCAGCTCCGCGCGAAGACCCGCAGAAGATGGAGGTCCTTCGGCTCCGCCCATGATTCCCCGCTTCGCTCAGGATGACTGGTCGTTTTTGGAACACGCTATCGCGCGGGAACGGCGCGCCTAACAGCGATCCGTGAGCGATTATCGGCAACGCCGACGGAACTCCGGTCGTCTCGCGAGATCGATTGAGCCAGACGCTTACTTCACCGACTCCAGATACTTGATGCTCTGCGGCAGGGCATCGTCCACGGTCGGTGATTCGTCTTCGATGAAGTAATACTTCACGCCCACCTTCGCCGCGGCTTTCAGGATGGTCGGCCAATCGATCTGGCCCGTGCCGATCGGCACATCATCCGTCAATGGCGCGTGGCCGGTGTAAACTCCGCGCACGGCGCCCTTGCGCATATCCTTGAGATGCATCAGCGCCCAGCGGCCCGGATATTTCTCCAGCAGCTTGGCCGGATCCACGCCGGGAAGATAAACCCAGAACACGTCCATCTCGTAAGACACGAGGTCCGGCTTGGTTTCTTTCATCAGCATGTCGAAGAACGTCTCAGTCGAGCCTTCGCTCACCGGGCGGAATTCATACCCGTGCGTGTGATAGAAAAACTGAATGCCCGCGGCCTTGAAAGCTTCGCCGAAGGTATTGAAATCCGCTGCCGCCTTCTTCACGTCGGCTTCGCCGAATTCTGCGTCCTTGTGCGGAATCCACGCCACGCCCGCGTATTTCAACCCGAGGGACTGGGCCTTCTTCACCGCGGCCGGCAAATCCTTCTTCAAGTCGTCATAGCCGAAGTGAGTACCGATGGGCGTGATGCCGCGAGAGGCCAGCTCCTCCTTGGTCTTTTCCGGCGAGAGTGGGATCGCCGCGTAAACTTCTGCGTATTGGAAGCCGAGCGCCTTGGTCTTGTCGAAAGCCGCCGTGGGGTCCTTCTTGAACGTCTCGCGCAGGCTGTAGAGTTGCAGGCCGAGCGGGCCTTTGAAGTCGCCTTGCAGTTTGATCTCTTCGGCGTGGAGCGTGGTGGCAAGAGCGAGGAGGGGGAGGAGGAAGCGTTTCATGGAGTGGGAAGTTCTGCGGGAGGTCGTAATCTTACTCTTACTCATAATCTTAATCCCCGAGCCGCAAGCAAGAGAGTAAGATTAAGATTACGATTAAGATTAAGAGCCCACCGTCTTCTCGCTGCCATCCACCCGCAGCACGCCATCGGTCAGGATCCTCGCCCGCAATCCTCCGCGACCGGTCAGCGCCTCCTCTGTGCCGGGGGCGAAGGCGCCATCCTGCCAGTGGCATGGGGAACATTCCGCAGTGCCGAGAAAACGCACGCCCTGGATGGTGAATTCCCGCCCGATCAAGGCATTCAGGTCGACGCCTCGGGTGATCACATTGCGCCGGAAGACGGACGGTGGCTTGTCCCAAACATCGAAGCGGGCGCAGAGCTCGTCATAAATCTCTGCGGGGAAGAATGTGATCTGGCCTTTGTAGTCCGGCTTGAAATCAAGAAAGCGGTCGCCTTCGAGTCCGCGCCCCGCGATGCAATTGATCTCCTGCACTTCCACCATCGGATTTTCCCCCGGCGGTTTACCGTAGTGGCCAAAAAAATTGTGCCCCGGCGAAATGAAAAGGTGCTGGATGGTGATGGCGGGCTCGGCTGTCATTCGATCTCGTGTCGAAAGATGCTGCCAAACCGCCCGCGTCGCCAATAGGAAATCCCGGCCTGAGCGCTGTATTGCTCGCCGGCGGAAAATCCACGCGCATGGGCCGCGACAAAGCCGGCGTGGAGCTGGATGGCCAGCCGCTCTGGCAGCGGCAACTCGCTACGCTCACCGCGTTGCACCCGCGCGAGCTTTTCATCTCCGGCCGGCCGGATGGTCCCTACGCCGACAGCGGTACCGAAGTGATCCACGACTTGCATTCCGGCTGTGGCCCATTGAGCGGCCTGGAGACGGCGTGCTGGCATATGAAGACCGCGCTGCTCTGTGTGCTCGCCGTCGATCTTCCATGGATGACTTCCGCCTTCCTTGATCGCCTGGTCAAGATCGCCATGCAGGATGGCCGCGGCGTGGTGCCGCAGAATGGCGAATACTTCGAGCCTCTAGCGGCCGTCTATCCGCATGCGATGCTGAGATTGGTCGGAGAGCACATGTGCCAGGCCGATCATTCGATGCAGCGTCTGATCCAGCGTGCCGTGGATCTCGATCTGATCGTGACCTATACAATCACCGCAGAAGAGCGCCGGCTCTTTCGCAACGTCAACACGCCCGGCGATCTCGCGGCTAACGTTTAGAGCACTTCCAGATCGGGACGTCGGCCTTCATCCGGTCGATCGCGTCAGCGAGAAAGCGCAGCCCTTCACCGCGATGCGCGGAAAGAACACGCACGAAAAGCGATGCCTCGCCGACGGGCACCCACCCGAGGCGATGAATGAAAATCACCGCCACGCAGGGGTGGGCCAGGCAGAGTTCCTCGAAAATGCGCTCGAGGTGCTTCCGCGCCATGGACTCGTGCGCTTCATATTGCAACCCGGCCAACGACTGGCCTTGCTCGAGCTCGCGCACAATGCCCTGAAATTCCACGCACGCACCGATCTCCCGCGAGGGTAGCACGGCGGGCGGAATGACAATCGGTCCGTTGATAAATGTGATCTGCTTTTCCATGGTTCTAGCCGCCGCTCACGGGCGGAATGAGCGCGATTTCCTTGGCGGAGCCGATGGCCGCGTCCCACGAATGGTATTCCTCGTCCACGGCGACGCGCCACGTGTCGAGCCGTGCCTCCGGTGCCACGCGGGCGACGATTGCGCGCGGCGTCTCGGTGGGTTCGCACTCCACCACGCGCTCGGACCAGCCGAGCTGGTCGCGGGCTTGGGCAAAGGCGAGGAGTTTCACTTGCATGGATGCGATGTAGCGGAGAAGCGTGAGCCCGGCTACAAATTCGCACAATGCTTTCTCTCGTCGAAGCCCGTTCCATCATCGAGCAACACGTCCAGCCGCTGGAGCCTGTCGCCACACCGCTCGCGGCGGCTCGCGGCTGTGTGCTGCGGGAGGACATTTTTGCGCCCGAGGACCTGCCGGCTTTCGAACGCTCGGCGATGGATGGCTATGCCATCGACGCGCAGGATGCCTCGGAGAAATTCCGTGTCGTGATGGAAATCCAGGCGGGGCAGGTGCCGGCCGCGAAAATTGGTGCCGGCGAGTGCGCGCGCATTTTTACCGGTGCGCCGATTCCCGCGGGCGCTTCGCAGGTCATCATGCAGGAAGACGTGGAGCGCGATGGCGAGTGGATCACCGTGCGTGAGCGCGACAAGAAGACGTGGATTCGCTATCGTGGGGAAGACGCGCGTCAGGGGGAGTTGCTGTTGGCGGCGGGGGGACGATTGGGTGCGGGAGAGCTTTCGCTGCTGGCGCAACTCGGTGCCGTCCAGCCCCGAGTCGGCCCAGCGCCGCGCGTGCTCCATTTCGCCACCGGCAACGAGATCGTCGACCCTGCCACCACGCCCGGCATGGGACAGATTCGCGATTCGAACTCGACTCTCATCGCCGCACTGCTCGCCGATGTGAATGCCCGCCTCGTGGCCCAGGCGCGCTGTGGCGATGCGCTCGATGCACTCGTGCAGGCGGTTCAAATGCATCCCGCCGAGAGCTGGGACTGCCTGCTCATTTCGGGTGGAGCCAGCGTGGGCGATTACGATTTCGGCGGACGCGCGCTGAAGGAGCTCGGGTTTGAAATGCATTTCGGACAGATGAATATTCGCCCCGGCAAGCCGCTGATTTTCGCTACGCGCGGGCGGCAAACTGCGTTCGTTATTCCCGGCAATCCCGTCTCGCACTTCGTGACCTTTCAGGTGGGTATCCGTCTCGCGTTGGAGCGGCTGCAGGGGATGGCTTCTTTATTCGAGCCGGTGAAGATCGAGCTGGCCGCCGACCTTCTGGCAAAACCCAATGAGCGGAAGACGCTTTGGCCCGTGCATATCGGCGTGGAGGGTGGCGTGCTAAAGGCGTGGCCGCTTTCGTGGCAGAGCTCCGGAGACTTGCGTGGGCTGCTCGGGGCGAATGGGCTCGTGCCGATCGCGTCCGGCGCGGGCGGAGCGAAGAAAGGTGAAACCGTTGAGTGCGTGTTGGTAGGTGCAGTGGGGTGAGCCCTCCAGCTTGCCGCGCTGGTCGCGTCGTGCTGCTATACGAGCACGATGTCCGAACCCTCACCCGATTTCTCCCACCTCGATGCCGCCGGTGGGGCGCGCATGGTCAATGTGGGGCACAAGCCTGAGCAACAACGCACGGCCAAGGCCGAGGGCTGGCTGCGCTGCCGGCCGGAGACGATCGTGGCCTTGCGGGCGCGAGCGTTGCCGAAAGGAGATGTGCTCACCGTGGCGCAGATCGCCGCCATCCAGGCGGCCAAGCGCACGGATGAATTGATCCCACTCTGCCACTCGCTGCCGCTCAACGTGGTCGACGTCGAGTTCGACATCGAGGACACCGCCATCCACATCCGCTCAAGTGTGTCGATGACCGGCAAGACCGGCGTGGAAATGGAAGCGCTCACCGCAGTGAGCGTGGCCGCACTCACGCTCTACGACATGTGCAAGGCCGTGGACAAGACGATGCAGATCGATGGCATTCGCGTGACGGAGAAGATCAAGCAATGAAGGTCGCGCGCATCACCCTCAGCGACCGGGCGAGCGCCGGTGTTTACACGGACCGCAGCGGGCCGGAGATCGAGCGCATCCTCGGCGAGCATTTCGGCGCGGATATCGAGTGGCACCGCGTGGTGATTCCCGACGAGCGCGCGCAGATCGAGGAGGCCTTGCGCCGGATGTGCGATACGGAGCATTGCGATCTCGTGGTGACGACCGGCGGCACCGGCCCCGCGCCGCGCGACGTCACGCCGGAAGCGACGCGCGCTGTGCTGGAGCGGGAGTTGGCGGGCTTCGGGGAAGTCATGCGCGCTCAATCTTTTGCCAAAGTGCCGACAGCGATTCTCTCCCGCTCCACCGCAGGGACACGAGGACAGACGTTGATTGTCAATCTCCCGGGAAACCCGAAGGCGGTGGGCGAATGTCTACCAATGCTGATCCCCGCGATTCGTGAATGCATCCGGCATTTGCACGGGGAATAGCTATCCCATAAGTCCCATTCGTCCCATCGGTCCTATGGGAGGGATGAGAAGAATAGGAGGTATGGGAGAAGTCTCGCCTACAGCAGCGACTCCACCTGCGCCAGCGAGCGCAGGTAAATCTCGCTCGTGTTGGCGCGGCCCATCTCTTCGTCCAGCAGATCGAGGATGCTATTCGCGCACCCGGGATAAAGGGCGTGATAGGTGTGGCCGCCGGGAAGCTTGAGCGTGGCGTGGAAGAAGCTCGATTTCGCCTCGGTGCGCAGAGCGAAGGTGGCGTCGTCGCTGGCCAGGGTGATGCGGCTGAGACCGGCGCTGTTGCTGGCTTGCAACTCGATGTTGATCTCGCCGCCCTCAGCGTCGGTGAAGACGATGGGAGACTCGCTCTTCAGCTTCCACTTGAGTTGTCCGGCGAGCCAGCCCACGAAAAGCAGCGCGGTGGAGCGATTCTGCGGAGCGTGCAGCATGGAGACGCTGCGCAGGCGCAGCAGGTGGGGCTGATTTTCCGGGTGATCGAAGATCTGCGAGATCGCCTGGCGTAGAGCCAGCGAACGCGTCCAGTTGAGATCGCGCAGTGCGAGCTGTGACTTGGCCTCGGCGAGCGAGGCGCGGAGACGGGCAAACTGCGCCTTCGGGTCGCGCCACGCGATGCTGTCTACGATGAGCCGGTCGATCCACGCCCAGAGGTGCGGATTCAGATTCTCGGAGATATCGCCCTGCCACCAGAAATAGAGCGGCAGATCGGAGTCCAGATTGGCAAAGACAATGTTCGTGAAGCGTCCCTTGATCTCGCCCTCGAGCAGGAAGCTGATCTGCTCGCAGCAGATATGCTTGCTGGCTCCGGCGAGATGGCAGTGCGCGTTGACCCAGGCGGAAGCATTCGGCGCAGGTGCATTGCGCACCACGGCGATGACCAGCGCGCGGCAGGCGTGCGTGCGGGTGAATTCCGAGATGAGCTCGGTATTCTCCAGCAGCGCTTCGGTGCTGCGGCAATAAACGGCGAGATTGATGAGCGACGCGCGGGTGAGCGTGCCCTCGCCGGTGTCCCAGATTTTTTTCAGCTCACGGTTGATCTGCCCAACAGCCACAGGCGTGCCGAGGCTGGTAGTATCGAAGGTGGCAGGCATGGAAAAATTTAAGATTTAGGATTTAGGATTTTTGATTTTCAGCGCGCTGTGGATCGACATGGAGTCCGGGAACCGGAGCTTCAAATCGTAAATCCCAATTCAAAAATCATACATGGCTTCACAGTCGGCGCCAGGTGTGGCCGTCGCGGGCGAGGAGGTCGTCGGCTTCCTTCGGACCCCAGGAGCCGGAAGGGTAGAAGGCGAGCGGCGGCGGGTTGTCGCTCTTGTGCCAGGCGTTTTCGATGTGATCGACGAAGGCCCAGGCGCCTTCCACTTCGTCGCGGCGGGCGAAGAGCGTGGCGTCGCCGGCCATGGCATCGAGCAGCAGTCGCTCGTAAGCCTCGGGCGAGGCTTTGCCGAAGCTGGTGCCGTAATGGAAATCCATCTTCACCGGCTCGATGCGTACCGCGGCGCCGGGCATCTTGCACTGCATGCGCAGGGAGATGCCTTCGTCGGGCTGGATGCGGATGACGAGCACGTTCGGGCCCTGCGGCTCGGTCGGCTTGTTGAAGAGCACGCTCGGCGCGCTCTTGAATTGCACGGCGATCTCGGTGCCGCCCTTCGGCAGGCGCTTGCCCATGCGCACGTAGAAGGGCACGCCTTCCCAGCGCCAGTTGTCGATGTTCACCTTCAGCGCGACATACGTCTCGGTCATCGACTGTGGATTCACTCGATCCTCCGAGCGGTAGTCTTTCACTTCCTGTCCGCCGATCGCGCCCGCCGTGTATTGGCCGCGGACGACGTTCTTCGCCACATCCTCCTCGGACATGGGGCGGAGGCAGCGAATGACCTTCACCTTTTCATCGCGCACGCTGTCCGCGCTGAGATCGGTGGGCGGCTCCATGGCCGTGAGGCTCAGGAGCTGGAGCAGGTGATTCTGCACCATGTCGCGCATCGCACCTGAGCTCTCGTAATAAGGCCCGCGCGCTTCCACGCCGAGCGGCTCGCACGCCGTGATCTGCACATGGTCGATGTAGCGATGATTCCACAGCGGTTCGAAAATGGCGTTGGCAAAGCGCAGCACCATGATGTTCTGCGCGGTCTCTTTGCCGAGGTAGTGGTCGATGCGGTAGGTGTGCTGTTCCTCGAAGACGCGGCTGACTACCGAGTTCAGTTCCTGCGCGGATGGCAGGTCGGTGCCGAATGGCTTTTCCACGATCACGCGCGCCCAGCTGCCTTCCTTCGCCTTGTTCAGGCCGGCTTCGGCGAGATGATTAAGGATGCCCTCGAACTCGCTCGGCGCCACGGAGAGATAGAAGAGGCGGTTGCCCCGCGTGCCCAGTTCGTCGTCGAGCTTGTTCAGGCGCTCGGCCAGCGACTTGTAGCCTTCCGCGTCGCCGAATTCGCTGCGGTGATAGAAGAGGCGCTGGGAAAAGCTTTTCCAGACCTCGTCGTTCAGCCCGGAGCGGGAGAATTTCTTGGTGGCGTCCTCGAGTTCCTCGCGGAAGGACTCATCGGTCTTCTCGCGGCGGGCGAAGCCCACGACGCTGAGCGATGCGGGCAGGTCGCCATCGGCGGCGATGTTGTAAAGGGCGGGGATGAGCTTGCGGTAAGTGAGATCGCCCGATGCGCCGAAGATCACGACGCTGCACGGCTGCGGCAGAGGCCGGCTGGAAAGTCCCTCGCGGAGAGGGTTGGCGGTGGATGGAGTGGTGGCGTTCAAAGCAGGGAAATTTCTAGCGTCGCGAGGCGAAGACGCGAAGTGAAATGTTTTCATCGGAATGATGAATCGGGACCAAGGTATGCTCCCCGGCCCAATAAAATCCCGAATCGCGAGGTAAACCGGCTTTTACCGGAGCTCCCGATTTTTCTGTTGTTGGCGCCAGCGCTCTAAATCTTCCCACGTACGCGCTTTGAAGACGAAGCCACGGGGCCGTGGGCGCGGATTCCTTGCGTTCGCCATCCGATATAGTTCGGCAGCGAGGGCGTAGCATTCCTGTGGCGTGGACGGAGGAATGCGCCGTATGATCACCGCTGAGCTTGGAATGAAGTTCTAGCCCGGCAGCGGGTAGCGCGAGGTGAGCGCGCGGACTTCGGCGCGGACCTTGGCGATCTCGTCGGCGTTGTCCTTGTTGGCCAGAGCGCGGTGGATGAGGTCGGCGATTTCGAGCATCTGCTCTTCCTTCATGCCGCGGGTGGTCACTGCCGGCGTGCCCACGCGGATGCCGCCGCCGAGGGAGATCTTCTCGGTGTCGAAGGGGATGCCGTTCTTGTTCACCGTGATGCCGGCGTGGTCGAGCGTTTCGCTGGCGATCTTGCCGTTGAGGCCGTTCGGACGCAGGTCGACGAGCATGAGGTGATTGTCCGTGCCGCCGCTGGTGATGCGGTAGCCGTTCTTGATCAGGCCGACGGCGAGCGCCTTGGCGTTGCTCACGATTTGCTGCGCGTAGCCCTTGAAGGAAGGCTGGAGCGCCTCGTGGAAGCACACGGCCTTGGCCGCGATCACGTGCTCGAGCGGACCGCCCTGGATGCCGGGGAAGACCTGGGAGTCGATGCCCTTGGCAAACTGCTCCTTGCAAATGATGATGCCGCCGCGCGGGCCGCGCAGGCTCTTGTGGGTCGTGCTGGTGACGAAATCCGCCAGCGGCACGGGATTCGGGTGCAGGCCACCGGCGACGAGGCCGGCGATATGCGCCATGTCCACGAAGAGGTAAGCGCCCACGCTATCGGCGATCTCGCGCATGCGCTGGAAATCGATGATGCGCGGATACGCGCTGGCCCCGGCGGTAATCATCTTCGGCTTCGTATCTAGAGCCTGCTGGGCGAGGGCATCGTAATCGATACGCTCATCCTTCTCGCTCACGCCGTAGTGGACCACGTCGTAGAAGCGTCCGCTGAAATTCGCCTTGTGGCCGTGCGTCAGGTGGCCGCCGTGGGCGAGATTCATGGTCAGAATCCTGTCGCCCGGCTGGAGCACGGAGAAATAGACCGCCGTATTCGCCTGGGAGCCGGAGTGCGGCTGGACATTCACGTGATCGCCACCGAAGAGCTGCTTCACGCGATCGATCGCGAGCTGCTCCACCACGTCCACATGCTCGCAGCCACCATACCAGCGGCGGCCGGGGTAACCCTCGGCATACTTGTTCGTCAGGCAGGAACCTTGGGCTTCCATCACCGCGCGAGAGGTAAAGTTCTCGCTGGCGATCAGCTCGATGTTCTCATACTGGCGCAGCTTCTCGGCCTCGATGGCCTTGAAGACTTCCGGGTCGGCTTCTTCCAGCGAAGCATGCGAGGCATTCGACGTGCCGAGGTGCTCGAGCTTTTCCACGCGGCGTTCATGGCGGCCGCCCTCGAATTGACCGCCGATGAAGGCGTCGATGATCTTCGGCGCATTGCTGGCGTCCACGTGATTGGCCGCGAGGCAGAGGACGTTGGAGTTGTTGTGCTGGCGGGTGACGGTGGCGTCGGCCGCATTGTCGATCAGCGCCGCGCGGATGTGCGGGAAACGATTCGCCGCGATGCTCATGCCGATGCCGCTCTTGCAGGCCAGGATGCCGAAGTCGCTTTCGCCCGCGAGGATGTTCTGGGCGACGTCTTCCGCGTAGTCGGGGTAGTCGGCGGACTCGGTGGAATTCACCCCGAAATCGGTGACGATGTAACCCTTCTTCGTGAGATGCGCGTGGATGGCCTTTTTCAACTCAAAGCCGCCGTGATCGGCGCCCAGAGCGATGCGCAGGGTGCGGGTGGGAGTGGAGGAGGATGTCGTGGGCGTGGGTTGCGGTGAGGACATGGGCTTGGATTGATCGAGGAAACGGAGGATGCCAGGGATGCCGCGCTTGAGACTGTCGCGGCATTCGAAATAAGCGTGGATACCGAGGCCGATGGGATCGGGGACGTCCAGGTTGTTGGGGCGGACGGTGTCGTCGAACTGACGGAAAAGGTGAACCTTGTGCGCGGCCTCGGGGAAATACATCTCGATGGCCTCCTTGTGTCCGCGGGTCATCACAAAGATGTGCGTCGCTTCTTCCACGAGATCCTCGGTGAGCGGCTGGCTGCGCAACCCGGCGATGTCGATGCCCCACGGCCTCAGCACCTCCACGGCGTGCGGGCTGGGCGCCTGCCCATAGCCGGTGGCCACGCCGGCGGAGCTCACCTCGATATCCGTCCTGTCCTTGATCGCAGCACGGAAGAGCCCCTCAGCCATGGGGCTGCGGCAGATATTTCCAGTGCAGACAAAGAGGACGTTTTTCACAATGAGGAGGGGCAAAATAGGGACGGCAAGGGGTCAAGTCAACGCGAGGTGCGCGCCGCCTCTGGATTTGGGCCTGTCATACCGTGCGGGAAGGGGGTGATTCTCCCAGAAACTGCGCACTTCTACGGCTTGCGTGACGATAGGGCTTCTGGTCGACTGGAGGCAGTTCGGCGCCCTCTGTGGGCCTATCCCCCAAATACCTTCCTATGAACAAACGGCATTTCCTGTTCACCTTCGCGATTCTGGCCCTGCTTTGCTCCGCCAGCCAGGCAATCGAGATTTTCAACGGGCAGCCCAATATCAAGGGCGCCTACAACAAACTCTTCAACGCCATCAATCACCTGGAGAAGAGTAAAACCGAGGACGCGCAAAAGCACGTCAACCTGGCCATCGTCGACCTCGCCGCGGCCAGGACTTTCATCGAGCAATCGACCAACAACAAAGGCACCTACCGCGTCACCGCCATGAAGTTGTGCGACGAAGCTACGGAAGTCTTGAAAGCGACGCCCCCCGATATCGTGAAAGCCACCGAGATCGCCAACCACGCGCTGAAGGAAGTGAACATGGCGGGTAAGGCGGGCTCACACCGCTGAGCCGGGCCGTTCAAGACGATTGCGAAGAGGGATACCGCTGACTGTCGGGCTTCACAGCCGAATCTTCAGGTCGAATTCATCCCGCAGCGTGAGCAACGCCTCCGCATTCCCTTTGGCATCGTCGACCGGGTGATGGGTGTGAGCCGTCTTGCGGAGGTGCTTGAAGTTCTGAAAGGTGTCGCGCACGAGGCCCTTGTAAAGTGAGCCAAGGTTGGTGGAGGAAAAGCCGAAGGGATTGGCGCCAGTGAAGTGATGGAAATACCAGTTCATGAAACTCCAATCGAACCCATTGTTGTCCGAGATGAACATGGGGCGACCGTCGGCCTGCTCGGACAACCAGCCTTGGAACTGATGCATGACCGATCCCGCCTCCGGAAACTCCATCGTCTGCTCGCGGGTGAAGCCGCTGACCGCGAGTGCCTCGGGAATCCAGCGCTCCGAAATCGGACAAAGCTGCCCGTAGAATGTCTCGGTGAGCCCAGGCTTCACCACGACGGCCCCAAAACAGATCATGGAATAGTCCCCCGGGATCGGCCCGTCGGACTCGATATCAACCATTATGTAACTCATAGAAAGGGATGGCGGACCGGCGTTGGCCGTCGCGTCGCGTGTTTAGGTGGCGATGTCATCGCTACTGCTTACTGAAACAACTCCGCTCCGGAACCAGCCTCGCACTCGTGATGCCTCGATGACGCTGAAACGATTTCCAGCTAATGCAAGACTTCGCAGATGTCGCAAGTCAGCGACAGACTCAGGCAGAGACTTTAGTCCATTGTCGGCCAATTGAAGCTCTTTTAGCTCTGACAATTGGCCGATCTCATGTGGTATCTCTTGAGTGAGATTATTGGAAAAGTCCAAGCGGCGCAAATGCCTGAATGCCTGCACTGATGCGGGAATGCTGGTAATGCCTGTGCCGCGCAAGACCAACTCGGTGAGATGGGGACAAGAAGCAAGAAAAGCGGGAAAGCTCTGAATCGGTGTGTTCAGGACAGCCAACGAGCGAAGCTCTTGCAAATCAGATAGGCTTTGCGGCAACTCTGTCCATGTTTGCCAACCCAATTGAATTTCCCGAATGTGAGTCAACTGTGGGAGAAGCTGGGAAAATGCTTCAAAGCTGACGCCGGGGCGGTTCAGTCGTAAGCGTCGAATGGCAGATGGATGAGCCACTGCCTCTTCAAGCAAATCACATGGTTTGCGACTGAACATAACTCTAGCGGCTCATGGTTTCCAGCGATACATCACGACCTTGGATTTGTAGTCGTCTTCGATGAGCACGATGTATTCGCCATCGGCGCGGCGGTGGGCGGTGAGGGTTTCGCGGATGTCTTGCAGGCCGACTTCGCCGACTTCTTCGCCGGGTTCGAAGTGGCCGACGGCGCTGCCGTCTTTGGCGCGGAAGACTTCGACGCGTCCGGTTTTCACGCCTTCCTTTTTTGATGCACCGACGATGGGCACGAAGATGAAATCGCCCGCGACGTCAAAGCCCATCGGCTCGCAGGATTCGTGGCCGGAGGAACCGTGCGCGTAGGGTAGCGTCACGCGCCAGCGCAGCTTCTGGCCGCCGTGCAACCAGCCGTCGTAGCACGCGAGCACGGGGCCCATCGGTTTCCAGTGCTGGTTCTTATCCATGTCCGTCGTGCCGCCGAGATAGAGTGTGTCGCTCGCGGCATCATAGCGCACGCGCTTCACCTCGCGGAAGCCGTCGGGATGCGGGAAGGTCTGCATCGTGGCAAAGTCCCACTGCGGATTGCCGTGGGCGTCGAGACCGCCGGCGGGGAAATAACGCAGACCCTGCTTCTCGGTGGCGAGCCACACGCCGCCCTGGCGATCGACCCACCAGCCTTGCGAAGACGGTGCGTCTGCGCCGTCGTGCGCGGTAAATTCGCCCGCATCAAAGGAGCCGTTACCGTTCGCATCGCGCCAGATCCACTCGCCTTTCTCCGGCTGATTCGGCGGCCATGCGTCGTCCTTCTTGATGTGACTCTTGGCAAACAACCCCGACGGAATCGCTACCTCGCCCTCGCTTTTTTCATCGAAGCGATAGACCTGCAGTCGCTCGCCATTCATGTCGTTCACGAAGAGCACGCGCGCGCCGCCGATATGCCGCACCCAGGCGCCTGCCGACCACAGATGCAGCCGCGGATCCTGCGGAAACTGGGTGGCATCGATCGTGAAACCCGCGTAGCTCCACTCGCGGCCAGCCGGTTGTGCGTAGTCGAGGCGGAAGTGCTCTTCCTTGGTGAAGACATCCGTGTCGCTCGCCGCATCCACATCCGCCATGTCCACGAACGTGAGGCCAAAGAGCCGCCAGTTCAGCACGCCATCCGCGAGACGATAACTCTCCAGCACCGTGCCGCCGCCTCCGCTCTGCGCATCGTGCGCCAAGTAGAGATTGTCCTTCGCATCGACGCCGAGCGCGGTGACGAGATTCAACTTCCGATCTCCAAATGCACCGCGCTTGCCGCTGGCGATGCCGCCCTTTTCACCAAATGTGCCCGTGGCGGTCAGTGACCCATTCTTGTTGATAGTGAAGATGCGCACCTGCTGCGCTGCGCTACCATCTGCGATGAAAAGGCTGCCGTTCCGCGAAATGCAAAACGCCAGCGGTTGCGCCTCCGGTTCGAAAGTGTGCGTCGTGCGGATGTCGCCGCTATTCATGTCGAAGCAGATGAGGCCGGCCGGCGCCGAATCGGTTTTGCGCTGCAGCATCCAGAGCCCGCCGAAAGGATCCAGCGCGAGCGGTCCGGGCCGCTCCACCTTCCACTCGGTTACGTATTTCATCGTGTCCGCATCGAAGACTTTCACCGAGTTCACGTAAGGGTCGGCGACGAACAACTGCGCGTCGTTTGCGGCCAGTCCTGTGATCGGCGCCTTCGCTCGCTCCGGCACTTCCGCCACGACGCGAAACGCGCCTTTCAGCGTATCGCCTTTGCCGCCCTTTCCGCCCTCGAATGGGGCGCCTTGCGAAATATCCGAGCGCAGCCGCCGCGAGATGCCGAACCATTTCGATTCCTTCGGCGGCCAGGTTTCCGGGTCGATCAATTTACCACCCTCGTTGCTCACGCTCATTCCGGCGTAGACGTAGCGCGAGTTTGCAGCCACCGCTTCGCCACCGCTGTTGCCCCAGCCGTGGGTGTGCTTGCCATAGCGCACCAGCGCGCCGTCGCGAAACTCGCCTACATTCCCGCCCGCCTCGTCCCACTCGACATTGGTAAAGACGGTGCCATCCGGCATCACCGCCATCGCGCGGATGTCCTGCTGCACCCACTGCTTTGCGCCACCGTAGCTGTTGCCGATCCAGGAGGTCACGGCATCCAGTTTCGGACTCGTGAAATCCTGTGCCGCTACCGGCAGTGCGATCATGGCCAACGCTACGAACAGGGGAGTGATTTTCTCGATCATGAAATGCGGAGACGGTGAAAAAGGGGAGGGATGGGGGCGCGAAAATACGCCGGAAGCGATGCGTAGGGCTAGGTTGAACCTTTTGGACTTCGGCCCTGTCTACGCTGCTTGCTCATGAACCAAAATAGACCGCTCCTCGCATTGGGAGATTCCGCCAGCGAAGTCATCCATACCGAGTGGGTCGAAATCGAAGTAGCGATCGCGCAAGCCTTCGTCGTCGCTTTTCTCGTCTTGTTGAACGGCTTTTTCGTCGCCTCGGAATTTGCCATCGTAAAGGTGCGCGACAGCCAGCTTGCGGGGCTGGCCGCGGCGGGGGTGAAGCGGGCGGTGCGGGCCCGCGAGATCCTTTCGCAGCTGGATGCCTATCTCTCCGCCACACAGCTCGGCATCACGCTGGCCAGCCTCGGGCTGGGTTGGGTGGGCGAGCCGTTCATCGCGCACATGCTGCATCCCGCTTTTGTCGCGATCGGCGTGAAATCGCCGGCGGTCATCACCACGGTGTCGTTCGCGCTCGCATTTGGCATCATCACATTCCTGCACATCGTGCTCGGAGAGCTTGCGCCGAAGTCGCTGGCCATTCGCAAGCCCGTGCCGACCACGCTCTGGGTCAGCGGGCCGCTGCGGCTCTTTCATCGCATCTTCCGGCCTGCCATCTGGATGCTGCAGGGCACGGCGAATTTCTTCCTCCGCCATCTTTTCCGCATCGCGCCGGTGAGCGAACACGAGCTCGCTCACACGGGCGAAGAGCTGCGCTTCCTGCTTGCCGCCTCGGCCAAGGCCAAGGCGCTCACGCATCGCGGCGCTGATATCTCCCAGCGTGCCCTCGCGCTCGATAGCCTGGTCGTGCGCGATGTGCTCACGCCGCGGCGCGAAGTGGTCTTCCTCGATGTCGAGCTTTCGGTCGCGGAAAATCTGCGCCGGGCGAAAGTGTCGCGGCACACGCGCTTCCCGCTTTGCCGGGAGCATCTCGATACCACCCTTGGTCTCATTCACATCAAGGATCTCATCACGCTCGAAGGCGATCCCCAGCCCGATCTCACCGCGCTCACTCGCGAATTGCCCACCGTGCCCGAGATGATGTCGCTGGAGCGAGTGCTCGAAATCTTCCTTGAGAAGCGCGCGCACCTCGCCCTCGTGCTCGATGAATACGGCGGTGCCGCGGGCATTGTAACGCTCGACAACGTGATCGAGGAACTGGTCGGTGAAATCCACGACGAATTCGATGCCGAACACTCGGCGATCGAGCGCACCGGCGCCGATGCCTTCGTCGCCCAAGGCTGGCTGAACCTGCGCGACCTGCGCGACGTCACCGGTCTCGAGTTGGAAAGCAGCGAGGTCAGCACGCTCGGCGGTTACGTGACTGAGCGACTCGGGCGCCTGCCGCATGCCGGCGAGACGCTGGAGCTGGATGGTTATCTCGTTACCGTGGAGAAAGCAGATAAGCGCCACGTGCGACAGATGACGCTGCAGAAGCAGCCTTTGTTGTAGCCGGGGTCATTGACCCCGGACCGGCCTCACCGATCCGGAATAATGCAATTGAGCCACGGATCTACACGGATGAAACACGGATGGTGAGAAGAAGCGGAGAGCGGGCGAGCTCCGTTCACCCAAAAATGAGTGTCATGCTACATCCCGATTTAACTTCAGATTGCCCCATCCGTGTTTCATCCGTGTCCATCCGTGGCTAATTCAACCGCATCGTTACGGCTGGGACTGGCTACCGCGCGCCTGGTAGATGATTTACTCAACTCCGCGAGGAGATCGCTTCCTTCAACTTGAGCAAAAGATCCTCCGCGGTGAAGGGCTTGGCCAGGACCCTCCCGACTTCCAGGTCGCCGATGAGCGCCAGTTGCTCCCGGGTGGCCTGGCCGCTGGTCACGATGACGGGGAGCCGTGGATTGAAACGCCGCAGTACCTGGATCATCGCCGCGCCATCCATCACGGGCATGGCGATGTCGGTCACCACCACTGCGATGTCATTGCCCGGTGCGGCGATCTTGCCGATGCCGTCGGCGCCATCGGTGGCCAGGAGCACACGGTAGCCAAAGGTCTCCAGCGTCTGCCGGGTGATTTCCCGCACGATCGCTTCGTCGTCCACCACGAGCACCATTTCGCCATTGCCACGGGGTAGTGTGGTCTCGGTATTCGCCAGTGCCGCTTCATTCGAGTTCTGTGCGGGGAGAAAGATCTCGAACTTCGTGCCTTCGCCGGCGTTGCTGCAGACGCGAATGAAACCGCCGTGGCTCTTGACGATGCCAAGCGCTGAATAGAGACCGAGACCGGTGCCCTTGCCCACTTCCTTGGTGGTGAAAAAAGGATCGAAAATCTTCTCGATGATCTCCGGCGGAATCCCCGTGCCAGTATCCTCCACCTCGATGTGCACATGGTTGCCGGGCTTCGCTTCCGGATTGAGCGCCAGGTACTGGGAATCCAGCACGAGATTTTCCGCGGTGATTGACAACGTGCCGCCGTGCGGCATGGCGTCGCGCGCATTCAGGCACAGGTTCAGCAGCACCTGGTGGAGCTGCGTGGGATCGCCGAGCACGATGCGCAGATCGTTCGGCAGGCGCGTCTTCACCTGGATATTCTTGAGGAAGGTGTCGTTGGCGATCTTCTCGATTTCCCGCAGGAGATGCTTCACCTGCACCTCCATCTTGCGCCCTTCCACCCCGCGGCCAAAGGAAAGCACCTGCTTCACCATGTCCGCCCCGCGCTGGGCGCTGGAGCTGATGAGGTCGAGCAGCTCCAGGCTGTCCGGGTCGGGGAACTTCATCTTCATCACATCGAGCGCCATGAGGATCGGGCCGAGCGAATTGTTCAGATCGTGGGCGATGCCGCCGGCGAGCGTGCCGATACTCTCCATCCGCTGCGCCCGCAGAAATTGCTGCTCGAGTTGCTTGCGCTCCGTGATGTCGAGCGCGATGCCGCCGAGCAGCGGCGTGCCATCGGGACCGCTCATGGGAAACTTCACCACCATGAGCTCGGCCGGAGTTCCATCCGCTCGGATACCGGTCTCTACGGTATCCACCACGCGCTGCTCGCGGAAGACGATCTCGTTGTTTGCCAGATACTCCTGCGCAATTTCCGGCGGATAGATTTCGCGGATCAGTTTGCCGGCTGCACCCTCCACTCTCGCACCGAACATCCGATGATAGCCGGGACTGAGATAGCACAACCGCCCCTCTTCATCTGCCACCCAGCCCGCGATGGGGCTGTGCTGCATGAAAGAGCGAAAGCGTTGCTCACTTTCTTGCAAAGCCAGTGTGGCGCGATGGCGGTCGGTCACGTCCTGGCCGATGCTGGCGGTGCCGATGAAATTGCCCGCGCTCCCACGCAGCATCGTGTTGCTCCACACGATCTCGCGCAGCTCCCCACCTTTGGTTTGGATGGGATTCTCGTAGTGCGCAGGAAAGGCGCCTCTCTCGAGATTCTCGAGGAACAAGTCCCTGACCTCGGGATTGCCCGGGATGAATTGGGTAAACCAATTGCGGCCGATGACTTCCTCGCGCCGCCAGCCAGTCAGCTTCAGCAGGTAGTCGTTGCAGAAGGTCACCGTGCCGTCTTTATCGAGGGTGATCGCGATCAGCTCGACGTTTTGCAGCATCTCGCGGAAGCGGCGTTCCGACTCGCGCAGGATATCGCCATCCCGGCGATGCTCCGCCATCTTGATGCGCAGGGCTTCATTCGTGCGGGCGAGGTCCGTGGCGCTCTGCTGCACGCGCTTGTCCAGCCCGGCCAGCAGCGTACGGAGCGCCTGCGTGGTTCGCTGCTCCTCGCCGATCTCCGATTGGGTGTCGAACCACCGGCGGCAGGCAAACAGCGCCGTCGCAGGGACGGCGGCGATCATCAACACCACGACCGTGCCGATCACTTGATCGATCGCCGTGGCCTGGTGTTGCCACAGCAGTGCGATGGGCGTGGCGAAAAGGTGGAGGCGATCGCTGATCACCAGCATGCCGAGACCGAGGAGAACGAGGCCCACCGCTTCCCGCGCGGCCCTGGCGCGCAAAGCCCGCAGCCGCTCCGGCGGAATGACCCGCCCGTCACGGCCGCTCTGCTGCCGTTCGAGGGCGATGGCCTCGGAGTCCTTCCACCGACGGTAGGCAAAGTAAATCGCCAGCGGGCTCAGGACGAACAACGTGCCGAAGAATTCGTCCACCGGGGTGCCCCGGTACTGCATGAGGAGTTCGAGCGGGCTGCTGAAAAGCTTCAGCCAGTAGGCGAGCACGAAGAGGATGACCGCGCCCATCAGGCCCACGGTGATGTCGCGGACGGCTGCGACCTGGCGCGCCTGCCGCTCGCGGGCAAAAGCACTGGCCAGCACCTCATCCGCTCTTTTCCTTTCGGTGATATCCGCCCAGATGCCTACGATTTCATTGGGCCGCTCGGAAGAGTCGCGCACGAGCCGGCGCTTGTCCTCGACCCAGTGCACGCTGCCATCCTTGTGGCACAACCGGTATTCGGTGACGCTCGAGCCATTGGTCAACGTCTCCGCAATACTGGCCTCCGCGCGGTCACGATCGTCGGCATGTAATTGCTCGTGCCACCAGCCCGGGCGCATCGCCTCCCGCACGGTGAAGCCCAGCAGCGTGGTGACATTCTCACTGATCAGGCAGGGGAGACATTCATCGCCTTCCACCCGCAGGGTGTAGATCACCGCCGGGCTGTGCTCCATGAGCTGGCGCATCTGCGCATGGGTGGAGCACAGCGCTTCCTCCGCCTGCGTGCGCTCACGGGCGGAGCGGCCCTGCTCCACGGCGTGGTCGACTGCCGGGCCCAGCCGGGCGAGGCGATCTTTCATCAAGTAATCCGTGGCTCCATGACGCATCGCCCGGACCGCCTCTTCTTCATCGATGGTCCCCGAAACGATGATGAACGGAACCTCCATGCCACGCGTCCGCAGCAGCTCCAGCGCCCGCGCCGCCGAGAATCCGGGCAGCGTCTGGTCGGCCAGGATGATGTCGAGGTCGGGACCGAGATGGCGGAGATACGCTGCCTCCGACTCCACACAGATCCAGTCGGGCTCGAAGCCGCCGCGGCGCAGTTCGCGCAGCACGAGTTGCGTGTCATCGTCGTTGTCCTCGACGATCAGAACCCGCAACGGCCGCAGCCGTGGAGTTCTCTTCGGGAGGATTTGCTCGGCCGCGGGCGCGCTCATGCTGTGAACAGGCATGAGGTGCGGATGAGAAAATGACGAGAGACCATGGGCAGAAATACGGAGAGCAGTTTCAAGGTTCCGGGCATCTGCCGTAAACAGGTGAAAACCCTGAGATCCCTCGCGGGAAATCCTGCAGGTGTATCGAGGGCGATCGCTACAGAGAGCCGTCCCGAGCGCAGGACATTCGCAAAAAGGAGCAGTCGGAAAGCGCCAAGTAGACTAGCCATGGCAGCTTCGATTCAGGTCGTCGCCCGGATCTAGCGATAGCGCCGAAAAACAAGCTACGCTCAGGATGACCGGCTTTTTTTTGGAACACGCTATCGCGCGGGGCGTGCGACTAACTTATCGCTGGCTAAGTCCCTGTCGCTACTGGCGGTGCAGCAAGTTCCCCAGCCACGACTTTTTCGGAGTGGGGCTGGTGGGCAGGGGAGTCGCCGATGTGCTCTGGGCGGTGCCGACTGGAGCAGGAGACTTATCCGTAGCCGGCAGGCGAGTCGACGGACGCACGGCCGGGGCGGGGACAGGAGTCGCAGCCGTTGGAGGCGCTGGGAAAAGATGCCACGATTCTTTCGCTGGCAGGCCCACCACAACGGCCATTTGTTCCGGCGTGCTGGGCTTGCTCAGCATTGAAGCGAGGTAGGAATCCTTCGCCGGCAGCGTGGCGACTCGATTGATCTGCTCGGGATGTTCCAGGCGGGAGAATAGGACGCGCCGCATTTTTTGCCGTGCCACATAGGCATGACCGAATCCGCCCGGGATATTGGATGACCAATAGTGGACGTACGGTCCGTCGGACCGGGTCTCCTGGCCGAGATAGACCACCGAGTGACCTCGCTCCAAAGCGCCGATCTGGTCGTTCCACCACACCTTCATGAAATCGCCGGGGCGGGCTTCATCGAAGGACGTGAAATTGCGCCCCAAGCCCGATTCGAAAAAGAGCCGCGCGGTGCCCGGGCCATTGGCATTCCAGCGCCCCCACACGCCAGTCCCGTCGGATTGCCCTTCCACCAATAAAGCGCGCACGGTGGCGTCGCTCATCGAGATCTGTTTGTCGCGCTGCAGTTCATTGAGCGCAGCGAGGAAGACGAGATAAGTCGCGCCGGAACAAAAGCTGGGTGTGGCCTGGGCGGGCTCGAGGGCGATCCCGCCATCGCTGGCGCGCATGGACCCGCGCAGCGCGGTGATGGCCGGTCCACTTGCACGATAGCCGCCGCCACTGGGCATGGATTCGATCGCCTTCACGATGATGGCATTGGGCGAGCTGCCCAGCGAGAAAGCCCGGCCTGCATTGCCGCCGGTGATCACGGTGGGCGCGGGCGCGGTCTCTTGCGCGCCTGCGGAGGCGAATAGCGAAAGACCGACAGCGAGCGAAAGCCACAGAAGGGGGAGACTGGGAG
>JBGGMZ010000212.1:0-4513 GCA_041287745.1 Chthoniobacter sp. | reverse complement strand
GCGGTTACGTAGCCGATAGTGTGCGCACTGGGGTAGGGAAACTATGTATTTTGCGTCAGGAAACTAGGAATGGGTTTCATTCATCCGAAGGGATAGTTAATTGCTTTGAACGAACTCCAATCTAGATTTAACCTTTCTGAGCAATATTACGAATTATGGATCCCATCAGAGTGCTCATCGCTGACGACCATCAAGTGATGCGCAAGGGCGTGCGAGCGGTAGTAGAATTGCTTCCCGGCTGGGAAGTGTGTGGCGAAGCGTCGACTGGGCGTGAAGCTGTCGAGATGGTCGATCGCATTCGGCCGGAGATCGTCGTGATGGACGTGACGATGCCGGAATTGAACGGCCTCGAGGCTACGCGACAGATCAAGAAGATAGCCCCTACCACTGAGATTCTGATGTTTACGGGATTGGAAACCGAGGAACTCATCCGTCAGGTCTTCGAAGCAGGGGCACGCAGCTACATTCTCAAGACGGATGGCCGGGAGCAACTGGAGGCGGCATTGCGATCGTTGGCGGCGCACAAGCCGTATTTCACCACTCAAGTGGGCGAGATCCTCTTCGCGAAATTCCTGCACGGCAAACCGCGTGGTGAAGACGAGGACGCGACCGAGGGTCGCTTGACGGATCGCGAACGCGAGATCATCCAATTGCTTGCCGAGGGTGCGAGCAACAAGGAAGTAGCAGATTCCTTGGGCATCAGCGTGAAGACGGTAGAAACGCACCGGGCGGCCATCATGAAGAAACTGAAGTTCAAATCCTTCAGCGATTTGGTTCGGTACGCGATTCGCAATCACATCATCTCGGCATAGGTGTTGCGTGGTTTTAACCACGACAGACCCAAGGGAAATACGGAGCGAATATACGTAGTATCCCTATAAACCTGTGAATGGTTCCTGCTTTGTATCGAGGACATGGCTAAAAGCAAAATCCTCGTAGTTGATGATGATCCGAAACTTTCGCGTCTTGTGGCGACGATCCTGGACCGAGTCGGGGGGTATGAGGTGTTTGAAGAGAATCGCCCCTTTGCGGCTCTGGCTACGGCGCGGCAGTATCGCCCGGACCTGATCCTGCTCGACGTCGACATGCCCGGCAAAGATGGCGGCACCATCTCGCGCGAAATGGCCGCCGACGCAGTGCTTTCAAAAGTGCCGGTGCTTTTCGTTACCTCGCTTATTTCGTCCAGCGAATCCGGAACGCACAATGGCGCGCGCTACCTGGCAAAGCCGGTAAATCCGCAACTGCTCCTCGACACGGTGCGCGCCCTCTGCCCGCGCTTCCAACGCGAATCGCAGGTGGCCTAGCTGCCTTTCCGCCATGAATGAGGAAGCACTCCGCCAGGGACGAATCCTGATGGTGGACGATGAAGTGCGGAGCCTGTGCCTGCTTGAGAGTGTGCTCGACCGCCTGCGTTTCAAGCATCTGCGCAAGCTGACGGACTCCACGCGCATTCTCGAGGAGTTTGAGGAGTTCCAGCCGGATCTGATCATTACCGACATCGAGATGCCAGAGCTCGATGGGATCCAGCTCGTAGAGCAGATTCGCAACTACCTCCCACGCGAGGCCTGCATGCCGATCCTGGTATTAACGGGCGCCCAGGATCCGCAGATTAAACGGCGGGCGCTGCTCGCCGGCGCGACGGATATTCTCTTCAAGCCCTTCGATAGCTCCGAAATGCAGATGCGCGTGCGCAACCTGCTCCAGGCGCGCATGCAATATCTGGAGATCCAGGGGCAGAACCGCGTACTGGAGCTGAAGGTCGCGGAGCGGACCGTGGAGTTGCAAAAAGCGCTCGCAGATTTGCAGACCAGCCAGCGCCAGGTGGTGCAGCAGGAGCGCTTCCGCGCCTTCGGCGAGATGGCCGGCGGCGTATGCCACGATTTCAATAACTCGCTCATGGCGATCATCGGTTACACCGAGCTGCTCCTGCAGAATGAAGCACTGGTGGAGGATCGTGCGTTGCTGATGGATTATCTCAAAACCATGAACACGGCTGGCAAAGATGCCTCGCACGTCGTATCGCGGCTGCGAGACTTCTATCGTCCGCGCGAGGAAAGCGATGTCTTTACCGCGGTCGATCTGAACGACCTGATCGAAGAAGTTGTGCCGCTCACAAAACCTAAATGGTACGGCCAGGCGCTCGAAAGCGGACGATCGATTTCCGTTGAGTTGGAATTGCAGAAGGTGCCCTACGTGCTGGGGAACGGCGCTGAGTTGCGGGAGACCTTGATGAATCTGGTCTTCAACGCCGTGGACGCGATGCCGAACGGTGGCCCAATCGTTCTCCGCACTCAGCCGCTTGAAAATGGCGTGCAAATCGAGGTGTCGGACAGCGGCACCGGGATGACTGAGGAGGTACGGCAACGCTGCCTGGAGCCCTTCTTTTCCACCAAGGGCGAACAGGGTACTGGACTCGGGTTGGCGATGGCGTTTGGTATCATCCGACGCCACGAGGGCACGATGGAAATCGAAACCAAGCAGGGGCAGGGAACGACCTTCCGCCTCACGCTGCCATGCTGTCACTCCTCGCCCGAGGCAGAGGAGGAAGAGGCGCGGCTCACCCTGGATCGCTCCCTACGCGTGTTGGTCGTGGATGACGATGCGAATACGCGCGAAGTCGTTTCTGGATATCTGCGGGGCGACGGGCATCGGGTAATCACCGCGATGGATGGTTGCGAGGCCATGCATCGTTTCATGACCGAAGAATTTGATCTCCTGATCACCGATCACGGCATGCCGGGGATGAATGGGCTGCAACTCGCCACCGCAGTGCATCGCCTGGCGCCGTCAAAATCGGTGATCCTGCTTACCGGTTTCGCCTTTGGCCCAGAACAGCAACCAAGCTCGATCGATTTCGTGCTGAAGAAGCCCCTGGTCCGGGAGGAATTGCGCGGCGCTCTTCGCAGCGTCCTCGGGCGGCCCCCATCGCCCCCTTCAGCTTTGCGGGTGCAGGAGATCGCGTAGAGCCACGAGCAGTGAGGAAGCAGTGTACGGCTTAGGCAGGAAAAGTTTGACGCCTGCGCCGGCTGCTTCCGCTTCCGCACCTTTTGTGGCAAGGCCGCTGGCGGCGATGATTTTCACCAAGGGATTCAAGCGAGAGAGCGCCCGGATGGTAGCCACGCCATCCATCACCGGCATCATCATATCGGTGACCACCGCGGCGATTTCCAGCATGTGCTGGGCATACTTGGCCACGCCCTCGGCACCATCTACCGCGGTAACTACCCGGTAGCCGAAAGCCGTCAGGGTCTGGCTGGTGATGGACCGCACGGAAGCTTCATCGTCGATGACGAGGACGAGTTCTTCATGACCGCGTGGGAATTCGCTTTGGCTGTCGCCGTGACTGACCTCGGCGCCATCGGGTTCCGCAGGCAGATGGACGCGGAATTTCGTGCCCTTGCCGGGAATGCTTTCCACCGTGGCGAATCCTCCGTGACTGCGCACAATGGCGAGCGTAGTGGACAAGCCGAGGCCAGTCCCTTTTCCGATTTCCTTGGTGGTAAAGAAGGGCTCAAAGATCTTCTCGATCACATCGGCGGTCATGCCAATGCCGGTGTCGGCGATTTCCATTACTACATAAGGACCGGGCTTGGCGTCCGGGTGCATGGCAGCGAATTGCGAGTCGATGTGCAGGTTTGCGGCACGCAGAGTCAGGATGCCGCCATTGGGCATGGCATCGCGGGCATTGACGCACAGATTCAGCAGGACTTGATGAAGCTGCGTGGGATCGCCGAGAAGGCTCCAGGTATTCTCCTGCCCGGTGACTTGGACGGAGATGAATTTCGGAAAGGTGTCGCGGGCGATGCGCTGTACTTCCGTGATCAATTGCGACGGTCGCACCAGCGCGCGCTGGCCTTCGAGACCGCGGGCAAACGACAACACCTGCCGCACCATATCCGCGCCACGCCGCGCGCTCACGGCCACCGTTTCGAGTAGCTCCAGATCCTGCGGGTCGGTCATCTTGAGCTTGAACAGATCGACAGCCATGATGATCGGACCGAGGACATTGTTCAGGTCGTGGGCGATGCCGCCCGCGAGTGTGCCGATACTTTCCATGCGCTGAGCTCGCAGGAATTGCGACTCCAGCTTCTTCTTTTCGGTGATATCGGTATTGATGGAGAGAACGGATTTCGGATCGCCGAAGTCATCACGCACCAACGTCCATCGTCCCTCCACCAGCACCTCCTTGTTGTCGCGGTGCACTTGGTGGAGTTCGCCCGCCCAGGTGCCATGCCTCAGCAATTCGGTCATGGCTTCATCGAATGGCTCGGGCGTTTCGTAGAGGATGTCCTGCACGCGGCGGCCGGTGACATCCTTTTTCGTCCAGCCGAAGACGCGGCGGGCGCTTTTGTTCCAGTAGTTGATTCTGCCCGAAAGGTCGTGAACGAAGATTGCGTCCTGTGCGTGATCAAGCAAAGCGGCCTGTTCCTCGATCTTGCCTTGGGCGCGCTTTTGCTCACGCAAGTCGGTCGCCACGATGCTGGTGGTGATAACGCGACCTTCGGTATCGCGC
>JBGGMZ010000211.1:0-3370 GCA_041287745.1 Chthoniobacter sp. | reverse complement strand
TACCAAGGGTATTCCCACTTGTCCGGCATGGATATGATGTCCCCATTGAAAAGGTGGCCCCAGTCGCGGTTGCGCCCGAGTTTTCGCTCGGGTGGTGGCGCCGGCATATTGGCATCGCCGGCCAGCCAGTCCTTCACGATGTAGTGGTAAAATTGCTTGGACCAGAGCAGGCCGGCGTAGGCCTGGCGCATGATCTTGCGCTGCTCAACACCGAGGGCGCGCGAGCATTTGGAATCGTAAAAGGTATCGGCCTCCTTGCGGCGCAGGTCGAAGGTTTCTTCGAAATCGCCAAAAGGAATAGTCGGAGAAGCGTGAGCTACCGTGAGACGGAAACGCAAGACCACCTCGCCACCCGCGGGAATGGTGAGCGTGTAATGGGCCGCTGCCTTGGTGCCGAATTCGTGCGGATTCACTGCCGCGGCGTTGCCGTGCACCACGGCCTCGTGAAACGCATCCTTCACGTAAGGCGAATAGTTGGGCGAGCCGAAGAGCTTCTCATTGTTCGTCTCGTTTTCCGTGAAGAGCCATGGCGCAGCGGTCTCGGAGGCGAAACGAAACGAGCGCAGTGTCTCGTGCTGCAGAGTGAGCAAATGTTCGTCGAGCTTGGAAATGCGCGGCTTGAGCGTGCAGCCTTCGTGCGTGCAGCCCCACACCCAGGTGTTGCGAAACCACACGGTGGGCAGCACATGGAGGACGGCGGAGTCGGGCCCACGGTTCGCGAGTGTCAGGCGGATGAGGATGTCATCCGGATCGCTCTTGGCGTATTCGGCGATGACGTCGAAGTAGCGTGACTCGTCGAAGATGCCCGTGTCCTCGAGTTCGAATTCGCGCTCGTCGCGTGAGCGGCGGGCGTTTTCCTCAATCAGGCGGGCGTAGGGAAATTCCGCCTGCGGATATTTATAGAGCGCCCGCATGTAGGAATGCGTGGGCGTGGAGTCGAGGTAGTGCCACACCTCCTTCGGATCTTCGCCGTGATTGCCCTGCGGGTTCGTGAGGCCGAAGAGGCGCTCTTTTAAGATGGGGTCGCGGCCGTTCCACAGCGCGAGAGCGAAGCAGAGCCGGCACTCGCGGTCGCTGATGCCGAGCAGGCCATCCTCACCCCAACGGTAGGCGCGGCTGCGCGCCGCCTCGTGAGGAAAGTAATTCCACGCGTCGCCATTGGCCGAGTAATCCTCGCGCACCGTGCCCCACTGGCGTTCAGTGAGATACGGACCCCAGCGCTTCCAGTTTTTCTTGCGCGCCGAATCCTCCTCGAGGCGCAGGTGTTCGGCAGTGGGCTGGGAAGACATCGGGCCCCTACGCTGAGGCATCGACCGGGCTGGCGTCAATTTGTGACGGATGGGAAACGTCGTGAGCTTGGCGATTAAAGGGCTGCAAACGCAAAGTCGCAGGATTCGCTCGAGACTATCTCAGATCCGTAGACCGCTCATCCGGTAAATGAATCCTGGATTTTGCGTCCTTCAATTCCGACGCGCGGGGCTGGCTGGCTGGTCGGCCGGGCGTGACTTGGGCGGGACGATGGGAGTCGGGCCTGCGGAAGGGGTGGGCGGAGTGACAAGCAGGTCTGCTGGCTGGGCAACCGCACTGGGGACAAGTTTCTCTTCAGGCAAAACGCGCGGGATCGGCGGAGGGATTGACCGCGTCTTTTCCGCAGACTGTGTCTTTTCCACCGGAAAGACCTTCGGCGCCGCCGTCTCGCGAGCGGAGGCGGAACTCGTTGGCGCCGACTTTGGCTCGGGCCAGAAAAAAAAGCCGGCAGCGAGAACGAGCAGCACGCAGGCTGTAACCAGCAGGGTGACGTTTGGCCGCGAAATTGGCGGAGCGACGGCCGCCTTGGCCCGCGCAGGCATGGCGAGGGCGACGGTGACGTTGTCGCCTTTCGTGCCGTTGCGCTCGAGGGCGCGCTCGACGGCGGCGGACAGACGCTCATTGGCGTCCGACCGCTCGCCAAAGACGAGTTCGGACATCTCCTCCGGCGAAGTACGTTCCCAGAATCCATCGGTGCACAGTAGAAAGCCATCGTCGGGCGTGATCTGCGCCGTGCCCGAAGAGGGCGGCATGAATTCCTCGCCACCGAGCGATTGAAGGAGCGTGTGCTGGTCGGGATGCCTGCCCATGTCCTCCTCCTTCACAGCGCCGCGCTGGACCATGATCTCGAGGAGCGAATGGTCTTCCGTACGCTCCACGAGCTGGCCAGCGCGAAAGTGGTACATGCGGCTGTCGCCGGAGTGCACCCACCATGCATTCGTGGGATTGAGATACAGTGCGACAATGGTGGTGCGCGGCGAGATGCCGAGCTTCGAGCCTTCGCTATTGATGTGCTCGTGCGCGACCTGGCAAAGCGTGGCGAGATCTTCTTCGGGCTTGGCAAGCCGGCCCTTGCGCTCCTCCCAGAACCTGGAGGCGAGCTCGATGACTTTTTGCGAAGCGATGCGCCCGCCGCTGCGCCCGCCCACGCCGTCACCCACCACGATCAGCGCGGTGCCTTGCGCGTCATCATGCAGGCAGATTCCCGAGTCTTGCTGCTCGGCGCGCGGGCCTTGCGAACCAGTCATCAAGAACCGGGAGCCGTCGTTGGGTGCGGACTTTCTCATGAAAACTGCGGCAACGGAGAAACCTTTAACGGAGATAAGAAATCGAGACGGCAGCGAATATGAACAGGGAGCCCATATTAGGTCGAGTGTGGGATAAACAAATCTTGAAGGGCCAGCAAAAGCGATTGTGGGCGGGTACCGCGTCGCGCGTGACAGCCAGTGGATAAGGGGTACCCAAGGTTGGGATTTACAGAGGGAAAGCGGCGTTCCCGAAAACTTCACGGCCCAACGTCATAGCCGTCCCGGAAGTCTCAATAGCCGTAACTTCCCCACTTTCACTCTCCCTTTCCACTCCTCCCGTGTGACACAAAGTACCATTGGCCAAGGCGCGTCGCTTGCAGTATGTTCGCCGCCCTTTGCCCATCGCCATGAGTAAAACACCGGACCTCATCTACCTCGACAACAACGCGACCACGCGCGTGGATCCGGCCGTCGTCGAAGAGATGCTGCCGTACCTCACCGAGTTTTACGGCAACCCCTCCAGCGGTTACCGTTTCGGCCAGCAGGTGGGCAAGGCCCTGGACAAAGCCCGCGAGCGCGTCGCCCATCTCATCGGCTGCGAGCCCGGCGAAATCATTTTCACCAGCGGCGGCACCGAGTCGACCAATGCGGCCATCAATTCCGCGCTCCTCATGGACCGCGACCGCCAGCACATCGTCACCACGCGCGTCGAGCACAGCGCCACGCTCAAACATTGCGAGACTCTTGCCAAGCGCGGCCACGAAGTCACCTGGCTGAACGTCGATTCCAAGGGCCAGATCGATCTCCACGAACTG
>JBGGMZ010000210.1:0-14860 GCA_041287745.1 Chthoniobacter sp. | reverse complement strand
GTCCGTAGAGGATTTGCCACGCCTTCGTGATCTGTGCGCGGGCGTCACCGGGCACATCTTTGCGCAGACGCGCGGCGAGGGTGTGTGCGGTATCGAGCACGAAGTTGTCGTTCATGAGCAGGAGCGACTGCGGGGCGACCGTGGTGCAGCTGCGCGCCTCGCAGTTCGGCGTCATCGTCGGCTCATCGAAAGTATCGAGCACGGTGAGCGGTGTCTTGCGGCGCACCTGCACGTAAATCGAGCGGCGGAAATCCTCCGGGCCACGGCTGACGACTTTGATCACGTCGCGATTGGTATTGAGCTGCTCCTGGCCGACCACGATACGGCCTCCGGGGTCTCGAGCAATGCCAACCGGTTCGCCAAAGGCTTCGCTATTGAGTGTGCCGGCCGTGGCCAGCATGGAATCTCGCAGTGCCTCGGCCTCGAGTCGCTGAATCTTGAAGCGGGCGAAGAGCCGATTATCCGCATCCGTCTGGAGCGACGCGTCATTCTGCGAGGACTGGCGATAAGTCGTGCTCAGCACCATGAGGCGGTGCAGCGGCTTGAGTTTCCAGCCACCGGTCATGAATTCACTGGCCAGCCAATCGAGCAACTCCGGGTGCGTGGGGCGCTCGCCGAGCGCTCCGAATTCACTCGGCGTATTGACGATGCCGCGGCCGAAATGATGGAGCCAAAAGCGATTCACCAGCACGCGTGCCACCAGCGGGTGCTGCCCGCTCACAAGCCACTGTGCATAAGCAAGACGTCGACCGGTGGAACCGGAGGCGACGGTCGCGGGCTTGAACGGCTCGACCTGAGGCTGTGCGAGCACGGTGAGTTCGCCCGGCCCGAGCACTTGCTTCGGCTGGTCATGGTCGCCGCGATAGAAGAGATGTGTCTCAGGCACACGGCCTTTCACCTCAGTGAGGCCCATGACCATGTTTTCCTTCGGCTTGGTCGCGCGTAGTTTCGTCGCCTCGGCTTGCTTGTCGGTGACCTTTTTCTGCAGGGCTGCGTCGTAGAGATCGAGCGAATAGGTGGCGAGCGCCGAAGGGTATTTTTTGATCAGCGCCTTCTGCTCCGCCGTGCGGTCTTTCACCGCCGTTGCGCGAGCGGCGCGATACGGTTCGCGCTCCTCCTCGGGCAGCTTGACGATTTCCTTTTCGAAAATCTCGTCGAGGAACTTTTTGCTCATCGCCTGGGCTTCGGCATCGATCGCCTTCGCCTGCTTCTCGATTTCGTCCGCCTTGGCGCGTTCCTCCGGCGTGTAGAGCGAGTAGAGACGCTGGGCGGGAGCGCGCCATGTCTGCCAATCGAAGGCCGGCTCGAAGACGGCACGCAGCCGGAAGTAATCCGCCTGCGGAATGGGATCGAAGCGATGGTCGTGGCACTGCGCACAGCCGACGGTGAGGCCGAGCAGTGACGAGGAGAGGACTTTGATCTCCTCCGCGACGACTTGGTTGCGTGCCAGCTTCGCATCATCATTCGGGTCGCCCGTGCCATCGGGTGCCATGCGGAGAAAGGCGGTCGCGATGAGGTCATCGCGCTTCTTCGGATCCTGTACGGCAGTCTGGTAATCGGTCTGCGTGACTCCGGCGAGTTCGTCACCGGCCAGTTGCTCGGTGATGAAGTCGCGCCACGATTTGTCCTCGTTGAACGAGCGGATGACGTAGTCGCGATAGCGCCAGGCGTGCGGGCGAGGGGAGTCCACCTCGGAAAAGCCATTCGAGTCCGCGTAGCCGGCGATATCGAGCCAGTGGCGGCCCCAGCGTTCGCCGTAAGCGGGAGAGGCCAGCAGGCGGTCCACGGTCTTCTCGTAAGCGTCGGGCGCCGTATCTGCGACGAAGGCCTCGACTTGCTCGGGAGTCGGAGGCAGGCCGATGAGGTCGAGCGTGACGCGGCGAAGCAGGGTGCGCTTGTCCGCATCGGGAGCGAAATCGAGCTTTTGCTCGCGGAGCTTGGCCAGCACGAAGGCATCGATGGGCGTGCGCACGCGGGCGGCATTCGCCGCCTGCGGCACGGCGGGATGTGCAATCGGTTGAAAGGACCAGAACTGGCGGTCGTCATCCGTGATGAATATGCCGGGCGGAAGCGTTTCGGGCTCCGCCTTGGCCGTCTTGGCGCCCTGGGTGATCCAGCGCTCGATGGTGGCCAGTTCCGCTGGGGTAAGCTTCTTGCCCTTCTTCGGCATTTCGCCTTCACGAACCACGCGGGCCAGCTCGCTTTCGCCCGGCTTGCCGACCACCAGCACGTGATCGCCATCCTCCGTCGGCTTGTCCATGAAGCGACGTAGACGCAAGTCCACGCCGCCTTTCGGCTTTTCTTCCTCGCCGTGGCACTGCACGCAGTGCGCTTTCAGGATGGGCCGCACATCGTGCTCAAAGGTGAGTGGACGCTCTTCGGCGTGTACAAGAGCCCGAGCCAGGAGAGCCACAGCCAGAGTGGTGGAGAGTGTAAATGGGGGTCGGCGGATCACAGGAAAGGAGTCTCCCGAACCAACCTTGGAGAGCGTGACTTCCTTAGAAAGGTTAAAAGGAGGACGGAATTGGGCTGGGGCGATAGTTTTCAGAAGACGGAGAAGCGCGAGGAACCTCGTCGTTTTCCCGGTTGCTTTGGCGCTGGGGACTGTTTCTCTCGACTCACTTATGAAAAAGGTCAACACGAGGGATATCACCGAGATCACCTGGTCTTCGCCCAAGGGGAAATTTGCCGGTGCTAGCAAGGAGATTTCTGAGGAACTCGGGCGCATTCCTCAGTCCACGGACCTGATGGAACGGCATCCATTCGACGTGGAGATCTGCCGTATTCCGCCCGGGCAGACGCCGTACCCATATCATTCGCACAGCGCGCAGTGGGAGTTCTACCACGTCATCTCGGGCCGGGGAATCGTGCGCCATCAGGAAGGGACGACGCCCATCGAGGAAGGTGACGCCTTCCTCTTCAAGCCGGGTGAGCCGCACGTGATCACCAACAATAGCGACCAAGACCTGCTCGTGTATGTCGTGGCGGATAATCCGATCGGCGAGTCGTGCCATTATCCCGATAGCAACAAATGGATCGTCCGTTCTCCCGAACGCCGCCTCATGCGCGGTGAGCCGCTTGATTATTACGACGGCGAGGAATAGGGGAGGCGGGTCTCCGGTTTTTGGTCCCGATGGGTGAGCGTTTTGATTTCGGGACTCACGGCGTTCGCGAGGAACTAGAAACCGGACCTGCTTTCATCTGTGTAACATCGTAGTAGAATCTCTGCTTGCGCCCGGGCTCACAAGCTGCTCTAATAGGACGCCAATGAGCCTTAGACACGCAGGTAGTGCCCTGATCTTGTTGGCTTTATCGCTGGGAGCCCACGCGGCAAACAGCGTCCTGAGCCTCTCCCATTACGACGAACGCGTCTCCGATTTCCCGGGGCTGCAACGTGGCGGCCTCGACGCCATCATCCATGAAGCCACGTATCCGGCTTCCGATTGCGATCCGAAATACGCCTCCCGCCAGGCCGAGGCCATGCGGGCCGGAATCCTGTGGGGCGCATATCATTTCGGCAATGGGACCGACGGCCGCAAGCAGGCCGATCACTTCCTCAATTTCGTCGGCTCGAAATGGGCCGCCGCTCATAATCCCACCGACCCCCAAGGCGTGCTCCTCGTGCTGGATGCGGAGAAGAATACCCATTACGCGGGTGGCAATATGAATGTGGACCAGGCGGTCCGCTTCATCGAGCGCGTCCACGAGCGCACCGGCACCTATCCTGGCCTCTATTCCAATGAATACTGGCTCAAGAGCGTATTCGGTAATCCATCGGTGAGCGCCAGTTCACGCGAGACGCTGAAAAAGTGCTGGCTTTGGATCGCCAACTACCACAAGCAGCCCGCATGGACTTCGCCGTGGGATCGATGGATGTTCTGGCAATACACCGGCGACGGCGTCTGCGAGTTGCCGCGCAAGAGTTACCCGACCAGCTTCGGCAGCATGCGCAAAATCGAGCGCACCATCTTCAGCGGCGATCGCGGTTCTCTCCGTCGTTTCTGGGCCGAGCGTGCCTGGTTGCCGGACAAGCAAAAGGAACTCGTCGCGAAGGACTAGGTGTTCGCGCCCCTGCTTTCTCAGGCGAAACCTAGAGTTTCTGGAGGGCAGCGCCCTTTTGCACGATGAGATAGATGTGCAGCTCGGGATGCTGATCGTATTCGAGGTGGCGGCAGATGCAGCCGTGCTCGGAGACGATTTCGAGCAGTCGTGGAATCCCTAAAGCCGCATGGTACAAGGGAGCGCCGGAAAAGGCGTTCGTCACTTCGTTTGGTTCCTCCACACCGCCACTGGTGAAGATCAGGACTCCACCGGGATTCAGCGCGGTGCAAAGATTTCCGAGCACGGCCTCATGTTGCGAGAGCGGCACATGCCATATGCTGTCCCAAGCCGAGATAAAGTCGTAATGCCATGAAAATTCAAAAGTGCAGATATCCGCCAGATGGAAGGTCACGCTCGGATGTCGCAGCCGTGCCAGCCGGATCATTTCCGGCGAGATATCGACGCCCTCCACGGCGAAACCTTCGTCGATCATGAGGTCAAGGAGGCGTCCGCTACTGCCGCAGCCGATGTCGATGGCCTTGAGTTTTGAAGACACAAATTGCAGCGCCCTCCGGTGTTGGGCGATCCCGTTGGTTCGATCGAAATCATTCGCGTTCCAACGCCCCGCGATCTGGTCGTAGCTCTTTGCGATCTGTCGTGGCGTCATATCAATGACCGGGAAGCTCCTATGCGACGGAGGAGATCAAGCTTGTGGGTTCGACGCATCGACAAGACGCTTACAGAACGCCCGCGCGGGCGACGATAGTGAAGATCGTGGCGTCGGCGGCGATGTGTGCGATGACCGGCAAACCGAGGCCGCTGCTGAAGACGCGAAGCCAGCCAAGGCAAACACCGTAGGTGCCGGCGAGGACTGCGCCGAGACCTACCGGCGGGTAGCCATGCATGTGGCCATAGCCGAACAGAAACGCCGTGGCTGCGATGGCCACACCTGCCCCCCATTGCGACTCGATGGCATCAAACAGGACACCACGAAAGATGATCTCTTCGAATAGCGCGTTGAAGATCGAGAAGAGCACACCGACAGCCAACACACCGCCCAGCGTGGAGACGGGAAGAAAACGGCCAAAGGTGCTGACATCGGGGTGCGTGAGCGAATGAAACGTGACGAGAACGGAGCACGAACCGACAGCGATAATGGCGGTAGCCACCCCGCCGGTGGTAGTGATGCGGCCGAAGCGCCATGGGCGAAACGTGGCTCGCAACTGCGGCACGATTCTCACGAGTGCGGCGTAGCCCGCCAGCGGCACGAGCCAAAGCAACGGCCACAGGCGAAAGACGGGAACCAGCGTAGCGGCTGCAGTGAGCGCAATGAGAAGCACTGCGTGCAACGGACGCCAGTCGGTTGGGCTCTCGCTTTGGCTTTCGTTCATCAAATGCTCCTGACGATGTCGTGGTGGATTACTGCGTTACTTCGCTAGGGGCGCTGGATGACCATGTGGAATCCGGTGAAGACATAGCGGCGTTGAAACTCGGCGAGTGAAAGGTGCTCCTCCCCGTAGAGCGGGTCGGCAAAGGTAACCTGGTCATCTTGAAAATCGAGAACGGCGATGAAGTGGCCTATGCTGCCGAGACGCACTCCGACCAACGCAGGCAGCCCGACGGCTGGGGTGAACGCGGAGCGAAATTCGAAGCGTGGGGTAAGACCGCAATGGCGAACATATCGCGCCAGGTACCAAGCCTCGGTGCCACCCCCATAGCTAAACGCGGCCCGTGCGGTCCCGCGCTCCGTGGTGCGAATACCGAAACGCTGCAGAATGGTGGTGACGCTGGCTGGACCGCAGGTGGACGGTGTGCTCTGGATACAGATGTCACTGCGCCATTGCTCGCGAAATGCGTTGTCGGGGAGTGGCCCGATCAGGGGCTTGATGTAGGGGGCTACGGCGAGGGCCATCACGACAGACAACGGCAGGCCCAAAGGCAGCCGAGGCATTAGCGTCGCGAACACACCGCCGGCGCCGCCGAGAAACAGGACCAAGAATTCGGAGCCGGGCCAGGAGCGAAGGTTGTAAAACCATTCGTGCTCTCCCAGTATGTGAAGGTAGTAGATGGCAAACCATACCGACGGAACTGACAGGAGCGCGAAGCCGCAAAGAAAGCAGATACGAACCGCGAGGGATCGGTGCCGAAAGAATTGATAGGCAATGGCGAAGGTCACGACGCTTAGGACCGTTGCCGCGACTCCGATGAAGTTCATAAGGGGCGGCCTACGCAGCGTAGTGATGTTACCCTGCGACGCCTTTTCGAGCCAGTGACCGGAGGCTCAACTCAGTTCCAAAGCGACTGCAGGTCTGGGTCAACGCGCGCGCTCTTCTTGATGCCGGCGTTGATCTGAATCGCAGTGTCGATGCACTGGCGGGCGGCGGTGATGTCGCCGAGGCGCGCCTCGTAGCACGCGAGATTGTAGTGCAGGATGCCGGTGCGACGGATCCAATCCGGCGCGGAGAGCAATACTTGCTCGGCCTTTTCATCCTTGTCCATCTGATGGAGGGCGAAGGCGCGCTGTACGGTAAACTCCCCTTCATCGGGGTGCAGCCCGGAGCCCTGTGCGGAGAGCAACTCGGCGGAACGCCATTCATGCTTGTGCAGCAGCAGGCGGATGCGGGCGAGCATGACCGCCGCTTCGTCTTGCTCGTCCTTGGGGATGATTCCGAGTTCTTCCAAGGCCTCATCAAGCAGGTCGAAATAGAGATATCCATCCGCAGCGTTTAGAGCCCGCTGGGTTTCCATGCTTTGGACTTTCGTTGGCTGGTTCAGGTAGAGCATTTACGGGCCTCCATTTTAGATTCGCTTCTCCTTGGACGATGGATGCGCTTCGCATATTCGCCGCAGCCGAATTCCCGGAGTAAATGCTGCCAGTGCCACGCACAATCCCGCCCCTGCCTGCTTTTGGCGACGATGCAGGCCAGATGGAGTATGACTCGATGCGACTTGTTCAAGGCGAATACCACTTCGGGTAACCTTAAAAGCACCGGACATGCCAAAGTCGGTGTCACACCTACGGGGAAACCCGGAGGGCGTCGTTTCAACGAAGGACGTGGAAACCCGGTCAGGCCCGCCAAGTCCTGCGCCGCAGCCAGATATCGAGGGGCAGCAGGAGCAGAGCAGCTTCCAAAAAGTAGTCCGTCAGATCCTTGTGAGTGCGAGCCACAGCCGTCGGCCGGGCGAAGACTTCCGACGCGGATGGAGAAAATTTGCCCCCACCGAGAGATGCGAGAGTGTGCAATAATGGCTCATTTGTCTCGGTTCGCAGAAACTCCTGCGGAAAGCTTCGTGTATGGCCGAAGACGTAGCCGCCATCGGGGAGATCGGGCGAACTCACGGAAAAGATGGAAGTGCCTTCCACGGGTAGGTCGAAGGTGGCTTGGTATTGCCCTGGGCCTTCCTGTTGCGCGGTTCGGGTTTCAGTACTGCCATCCGCGCGCAGCATGTTCACGCTTACGGGCATCCGGTTGCGGAAGGCCCCGTCGGGCTTGATGGCATCGATGGTCAGTTCCAACTGGTTACCGGTTTCGCTCGTATTGACTTGGAAACTCGATTGATCGCTCTTGCGCATCAGCGTGCGGACGAGCTGGGACCAGAATTTGCCGTAGCCCGGCCAGTTCAGCCACTCTGCGGCCCAACGGCTTTTGGCATCGCTGGTAAAGGCGGCGGTCTGCCCGAGGCCGTAGCGCCAGGTGGCAAGCAGGGGTTCGCCACGTTCGGTGGTGAGCAGGATTTCGGCGGTCGGCTTGGGCTTGGTGGCGTTGTAACCGAGCAGGAGCGGCGATTGCGGCCAGTCGAGGCCAGCGGTAATCGGACTCCTGGCCATCGGCGTAGCGAGGAATGGCTCTTCGATAAGGCTGCTCTGCGCGACCTTCATCGTCTCGGTGCTGAAGATTTGCGGCAGCGACGTGGCGTCGTCGGTCAGGTAGAAGCGGCCGCTTCCGCGCTCGGCGAGTTGCCGCAGGAAGGCGGTGTCTTTGTCTTGCTCGGTACCGAGGCCGACCACGGAAGTGGTGATCTTGGCTGCAAGCATGGCCGAAGCGAGGTCGAGCGAATTGCCGCCGGTCTGGATGCCGTCGCTCATTTCACCCGCTCCCTTTTCCTCCGCATCGGCCGCATCAGAAAAGAGCAGGAGATGCTTCACGCGAGCGGGGATGTCGCGCAGTTGCTGAAACGCATCGACCATCGATGTGTAGATGTAGATACCGCCGCCGCCTGCGGTGATGCTGAGGATCTTCTGCTCCGCCGCGCTCTTTGCGGTGACTGGCGCGAGCGGGACCACGGTGTGCGGCTTGGTGTCCACGGCAGTTACGCCGAAATAATCCTTCGGCTGGAGCGCATTCATCGCGAAGACCGCGCCTTGGTCGGCGAGAGAAATCTTGGTCTGCCCGGCAACGGTCGCGGTCATGGAGCCGGAGCGGTCGAGCACCACGAGCATGGCCACGGTCGGCGTGTCCATGCGGTCATCGTGGTCCATGCGCACGGGCAGCATTTGCTCGACCGGAGTGCGGTAGTAGCCGCCCACACCGAAGCTGTTCTCGCCACCGATCATGACAAAGCCACCGCCAAAATCCTGCACCCAGCGACGGAAAAGGTCCATCTGTTCACGGCCGAGATGGAGCGCGGAGACATCGCTGAGCAGGAAAAGATCGAACTGCTGTAAATCCTCGAGCGTCTTCGGCAGGCCACTTAACCCGCGCACTTCCGTGTTGATTTTCTCCTTCTGCAAAACGCCGGCAAGTGCCCGGCCGTTGTTCTCATCGGAATCGACGAGCAATACGCGCGGTTCACCCCGCAGGCTGGCGGTGGCGGAGGCGCGATTGTTCTCCGCCACGGTGTCTTGCGCGGGAAGCACTTCCACCTCGTAGGAAATAAAGTTGCCGTCGGCCCGGAGATTGGGCGCGCGAAATTCGTTGTCGCCGACTTTCAATTCCATGTCGCGCTGTTCGAGCAGGAACTGATTTTGATAGAGCTTCACCTTCGCAGTGGTGACGACATTGCTGCGGATATGCGCGGTGAGGTCGAATGGCTCACCGGCCTTCAGGCGGCGTGGGACTTCGACTTTTTCCACCAGAACTTCGGGTGTCGATTCATTGTGCAGCGGCACGACCATCAGCTCGACACCCTGTGCGGCCAGACGCACTGCGCCCGCGGCTGCATGACCTTCAGTGTCGTTTCCGTCGGTCAGCAGGACGATGCGCCGATTGGTGCCGGGCGGGAAAATGGCAGTGGCAAAATCGAGCGCACCACCAATGTCGGTGGCCTTGCCCTGCCCTGAAGTTTCGGACCAGAAAGTTGCCGAGGGCGACTTCTTCGACGGCTCTTCCCAGAGCTCGGGCTTGGCATCGAAAGCGATCACGCCGACAAGATCGTTCGCCGACTTGGTTGCGCGACTGGATTTCACGAACGCGCCGGCTTCCGACTTTGCCGGATTGGAAATACTCGCGGACTTATCGACGACAAACAGCACCGCCAGATCCCTGGATGGCAGGAGCCAGCGAATGCCAGCCAGTGCGAGCACGAGCAGCAGCATGATGAAAGTGCGCAAGGCGAAGCACACTTTGCGCTGCACGGGCGTCATATCAGCCAGCGAACGACGCTGCGCCCACACGAGGAAGATCACCACCAGGATGAATGCGAGCGCCCACGGATGGGCGAGATCCAAGAACCCGCTCATTCCGTGCGCCTCCGGTGAAAGAGCCACCATTCCAGTCCGAAGAGCAGCAGCGCCGCCGCGGCGAGATACTGCCAAAGCGGCCAGCCCGCGAGACGGCTCAGCGAGACAGCAGGAAACGTGAGGGCATCCTTCGAACTGGGATTGGCGACGCGCAGATTCGATTCCGCTTCGCTGAAAGTATTCACCGCCAGCCAGCGTGGGCCGTCGTGCGTTTGCCAGGCGTAGAAGCCATTTGTCAGCGGCTGGAAGAGCCCGTGTGCAGCGGGCGGCTTCGGCGCGCCAGGCGCTTCCTTTTTCCACGGGGTCAGTGCTTCGATCTGCACGGTTTCGCCCGCCGCGAGGGGCAGCGATTCACCCGCGCGCCGGTTGAGCACGGAGACAGCTTCTTCACCGATAAGCCAGTGGAGCGTATTTGAAATAAGCAGCGGGAAGGCGACGCGCAACGGCAGGTCCGAGTCGCCGATATCGACGGCGAGCGCGGCCACGCGCGGCGAACCACCTTGATGCTCGCCAGTGATCATCAACGGATGATCGAAAGAACGAATCGGCGCCTGCCAATTCCAGCCTTCCGTCTTTGGCAATGTCAGCGGAGCAGCGTGGAGCAGGGTAATGTTCTGCAGATTGACGAGGCGCAACGCGGGATGACGGCTGTCGATATCGGAGATCAGCGGCTGATCGAGCACCGGCTCCTGAGCATTGAAGGGGGTCTGCTTGATGAAGAAGAAATTGCCCGTCGCGCTCGCGAGGTTGAGATCGGCCGGGACAAAGTTGTCGAAGACCACCGCGTCGAACTTCGCGGCGATCGCCGCCGAAAAGCCATCGGGCGTGAGCAGTTCGAAGACGATGCTTTGATCGGCCGCAAACAGCTTCTCGAGGAACCAGTTGCCTTTCGACACGAGCAGGATGCGCTTCGGCGGTTCGACGGGCAGTACGGCGTAGGCGACGTTGTCGGCGGCCAGCGCATCGTTGGTATCGAGCCGCGCTGTGAGCCAGCCACGGGCGTTGTTGCTGGGGCGGGGGACCGTGGGAAAGACCTGCACGACGTGACCACCGGGTTCGATCGCGAGCGGTTTTACGTCGAGCAATTGCCCATCGTAGGCCAGCTCCACATTGGTCTTTGCGGGCGACTGGCCAAAGTTCGCGACCTCGAGCAACACCTCCGAGGTTTGCGGGCTGTTCAGCACCGGGCGTGTGGCAAAGCGGGTGATGGCGAGGTTGTCGCGTGCCGTCCCCACTGCAACGAAGTCCAGCGGCACATTGGAAGCGGTGGCGGGCTTTGGATCGGGGATGCTGTCCGTGAAGACGATGATCCGCCGGGCGCCACTGCGCGACGCTAGCAATTCTCCCGCGAGCTGTACGGCGCTGTTCAAGTCGCCGCCCGCATCAGTGGACGAAACCTTTGCGAGATTTTCTCGCAGTGCCTTCTCATCATCCGTGAATGGAGTGACGACCCGCGCGCCGGCATCGACCGTGATCATGGCCATCTGTCGCGAGGGGCTCGCCTGCCGTAGGACTTCCTTCGCTTGGGCCTGTGCTTTGGCGAAGCGTGTCGGCCCATCAGGCTCGGTGGCTTGCATGCGCGCGCGGGTGTCCACGATGAGCACGGTGGAGGCGCCTTCACTGATCTGGCGATCCAGCGTGGGGTGGGCGAGTGCGCCGAGGATGAGCGCGAAGATGAGCAGGTGCAGTAGCAGCGAGAAGAGTTGCCTCAGCCGCTGGAAAAAAGCACGGCGCCGATTCTCCTGCAGGATGCGCTGCCAAAAGAGCAGCGTGGAAACGGGCAGCGACCGCCGCTTGAGCTTGAGGAGATAGAGCAGGACGATGACCGGGACGATGCCCAGGAAACCCGCGGCCCAGACGTTGAGGAAAGTCACTGGATCATCCTCCCATCGCGCAGCACCCGCAGCACCAGGTCTTCAAAGGGCACCTCCGTCGTAGCCTGCGCGTAGCTGATGCCATGCTCCGTGCAAAATGTGCTCGCCCGGGCGAGGAAGGCATCCAACTCTGCGTGATAGCGACGGAGCAGCGCTTCGCTGGCCGTAATTTCATAGGCCTCGCCTGTCTCGCTCTCGATGAGCCGGAGGTCGCCGGTGGCGGTGGGGCGCACCTCCGCGGGATCGAGCAGGTGAATCACGTGCACCTCGAACTGCTGATGGCGCAGGAGCGCGAGCCCTTCCTCGAAACCCTGCGGGTCAAAGAGATCGCTGAGCAGAAAGACCAGCCCGCGCCGTTTCATGCGTTGGGCGAAGGTGCGCAGACTTGGCAGCAATTGCGTTTGGCCCTCCAGCGCTGGCGCATCCCGCAGGAAGTCGAGGACCTTGTGAAACTGGCTCTTTCCGCGGCACAGGCCGAGGTCTTCCTCCAGTCGCGAGGCAAAGTAGTGGACGTTCACCCGGTCGAGGTTTGCGAGGCCGATATAGGACAGCGACGCTGCGATGCGCCGCCCTTGGTCGAACTTGCTGAGCCTTCCGCTGCCCTCCGGTGTCCATCGCATCGATGCACTCGCATCCAGCAGAAATGAGATGTCGAGATCCTGCTCCTGCTCGAAGAGTTTGATGAAGAGACGATCGAGCCGCCCGTAGATGTTCCAGTCGATGGACCGCAGATCGTCGCCCAGAGTGTAGTTGCGGTAGTCGGCAAACTCCAGGCTGGATCCCACCTGCCGGGAGCGTCGCTCGGCCCGGTGCGCGCCGCGGAAGAGCTTCTTCGAGAGCAGGTAAAGCTGCTCAAGCTTCGCAAGGAAGGAGGAATCGAAGAGCAGCGGAGCGGTGGGAGTTTCCAAGACGGGGGACAAGTTGAGCGGGAATTCTCGCTACGGCAATCGTGTTTGAAGCTGGAATGCTAGATGGAAAACCAAAATCCAGGGAAGATGCCCTTCGCGGAGACGCGCCGGCTCGCGCTTTCGTTATGGCAAAGATGCGAAAGCCGGTCGTCGACCGTTTGAAGAGGGCGAATCTCTATTGGTAATTTTGATATGTATTGTATAATTTGTGACAGGGTTCCGATGCGCTGTTGCCTCAGCGGCGGGCCTTTTTGCCGATAGTCCGCCATTTCGCTTAATTATTATCTGCGAATGGAAAACCCTTCGGCATAACATTTGCTTTCTAGAGATTCTAAAATCTACAGCCTATGTCATTGCCCGCCATTGCTCCCGACTCCGCCGAAAACGTTGTGCCCTCCGGCATCCGGCTCGTTGAGCCGAATGCGGAAGTCGCCAAAAAAGTCCTCCTTCTCGAGGACGATCCGGCCTTCAAGGAAATCATGACCGACTTCCTCATGGAGAGCGGTTTCGAAGTTGTCGGCGTGACCAACGGCGTCGAAGGCGTGCACCAGGTGCTGGCCAGTGATTTCGAGGTACTCCTCTGCGACATGATGATGCCCACGCTGCCCGGCGATATGTTTTTCCGCGCCGTTGAGCGCATGCGCCCGCATCTCTGCGACCGCTTCATTTTCATGACCGGCCACCGCGGCAACGCCAAGGTCAACGACTTCATCGCCAGCGTGAATGGCACGATCCTCACCAAGCCCTTCCACGTGGACGACTTGCTGGAAATGATCGCCTTCATTCACGTCCGCACGATGTTGCTGGCCGCTTAAACTCCCCAACTATCTCCCCACATATGCGAGTTCTCATTGCCGATGATGACAAGGAACTGGCGGAGGCTTTGGCCGAATGCGTGACCGCTTGCGGTCACGAAGTGGTGGGAACGGTCACCGGTGGTGGCCTCGCGGTCATCCAGGCCTTCGCGCGCTGCGAAGCCGATGCCGTGCTGCTCGATATCATGATGCCGCGTTACAACGGGCTCACCGTTTGCCACGCGCTGCTCAGCCGCAAGCCCGACGCGAAGGTGATCTTCGTCTCCGGCACAGCGGACAAGAGCGATCCTTTCGTGACCAATTGCGGCGCCGCAGCTTACCTGCAAAAGCCGGTGAGCATGCAGGAGCTCAAGGAAGCCCTCGACGCCGTCCAGCAGGACTGCGAGGCGGCTTAAGCCGAGCGCACCTTTTCCTTCTTCGCTTCCGCGTCTTCGTTGATCCGGCGGATCTCGTGCGCGAGCTGTTTCTCCAGCTGGGCGGCTTCCTCGTATTTCCCTTCCTCGGCCGCGGCCGTGACCTTGTCGCGCAGGAAGAGCTCCTGCTCGGCCACCTTGGCCTTGGCGGTCTGATCGATCTCCGCGATCTCAGCTTTCTGCTGGTCGGTCAGCTTGCGGTCGGGGGCTTGCTTCTGCAGTCGTTCCATCGCGAGTTCGTAGGCGGATTTCATGGGGAAGCTTTCGTGAATTTAGGGAATTGAGAGTTGAGAGTTCGGCGGAGCGCAATAACTTGCCGGCCCGCGTCGTGTATTCTCCGGCGTTTTGGCCGCACACTCAATCCTCAACTCATGATCAAACTGCTGAGCACCGATTTCGATGGCACCATTGTCGATCACGACGCCACGCCGCGCGTATCGCCGGACTTTTTCGAGATGCTCGATCGTCTGCGTGAGCGCGGGGTGCTCTGGGCCGTAAATACCGGCCGCGTGCTCTGGCACATCGAGGAAGGATTGCACGAGCTGCAATTTCCCGTCGCGCCCGATTTTGTCCTCACCTCCGAGCGCGAAGTCTTCCACCGCGGACCCGATGGACGCTGGCAGGATTTCGGTGACTGGAATGTCCGCTGCGCGAAGGAGCACGACAAGCTCTTCGCCCAGGCCAGCACGCTGCTCGCCGACATCGAGGAGTTTCTCGCCAAGCACACCAAGGCCCATCCCATCTATGAAGGCGAGCGCCTGATCGGCCTCGCCGCGGAGTCCGACGACGAGATGGGTGCGATCGTCGAGTTCCTTGCGCGCGAGTGCAAGCGCGTGCCGGGATTCCAATTCATGCGCAACACCATCTACGTGCGCTTTTGCCACGAAGCTTACAGCAAGGGCACCGCGCTCGGTGAACTCGCCCGGCTCACCGGCATCAGCCGCGACGAGATTTTTGCCGCCGGCGATCACTACAATGACCTGCCCATGCTCGATGGCCGCCATGCCAAGTGGGTGGCCTGCCCGGGGAACGCGGTCGAGGCGGTGAAGATAGGCGTGCGTGCGGCTGGCGGGTACACTGCGGAAGGCGTGTGCAGTGCTGGTGTCGTGGAAGCGCTGCGGTATTTCCG
>JBGGMZ010000209.1:0-13483 GCA_041287745.1 Chthoniobacter sp. | reverse complement strand
GCCCTGCTCACCGACCTGAGCGAACGCGGCCTCATGGAAAATACCATGGTCGTCGCCCTTGGTGAATTCGGCCGGACGCCGAAGGTCAACAAAGACGCGGGCCGCGACCACTGGCCCTTTGCCATGTCGGTGCTCATGGCCGGCGCGGGCATTCCCGGAGGACAAATCGTCGGCGCGACGGATGCGAAGGGCTATCATGCCTCGGAGAATGTCTATCGCCCTGAGGACTTCGCCGCGTCGCTCTACACCAAGATGGGCATCGACCCGAACATGACGCTCGAGACGAGCAGTGGACGGCCTGTGCAGTTGGTGAACGAAGGCCACCTCATCAAGGAACTCTTCGCTTAAAAAGACGAGTGAGGCGCGCCGCCGGCATCTTTCTCGCGGTCCTCGGTACGGCATCCGCCGCTGAACCGACGATCACCCATCTCTACCCTACCGCCGGGCAGCAAGGCACGACCGTCACGGTCACGCCCGCCGGCAAGTCCGATCCATGGCCGCCGCAGGTGTGGGTGGATGCACCGGGCATCGATTTCAAACCCGCGAAAGCAAAGGGCAAGTTCGACGTCGAGATCGCGAAAGATGCGGCGCCCGGTCCCCATCTCGTGCGCTTCTTTACCAAGGACGGCGCTTCGCAACCGCGCTTCTTCATCGTCTCGACCGAGCCCGAGTTGCTGGAAAAGGAGCCGAACGACGATTTTCATTCGCCGCAAACGATCGAGACGCTGCCCGCCACGATCAGCGGCCGCCTCGACAAATCCGGGGATGTCGATTCCTTCGCCGTCACGTTGAAGAAAGGACAGCCCCTGCGCGCCTGGGTCGAGGCTTACGTGCTCGCCTCCACCTTCGATGGCATGCTGCGCATCGTCGATGAAAAGGGCAATGAGCTCGCCTTCAATCACGATGGTCGTACTCTCGATCCCGACCTCCGCTGGGAGGCACCGCGCGATGGCACCTTCATCGTGCAACTCATGGGCTTCGTCTATCCCGCCACGGCGGATGTGCGGCTCACCGGCGGCGACGGCTGTGTCTATCGGCTGCACCTCACTGGTGCATTGCCGCCGCAAGTGAGCTTCCCCGCGCACGACGCAAGCGAAGGCGCGGAGATCACCGAACAGGAGCCAAACGACACGATCGATAAAGCTCAGGGCGTTACGCTCCCCTGCTCCATCGCCGGCTGCATCGACAAAGCGGGCGACGAAGATCGTTTCGCCTTCACCGCCGAGAAAGGGAAAATCTACGAGCTCAACGTGGTCGGCGCCCGCGCCGGCTCCCCGCTCGATGCCTGGGTGAAGATCGAAAACAAGGAGGGCAAGCAACTCTCGCGCGCCGACGATACCGATGGCTCTCGCGACCCGCATCTCGCCTGGACCGCGCCGAGCAGTGGCCCCTTCCATGTCGCGATCGGCGATGTCACCCACCACGGCGGCCCTGACTTCCGCTACCAGCTCCACATTGCGGAGGCCGTGCCCACCGTGACAGGCACGGTTGCCAATCACTCCGTCGTCGTCCCCGCGGGCAAGACGGGCGAGATCAAGGCAACCGTGAAGAGCGCCAATGGCTTCAAAGCGAAACTCAAGCTCGCTGCGAAGAATCTTCCCGGGGGAATCTCCGCCGAGGAAATCGACGTGCCGGAGAAAGGCGGTGACGTCACCTTGAAACTTGCCGCCGACGCAAGCGCCGTTGCCACCAGTCAGCCGATCCAGCTGGTCCTGCGCGAGCTCGAGTCTGGCGCCGAGCATCCGGTCACCTTCTCGATGATCACCACTGGCGAAAACAACGGTGTCCCCCAAGGCTACACCGAGCTGGTCATCAACTCGACGAATCAACTCTGGCTCACGATCACCGCTCCTGCACAGAAGCCGGAAGCGCCGAAACCCGACGAGGCCACTGCGGCTCCTCCAAAATGATCTCCCGCCTCTGCCTCTTCGCGCTGTCGCTCCTGTCGTTCACCAGCTTCGCAGCCGATCTTCCGCTTTTCGTCGCGACGCCGCTGACCAACGCGGGCGATTTCATACCCGCCATCGAAGGCCCCGCCTGCGATGCCGCGGGAAATATCTATTTCGTCAACGGACCGTGGCTGCAAACGATCGAGAAAGTCACTCCGCAAGGGGCATATGAGGTCTTCGTCACGCTGCCCGGCACGAGCGTGGGCAACGGCATCCGCTTCGACCGCGCCGGCAATATGTACGTCGCCGACTATACGGGGCACAATATCCTGCGAGTGGACATGAGGACGCGTGCCGTCAGTATCTTCGCTCACGAGGATCGAATGAATCAACCCAACGATCTCGCTATCGCCGCCGACGGCACGCTCTACGCGAGCGACCCGAATTGGGAAGACGGCACCGGCCAGCTCTGGAGCATCGATCGACAGGGCCGGGTCCGGCGTCTCGCGGAGAAGATGGGCACGACCAATGGCCTCGACCTGAGCCCCGATGGACGCACGCTTTACGTCAATGAAAGCACGCAACGCAACGTGTGGGCATTCACCATCGCGCCCGACGGATCGCTGACCAACAAACGGCTGCTTAAGAAATTCAAGAACGGCAGCCTCGACGGCATGCGCTGCGATGTGGATGGCAATCTCTACGTCACGCGCCAGGACAAAGGCACCGTGGTCAAACTCTCCCCGACCGGCGAAGTGCTCCGCGAGTTCAACATCCTCGGCGCCAATCCGAGCAATCTTTGCTTCGGCGGCTCCGATGGCTGCACGCTTTACATCACCGAAGTGGAACACCAGCGACTCGTGCAAGTCCGCGTCGATCGGCCGGGCCTCGAATGGCAGCGGTGGCAGGGGAAATGAGTGCTTAGTCCTTAGTTCCTAGTTCTCAGTATTTCCCCACGCCACGCCCACTAAGCACTAAGCACTAAGCACTAAGCACTAACTACTAACTACCTTCCTCCATGATCGACCGATTCGCCGAATCCCGCCGTCTCTTCGAGCGCGCCCAGCGCAGTATCGCCGGGGGCGTCAACAGTGGCATCCGCAAAATGGAGCAACCCCTGCCGCTCTACTTCGCGCGCGGCGCGGGTTCTCGCCTGTGGGATGTGGATGGCAACGAATACATCGATTTCCAGACCGGTCAGGGCGCACTGCTCTTCGGCCACGCTCCCGCGGGACTTGCCGATGCCCTCGCCGCGCAGGCCCGTCTCGGCACTCACTGGGCCGCGCAATCGGAACTCGAGATCGATGTGGCGGAACGCTTGCAGGCCCTGGTTCCCGGTGCCGAACGCGTGCGCTTCAATAACTCCGCCACCGAGGTCGTAATGAGTGCCCTCCGTCTCGCCCGCGGCCTCACCGGCAAACCGCTCGTGCTGAAATTCGAAGGCCACTATCACGGGTGGTCCGACGAAGGTCTCGTCGGCTTTGCACCGCCGCCCGATAAATGGGGCACCGACGAGGAACCGACCCGCCTGCATCCCAGCAAAGGTGTGATCCCCGAGGTGCTCGATCAATTCATCGTCGCACGCTGGAATGATCCCGACCACCTCCGCCGTCGCGTGGAGCAGTATCGCGGGAAAATCGCCGCCATTATCTTCGAGCCTGCGCTCTGCAATACCGGCTGTATCGAGCCCGCGCTCGGCCTGCTTGCCACCATTCGCGAGCTATGCGATCGCGAAGGCGCGCTCATGATTGCCGATGAGACGATTACCGGCTTCCGCTTCGGCTCCTCGTGTGCGCAGGGCTACTACGGCTTCTCGCCCGATCTCACCATCTTTGGCAAGGCCGTCGGTGGTGGCGTGCCTTTCGCTGCGCTCGCGGGCAAGGCGCAAGTCTTCGAGCCGATCATCCGGGGCGAAGTCGTCCACGCCGGCACGCTCAATGCCAGTCCGCTCTGCCTCGCCGCGAGCCGGTGGTGCCTGGACCAGATCCAGGCCCTCGGCATGCAGCATCCCGCGCATCTTCAGCGTCTCGGCGCGCGGCTTATGGTCGGCCTCGAGAAGCTGGCCCGTGAACACGCTGTGCCGCTGCAGCCACAAGGTCCCGGCCTCGTCTTCCATACCGCCATGCTCAAACCCGGTGTCGCGGCTGGCCCTATCCGTGGCTACCGCGATTATGTGCTGCGCCACGACGCGCCTCGCTGGGCGCACCTCCGCCGCTGTCTGCTCGAGCACGGCGTGCGCGCTATCGAACGCGGCCTGTGGTTCATGAATCTCACCCTCACCGAAGCCGACATCGACGTCGCCCTCATCCGAGCGCAGCCCGCCTTCGCCCGGCACGCTGCAGAATGGAAAGCATGAGTCGGTCCCGCGTCCTTTTCGCCGGCTTGTTTCACGAGACGCACACCTTTCTCGAGGGCACCACGGCGCTGCCCGATTTCCAGATCCTGCGCGACGAAGAGATGCTCCCCTGCGCCGGTGACAGCTCTCCGCTCGGCGGCGCGCTGGAATCCGCCCGCGCCTACGGCTGGGAGGTGCTGCCCACGGTGGACTATCGCGCTTCGCCCAGCGCCGTCGTCGAGGATGCTGTGATCGAAACCTTCTGGCAGGAACTCGCCCAGCGCATCCCGGCGGAAGTCGATGCTGTCTATCTCGTCCTGCACGGCGCAATGGTCTCGCAGTCGCTCTTCGATGTGGAAGGCGAGATCCTCTCACGCTTGCGCGAGCGCGTGGGCGATGTGCCGATTTTCGGCGTGTTCGATCTGCACGCGAATTTCACCCAGCGCATGGCGGACCTGGCAAATTGCCTCGTCGCCTATCGGGAAAATCCGCACATCGACGGCCGCGCCATGGCGAAGCTCGCCGCCGACCTGCTCCAGCGTTCGCTCACGACGAAGCAGCAGCCGCGGATGCATTGGCAACATCCGCCGCTCATGTGGCCGCCTACCGGCACCGGCACGGCGGATGATCCCATGCGTGCTCTCGAGTCGCGCGCCCGTGAACTCGAAGCGCAGCATCCCGAGTTCTGGGCGGTGAATGTCGTAGCCGGTTTTTCTTTCGCCGATACGCCCGATACCGGAGTGAGCTTTGCTATCGCCACCACTGGCAGCGAGGCGCCCGCCCGCGCTGCACTGCAGGAACTCAGCGATCTTGCGGAGCAACGAAAGACCGCCGGCAACGTCATCGACCCCCACATCTCCAAGGCGATGGCAGCACTGCAACCGCTCCCATCCGGCCTCACCGTGCTCGTTGAACCTTCCGACAACATCGGCGGCGGCGCCCCCGGTGATGGCACCGGACTACTGCGTGCGCTGGTCAGGCATCCCATCCCCAACGCTGCAATCGCGATCAACGATCCCGAAACCGTCCGCCGCCTTTCCAGTGCGCGAAAGAATGTCCCCGTCACCGTTTCCCTCGGTGGCCATGGCAGCCGGCTCGACGAAGGCCCGCTGTCGCTGGAGGTGGAATTGCAGTGGACGAGCGACGGGAAATTCGAACTCGAGGACAAGCAGAGCCACCTCGCGTCCATGGCCGGCGACCGTTTCGACATGGGACCGTGCGCCGTGGTGCGTCACGAGGGTCTCACCATCCTGCTCACCAGCAACAAAACGCCGCCCTTCGATCTCGGCCAATGGCGGAGCCAGGGCATCGAGCCGACGAGCCTCTCGGTCATCGTAGTCAAGGCCGCCGTCGCCCATCGTCGTGCATACGATCCCATCGCCGCGCGCATGATGTGGGTCGGCACGCCAGGACCCTGCACGAGCAATCTGCGTTCGCTCCCCTACCGCCACGTCCGCCGTCCCATTTATCCCTTGGACTAACACTTTTTCCTATGACCCACCCATCCGTCTCCTACCCACGCGACGCCGACACCCCCACGTCCCACCTGCCCTTTAGCCCGAGCGTGTGCTTCGGCGATCTCATCTTCATCTCCGGCCAGGCCTCTGTTGATGGCGCAGGCAAGATCGTGAGTGATACTTTCGAGGGCGAATTCCGCCGCTCCATCGAGAATGTGCGCAAGGTGCTCGCCGCCGCCGGCAGCGACCTCGCGCATGTCATCCAAACCCGCAACTACGTGCGCGACGCCGAGGACGTGGTGCTCTACAACCAGCTCTACCGTGAGTATTTCACCGAGCCGTTCCCGACCCGCACCACGATCACGAACTGCCTTCCGCCCACGCTGCGCTACGAGATCGAAGTCGTCGCGGTGAAGAAGCCGGCGGCCTAGTCCAATTCGCCATCCGTCATTTCCCATGAATCCTCCCCGCTTGATTTTCGACTGCCATCTCGACATCTCGATGAACGCGATGGAATTCAACCGCGACCAGCGCTGGTCGCAGGAAAAGATCCGCCGCACGGAAATGGCCGGCGGCCAATTGCCCGTGGACGCCGAGCGGCATCGCGCACGCAATACCGTGTGCTTTCCCGAGCTGCGTCGCGGACGCTTCGGCATCATCGTTGCCACGCAGATCGCGCGCTACTCGCCTCGCTTCCACAATCTCCCCGGGTGGCGCAGCCCGGAGCAGGCGTGGGCCCACACTCAGGGCCAGCTCGCCTACTACCGCACGATGGAGGCCTGCGGCGAAATGCTGCAGCTGCGTACCTGGGCGGAAGTCGAAGCGCACGCCGCGCGCTGGCAAAATGCAACCGACGAAGAAGCCTCCAAGCTTCCCATCGGCTATCTGCTCAGCCTCGAAGGTGCGGACTCCATCCTGAGTTGGAAGCACCTCGAGCAATCACGCGCCGATGGCCTCATCGCCCTCGGTCCGGTGCACTACGGACCGGGCATCTACGGCCAGGGCACCGATGCGGAAGGACCACTCACCCCACAGGGCCGTGAATTGCTCCAGGAAATGGAGCGCCTCGGAATCATCCTCGATGTCACGCACCTCTGCGACGAGAGCTTCTGGGACGCGCTCGCGCACTACCACGGGCCGCTCTGGGCCAGCCATCACAACTGCCGGGCGCTGGCCGACTGGAATCGCCAGCTCGCCGACGACCAGATCAAGGTGCTCATCGAGCGCGGCGCCGTCATCGGCATGGCTTTCGACGCGATCATGATGGTGCACAACTGGGCGCACAAGCGGTCCCGTCCGGAAGACTTCGGCCTGAAGATCGAAAAGATCTGCGAGCACATCGACCACATCTGCCAGATCGCCGGCAATGCCCGCCACGTGGGCATCGGGACTGATCTCGATGGCGGCTTTGGCACCGAGCAGACACCGATGGATCTCAACAGTATCGCCGATCTCGTGAAGCTCGGACCGCTGCTCGCCGCGCGCGGCTACGCGCAGACGGACATCGACGACATCTTCCACGGCAATTTCTTCCGCTTCCTGCGCGAGCACTTGAAATGAGTGCCTCCCCGGGCAACGCCACGCGCGTCCGCTACGCGTTGCTCGGTGTGGCAACGGCCAATGCGTTCCTGCTCTACCTGGACCGCATTTGCATGACGACCGTGGTGCATTCACCGTCGTTCATCCGCGAGCTCGGGCTCAGCGAGGAGGATGTAGGGAATGTGCTCTCGTCGTTCTTCTTCGCCTACGCGCTCGGGCAGCTTCCGGCGGGTTGGTTGGCAGATCGTTTCGGGCCACGGCGTATGCTCGTCGCTTACATCGTGCTGTGGTCCGCTTGCACCGCACTCACTGGCTTCACCGCCGGCCTCACTGCGCTCATTGTCGTGCGCCTGGCATGCGGTCTCTCGGAAGCCGGTGCCTATCCCGCCAGCGCCCGGGTGATCTCCCGCTGGTTTCCCTACGGCCACCGGGCGCGGGCCAACTCGCTCGTTGCCTTCGGCGGCCGCACGGGACTGGCCCTCGCGCCGTGGCTAACGGTGGAGGTGATAGCGCAGCTGCAGGGCTGGCGGCCAGTCTTGTGGATCTATGGCACCATCGGCCTCGCGCTGGCAGCGGCGACGCACTTCGTCTTTCGTGACGATCCCGCACTCCATCCATGGACCAACGAAGCGGAGCGCGAACTGATCCGCGGCAGTGGCCCACCGCCGCCGAAACCCGATTATCGCTTTCCCTGGCTCGAGCTCCTGCGCCATCGCGGCCTGTGGCTGCTCAGCCTCGGCGCGGTCGGCTTGAATTTCGGCTGGGCGCTGCTCGTCACGTGGCTGCCGAAGTATCTACAAACCGTGCGCGGCCTCGGTGAGAAAGAGGCGAATTTCTCCGTCACCGTCGTCCTCACGTGTGGCGTGGCCGGCGTCCTTTTCGGCGGTTGGTGGTGCGATGCTCTCACTCGCTGGTTCGGGCCGCGCTGGGGGCGTCGTCTGCCCATCCAGATCGGGGGACTCATCGGCGCATCGGCCTATCTCATGTGTCCATCGTTGCAGAGCGCACGCGGGGTCATCATTGCCTGCGGACTCGTGGCCTTCGCCACCGACAGCGCGAATCCCTCGATCTGGTCGCTGAGCCAGGACATCGGCCGCAGTCACGTCGCCGCGACGCTCGCCTGGAGCAATATGTGGGGCAACCTGGGGGCGTCCGCTGTCGCCAAGACAATCCCGCTCGCTCTCGCCAGCACCATGCATCGCGCGGACTGGAGCGAAGTCTTTTGGATGTGCGCCGCGAGCTTCATCGTCTTCGCCGCCAGCGCGCTCTTCATCGACAGCACGAAGCAGCTAGAGACTGCGCTCACTTCCCCAGCTTCAGCAGCATAATGTCATTGCTGCCCTGACTCGTCAGTTTCGTCGTTCCGTAAGTCGTCTCTCCATCAAAGGCGCCCGACAAAAACAGGTTCCCTACCCCGTCACGCACCACGCAGTAGCCGAGATTCCCTTTCGTGCCGCCCTCCGACCGCAGCCAACGCAATGCCCCGTTGTCATCAAACTTAGCCACGTAAATATCCCGCACGCCCTTTGCCGTCATCACCGTCTCGCCCATCGTCACCGTAAATTGATACTCACCCGTTACATAACTATTCCCCGCCTCATCCGCAGCCACGCACAGCGCATAATTGACTCCCTTGCCACTGCCAGTGCGCACCCAGCGAAACTTGCCCTGGGGGTCCAACTTGGCCGCGAAGAGATCATATTCCTTCCCCGCCGCCGGATCCTTCCCGCTCGTCTGAAACTTCTGCCCGCCGATTGCCAGCGTATCCTTGAACATTCCGCAGACGCATACTCCCCCGCGGCCATCCAGCGCCACCGAGGTGAAGGCCGCGTTCGTTGATCCATCTCCACCAAACGCCCACAACGCCTTGCCGCTCGCATCGTATTTCACGGCATAGACGTCGCGGCCGGCCTTGCTCGTCAGCGTCAGATCGCCAAACGTCTGAAGGCCCGAAGCACCGCCGACCACCACGGTATTCCCCTCCGCGTCGGTGGCCAGATGCTCACCGGCACTTCCTCCATTGCCAGTGGCCACGCGCAGCCATGCGAGTTCGCCCGCCGTGTTTAGCTTCGCCAAAAATGCATGTCCGCCCTTGCTGGCATTCTTTGTCGACACGCCCATGAACTCGCAATCACCCGCCATGGACCCGGTCACATAGCAATTGCCCATTTTGTCCACACCGATTCCATGGCCGTAGTCGTAGCCAGCGCCCCCACCGGATTTCAGCCACTGGATCTTTCCCGACGCATCGTACTTCGCCACGAAGAGATCGTAGTCGCCCCCGCGGTTTTCGCAGGCGAGGCCATCAAAGGTCGCGTCAGTACTCTGGGCATGGCCGGTGACGAAGACGTTTCCCTGCGCATCCACGGCTACCCCATAGCCCCGGTCGGTCTTGCTTCCTCCACCGGTGCGCACCCACAGGCATTTCCCCGCCGGAGAATACTTTGCGACGAAAAAATCCAGTTCCCCTTTACTCTCGACCTTGAAATCGCCAAACGTTCCCGCTTTTGCAAACTCACCGGTCATATACACATTCCCAGCGGCATCCGTGGTCAAACCCCGCGTCTTGTCCGCGCCCAAGCTTCCCGCCTGCTGGGCCCATACAAAATTCGGAGCCTGCTCGGGCAGATCAGCGGCGGAAAGGCAGCTCGGCGCCGCGATGAGACCAAGGAGAGTAGCGGCCAATGGGAAGAAAGAGGGGGATTTCACGAAGAACAGGAACCCGCAGGCAAATCATCACTTAGGTTAAATTAACGATGCACTTGCGCTCTCCATTTAAGCACTTGCACGCAGAAATCACGTAGGTATAATACGTGCTATAAATTTCAGAATGTTCGAGCCGACTATCATTCTCGCTCTGGTGTCCGTCATTGGCCATTGCCTCGCCATATTCTGGCCCCGCAAGCCGTTGCAGGAGCAAACCGACGAAAATGGCTTCCCCATCGTCTGGTGCAACAACGACGAGCAGCAGAAGAATGTCACCTGCGTGTGGGACGACGTGATAGAACAGCCTGCCGTGAGTTTGCACGCGGAAGTGCCTCAGCGGCGCAGCGCCTGACCCGCGCCTACTTTTCTTTGGGGACGCAATCTCTTTGCGCTTTCCAAGTGCGGCAATCCTCGGGCATTTGAGTTACCAGCGTCTTTCCACGCAAACTACTTACCCCTACATGAAACATCTGTTGTTGCTGCTCACCGTCGTCGTCGGCTTCACCGCCGTCCCTGTCACCTCCTTTGCCAAGGACAAGAAGAAGGATGACTGGAAGGACTCGTCCAAGAATCTCAAAGATGACCTCAACGCCCTCGATAACCACTACAACCAAGTGAAGGATCGCGTGAAGAATATGGGCAATGGCGACCGCCGTCTGTGGGAAAACCTGCGCGGCATCCGCGCGAATATCGATCGTATCTACGCTCAGGCGAATAACGGCGGCTCCGACAGTCGCGACCTGCACTACCGCATCGACCAGGCAAACAACGATCTGCGCAGTCTCCAGGATCAGATGGAGCACAACAACAGCAAGCGCCGCGGCGGTTACTACCGGCCGTACTAAAGGCGGTTACGCTTCCGCTGCGCGCTGCCGATTGAGCAGCACCTTGCACGCACTCTTGATGCGCGTGAGGATGTAGTAGACCGTCTGCGAGCGAATGCGGACGAGTTGGCCGCCGACGATCTTCGGCACGAAGTCCGCCGGCAGTTCCAGGATTTCCGGGATGGGCAGGCCATCGAGCCCCTTGCACAGGATCGAGGTCATTGCCTTCGTCAGCGTCTGCACTTGCGGCCCGAGCGTGATACGGAAATGCGCGAGCTTGTCCGTGTCCAGACGCAGGAAGACACCGACCGTGTCGGTGCATTCCTCATCCTTGCGCACGTCTTCGAGATCGAAGGTCTCGCCTTCTTTCGGCTCATGCTTCTTCGCCTGCTCGGAGTAGGCGATCAGGTTCTCGCGCTTCTCCTCTTCGGGCAGGGACTCGAAGAGATGAATGATCGCGGCGAGCTTCGGCGGATAGTGAGACTCGGACGCGTCGTCCGACGGTTCATGGAAACCCTGGCTCATGGGGCACTCGGGCTTAGTTGCTGCGCTCGATAGGAGCCCGCACCTTGTTGCCCCACTCCGTCCAGGAGCCGTCATAGTTCCGCACCTTTTCGTAGCCGAGGAGATACGTAAGCACGAACCACGTGTGGCTGCTGCGCTCGCCGATGCGGCAGTAGGCCACGATGTCATCACCGCGCTGCAAGCCGCAGCCCTCCGTGTAAATCTTGCGCAGCTCATCCGCGCTCTTGAAGGTCGCGTCATCCTTCACCGCCGTCTTCCAGGGAACGCTCCTCGCACCGGGGATGTGCCCCCCACGCAACACACCTTCTTGCGGATACTCGGGCATATGCGTCACATCACCCTTGAACTCGCCCGGCGAGCGCACGTCGATGAGCGGCAGCTTCGCCTGGCTTTGCGCCAGCGCGTCTTCGTAAAAGGCGCGGATCTCGGCGTCGTAACGCTTCGGCGGCACCGGGTAATTCGTCGCGGGAAACTTCGGCTTCTCCTTGGTGAGCGGCTTGCCTTCCTTCACCCATTTGTCGCGGCCGCCGTCCACGATCTTCACCTTCGTGTGGCCGAAAAGCCGGAATGCCCACAGGGCATAGCACGACCACCAGTTCGACTTGTCTCCGTAGAAAACCACGGTCGTATCCGGACCGATGCCATTCTTCGCGCACAGCTCGGCAAATGCCTCCGGCGAAATGTAGTCCCGCACCAGCGCATCCTGCAGGTCTTGCCGCCAGTCGATGTGCACAGCGCCGGGAATGTGGCCCGTATCGTAAAGCAACACGTCCTCGTTGCTCTCGACGATACGCTGGTTCGGCTCGTTTAAGTGCGCCGCGAGCCAGTCGGTGCTCACCAGCACCTCGGGATGGGCGTATTGGGAAAGAGAATCGCTCATAGGTCTGTCAAAGTAAGAGGCATGCTACCGCCGTGCTCAAGCGGCATTGCTGTCATACTGTCGAATCAAGTCCACTGGCAGTCGATAAGCACTACCGCTCGGATAGGGTGGTCCAAATAGTAAAGAACCAACCAGTTCCCAAACCACCGACCCCAAATATCTCTGTCGCGAGTTTTCCCCACCAGCTGAGCGCCCTTTTCGGGATTCTCACGGACCACTTCGAACGCGCGAAGCAATCTTGACTGCTCCTCTGGGTCCGCCGCCACATAGGCCTCCATCGCCCGTTCTCCTACCAGATAGCGATAATTTGGCACTTAACTTTCAGAAGCCAGCCGTGCTGCGTGGACCCGCTTGAGGTCCTCTTCCGTGTAAAAGTTTCCCGCGCGGATTTTGTCCGTACGTCGATCCATCTCTTGCCGCCAATTTGGGTCATTCTTCATCCGTTCGATAACCATGAAACGCCGCAATTCCTCCTGCTCCTCCGCGGAAAGCGCAGCGATTTCGTTTTTGAGTTCGGCAAGACTCATAGCGCGGAAAGTATCTTAAAATCCTGCCATTCTCAAGCCGCAAAGAGCTTCGCGATCTCCCTCTGCATCCCTTCCGCAGCTGCCTTGGGATCGGGCGCGTTGCGAATCGGCCGGCCGACCACGATGTAATCTGCACCAGCACGGAAGGCCTGCTCCAGGGTCATAGTCCGCTTTTGGTCGTCGCTGCCTTTCTCCGATTCGGCGCGAATACCGGGCGTAATCAGGATCGGCTTGTCGCCAAGCTCGCGCCTTAGCCGTGTCGCTTCCTGCCCGGAGGCGATCAACCCATCGATGCCCGACTCGACCGCCACACGCGCCCGCTGCAGCACGAGATCCTCCACCGCTCCACCCCATCCCATCTCCCGCACTTCATTTTCATCCACGCTCGTCAGCACGGTCACCGCCAGCAATTGCAACGATCCCTTCACCGGCAGGATCGCGCGATACACCCCGCTCGTCCCATGCAGCGTGCAGAAGTCGGCGCCATGCCGCGCGAGATTGGCCACCGCCCCGCGCACTGTCGCCGGTACATCGGAGAATTTCAGGTCCGCAAAGACCTTCTTCCCCTTCGCCTTCAACTCGGCGAGCAATGCGAAGTAGTCGCCGCTCATGCAGAACTCGAGGCCGATCTTGTAAAACACCACCGCATCCCCCAGCCGCTCGATCCATTCGCGAGCCTCAGCCAGCGTCGGTACATCGAGGGCAAAAATTAGGCGGTCACGTGGATCGATTGGTTTCTTGGAAAGCAGGGAATCAGTGGGCATGTCTGTCGTTCTTTTTCGGCGAATCTTCGCCTGCGCT
>JBGGMZ010000208.1:0-4328 GCA_041287745.1 Chthoniobacter sp. | reverse complement strand
TGGCGACACCGAGATCGGGCGTCGCATGCTCGTCGCTCGCCGTCTGGTGGAGAATGGCGTGCGCTTCGTGCAGGTATGGGCCGGTGGGTGGGATCACCACACGGATGTGAAGGGCAACCTCATCAAGCAGGCCGAGGCCATCGACCAGCCGGTCGGCGCGCTCCTTTCCGACCTGAAGCAGCGGGGCATGCTGGAGGATACGCTCGTCATTTGGGGTGGTGAATTTGGCCGCACGCCGCGTCACGACAAGGGCGCCCGTGGTGAACCGGGCCGCGATCACCATCACCGTGCGTTCTGCGCGTGGATGGCCGGCGGCGGCATCAAGGGTGGCCAGGCCTACGGCACGACCGATGAATTCGGCTATGACGTGGTGGAAAACAAGGTGCACGTCCACGATCTGCACGCCACCATCCTGCATCAGCTCGGCTTTGATCACGAGAAGCTCACCTACCGTTACAATGGCCGCGACTTCCGTCTCACGGATGTCTTCGGCAATGTGGTCGAGGGGCTCATTTCCTAAACGAAGATTGTCATGACTGTCCGCGTGTTTACCCCTCGTTTGCTCACGGCTGCCGCGCTGCTCGGTGGCGTTGTCGGTGCCGGGGCGGCTGTGCCGTCCGATCTGGCCCAGCTCGATTTCTTCGAGAAGAAAATCCGTCCCGTGCTTTCGGAGCAATGCTACGAATGCCACAGCGCCACTTCGAAAAAGGTGAAGGGCGGCCTGCTGCTCGACACCGCTGAAGGGGTGACGAAGGGCGGCGATTCCGGCCCGTCGATCGTGCCGGGCAAGCCGGAGAAGAGCCTGCTGCTCACCACGATGAAGCACGCGGATTCCGACCCGGACATGGCGATGCCGCCAAAGAAGGATCAACTCGCGCCGGAGATCCTCGCGGACTTCGAGCAATGGATCAAGATGGGGGCGCCCGACCCGCGCGATGGCAAGGCGACACGCAAGACGGCGTGGGACGAGACGACGGCGAAGACCCACTGGGCTTTCCAGCCGATCAAGAATTCTCCCGTGCCCACCCCGGCCGATGCGAAGCATTTCATCAAGAGCCCGATCGATGCCTTCGTGCTGGCGAAGCTGACCGAAAAGAAGCTCACGCCTGCCGACCCGGCGGACAAGGGGACGCTGCTGCGTCGCGTGACCTACGATCTCACCGGCTTGCCGCCGACCCCGGCGGAGACGGATGCCTTCGTCGCGGATAATTCGCCGGACGCCTACGAAAAGGTGATCGACCGCCTGCTCGCTTCGCCCACCTATGGCGAGCGCTGGGGCCGGCACTGGCTGGATATCGCGCGCTATTCCGACACGAATGGCGACCGCCTGAACGGCAAGCGCCAGCCGCTCTTCGCCTACGCGTGGACGTATCGCGATTACGTGATCAACGCTTTCAACAACGATCTGCCTTACGATCAATTCATCCGCGAACAGGTCGCGGCGGATCGCCTGCCCGAGGCGCAGCAGGACAAGTCGAAGCTCGCCGCGCTCGGCTTCCTCACCGTGGGCAAGCGCTTCATGGGCGTGGAGAATGATGTCATCGACGATCGCATCGACGTGGTGACGAAAGGCCTGCTCGGCCTGACCGCGGCGTGCGCGCGTTGCCACGATCACAAGTTCGACCCGATCCCGACGAAGGATTACTACTCGTTGCACGGCATCTTCAGCAGTTCGCAGGAGCCGGCGGAGGAGCCGATCATTGCGCCGGTGAACAAGGAGAGCGCGGACTACAAGTCCTACGAAGCGGAAGTCGCGAAGATCGATGAAGAGGTCGAGACTTATCACCGCACCAATGCCGCGCGACTGGTCTCGGGCATGCTGGACAAAGCGGGCGAATATCTGCTTGCCGTCCAGGACAGCTCCGCTGCCAAGGACACGAGCAAGCGCGGCGACAACTTCCGGCTCATGGCCCGCCAGCGGGGGCTCGAGGCCGAGGTCGCCTTTATCTGGATGGATCGTGTGAAGGCCGCGCAGAAGACTGATCCGGTGCTGGGACCGTGGTTGAAATTCGCCGAGCTGCCCGCGGAGCAATTTGGTGAAAAGGGTCCGGCGCTGGCCAAGGAAATCGAGGCAGCCGGCCAATCGCAGCCCGCGCTGGCGGCAGCTTTGTCGGCCAAGGCGCCGGCGACATTGAAGGATGTGGCGGACGTCTACACCGAAGTCTTCGGTGGCCTGCGCAAGCAACTCGATCTGCCCGCTTACACCGGCTATCGCGGCGCTGGGCGGAACAACAAGTTCCCGCTCAACAAGGTGCAAGCCAAGCTCGACGGCCCCATGGAGTCGCTGCGCCTGTGCGTCTTCGGCGATGAGTCGTCGGTCATGCCCGACCAGAAGCTCATGCAGCGTGCGCTCGGCGTGCAATTCAGCAACCCCGAGACGGCCATCCAGGCCAAGACGGTGAGCATCAATTTCGCCCATCCCGGCGCGCCGGTTCGTGCCATGGCGATGGAGGATAAGCCGACGCCGCGCGATTCATTCGTCTTCATCCGCGGCGAGCAGTCGAACCGCGGCCCGATCGCTCCGCGCAAGTTCCTGACCGTTCTTTCCTACGGCAAGGACGAGCCGTTCAAAGACGGCAGCGGCCGCCTCGAGCTGGCCCAGCGCATTGCCAGCCGTGACAATCCGCTCACTGCCCGGGTGATCGTGAATCGTGTGTGGCAGTGGCATTTCGGCCAGGCAATCGTCCGCACGGTAAGCGACTTCGGCACGCGCTCCGAGCCGCCCACGCATCCCGAGATGCTGGACTGGATGGCGACTTATCTCATGGACAACGGCTGGTCGCTCAAGAAGCTGCACAAGCTGATCCTGCTTTCCTCGACCTACCAGCAGAGCAGCACGAGCAATGACAAGGCCCTGCGCGACGATCCGACCAACCAGTGGCTCTGGCGCATGAATATCCAGCGCCTCGATTTCGAGGAAATCCGCGACACGCTCCTCACGCTGGGTGGCAAGCTGGACCTCGATATCAATGGCCGCCCCTTCGTGATGGCTTCTTCCACCGCGAACAGCCGCTACAAGGGCATGGTCGCCGACGCGATGCAGCCGAAGACAAGTCCGGATCGCCGCACGGTCTATGCGATGATCGATCGTAATGCCTTGCCCGATATGTTCGGCACCTTCGACTTTGCGAACCCCGACATGACCACCGGCGAGCGCGTGCTCACCACCGTGCCGCAACAGGCGCTCTTCCTCATGAACAGCCCGTTCGTGGTGGAGCAAGTGAAGAATCTCCTCGCACGTCCCGACTTCCCGAAGGAAGGCGTCGACGAGGACAAGATCCGCTTCATCTTCCGCACCGCCTTCCAGCGCCAACCCACCGCGCAGGAGCTCGTGCTCGCGCGCAACTTCCTCTCGGATGACCCACCAGAAGTCCCGGACGCCACGCTCGCAGCGCAGCCCGACGACGACGCCGCAACGAAGCAGAAGAAAGCCAAGGCCCAGAAATCCGCCGAACCGTTGAAGCAGCTCAACGTGATGGAGCGCTACACGCAGACGGTGTTGCAGATGAACGAGCTGGTCTTCCTCTACTGAGGGCACTGCCCGGCCTTCAGTCTTTCGCGGACGAAGCTTTGAGCTTCTCGATGAGGTAGTCGCGCAAGGCCGGATGCTTAATCCCGGGGGCGCCGGGATAGACGAGCTCGCAAGGGACGCCGATCTCGCGGCAATGCTCCTGAAGCTTCACGCCGAAGTTGGCGGAGTGCGTGGGGTTTTGCTGCTGCTCGCCGACCGCGGGTGTGAGTTCGTAGCTGAGGTAAATGGGCGGGTCATCCGCGGTGACGAGTGCGTAGGGGGAATACTCCGCGATCCATGGCAGGATCGATTCGCGCCGCGCGAGGAATTCGTCGAAGGCCGTGATGTTCCTCGTCTTGTCACCCTTGATACCGAAGGCGTGTGCGCCGTAGGTGCTGTTAGGGATCCATTCCCGCATCTGTGCGGGATCGAGTGTGGTCTGCGCGCGGACCACGGCAGCACACCACAGCCGAGTAGACTCGTGCGCGACGGGATCAGTGCTTTGAGAGTCCGCGAGATCGGGGTGAAAGGCGAGCCAGAGCGATGAACATGCGCCCGCGCTGCTGCCGGTCGCGGCGATGCGCGCCTTGTCGATGTTCCACTCGGCGGCCTTGCTGCGCACGAACTGCAACGCGCGTGCCGCATCATGCAAACAGCCATGCACCGGCGGCACCACGCCGTCCGCCGTGGATTCCGGGATGAAGCGATATTCGACTGAGGCCACGGAAATACCCGCTTTGAGCATTTCCGGCAGCATCGTGGCGAGGCCGCTCAAGCGCCCGCCGGCCTGCCATCCACCGCCGTGGATGAAGAGCAG
>JBGGMZ010000207.1:0-3605 GCA_041287745.1 Chthoniobacter sp. | reverse complement strand
TTAATCGCCTCGTTGGAAGGGAGAGTAAGATTAGGATTAAGATTACGATTAAGAAATAAAGGTGTTAGCCGAGGGCCATTTGCGCGGTGGTGATTTCGAGAAGTTCGGTGGTGATGCTGGCCTGGCGGACCTTGTTGTATTCCAAGGTCAGGTCCTTGATCAGCGACTTGGCGTTGTCGGTGGCGCTCTTCATCGCGACCATTCGCGCGCTGTGCTCGGCGGCGCGGGCTTCCACTACTGCGCGATAGACGGCGAAGTGCGCGTAGTAAGGCAGCAAGGCGTCGAGCACGGCGGCAGGACTAGGCTCGAAAATCGCGTCGATCCCACCCTTTTCTGCGGCGATCTTCTCGAGATCCTTGTTCACAGGCAGCGCTGCGACGGGCAGTAATTGAAACACAACCGGCTCCTGTGTAAGCGTATTGACGAAACGTGTGACCAGCACGGAAACCTTATCTACGGAGCCATCGAGAAACTTCTCGATCGCCATCTTCGAGATGGCTTTCGTCTCCACGAAAGACGGGGTGTCCTTGAGCTGAAATTCCGCCAAGAGGTTGCGATTCGAACGAGCCACCCACTGCGCGCCCTTGCGGCCCGCGGTGACGAAGTCGGTCTTCGCCGGATCAAACTTGGCCGCTTCACGAAGCAAGTTCGTATTCAGCGCACCGCAAAGGCCCTTGTCCGTCGAGATGATGATCAGGAGTTCCTTCTTCACCTCACGCACTTCGATCAACGGGTGCTTGATATCGCCACCCTGCACCTCGTTGACTGCGGCGCTGATGCGATTGAGCAACTGTGCGTACGGGCGGCCATCCAGGGCGAGCAGCTGCGCCTTGCGCATCTTGGAGGCAGCAACCATCTGCATCGCCTTGGTGATCTGCGCCGTGTTCTTGACGGACTTGATCCGGCGCCGGATGTCGCGGGTATTAGCGGCCATGGGCTAGTGGAAGTGGTTGGTTGAAGGTTGAGGGACCGTAAGCCCAGCTTAGCGGTAGCTGGTCTTGAATTCGCCGAGCGCGGCCTTGAGATCACTGGTGATATCGTCGTCGATCGCACCCTTGTCGCGAATCTTGCCGAGGATGGAGTCCTTACGGGTGGTGAGGTATTCCTGCAGCTTGAGCTGGAAATCCTTGATCTTATCGACCGGCACGTCGTCGAGGAAAGCGTTCTGCATGGACCAGAGCACCGCGACCATCACTTCGGTCGCGAGCGGGTTGTATTGCACCTGCTTGAAGAGTTCCACGATGCGGGCGCCGCGATCGAGAATCAGCTTGGTCTTGGCGTCGAGGTCGCTGCCGAACTGGGCGAAAGCCGCGAGTTCGCGGAACTGGGCCAAGTCACCCTTGATCTTGCCGGCCACTTGCTTGACCGCCTTGATCTGTGCGGCGGAACCCACGCGGGACACCGAGAGACCGACCGACACCGCGGGGCGGATGCCTTGGTAGAACAAGTCGGTTTCGAGATAGAGCTGGCCGTCGGTGATCGAGATGACGTTCGTCGGGATGTAAGCGGAAACGTCGCCGGCCTGGGTCTCGATGATCGGCAGCGCAGTGAGCGAGCCGTTACCGTTGTTCTCGCTGACGCGCGCGCTGCGCTCGAGCAAGCGGCTGTGGAGATAAAATACGTCGCCGGGATACGCTTCGCGGCCGGAGGGGCGCTTCAGCACCAGCGACACCTGGCGATAAGCCACAGCGTGCTTGGAAAGATCGTCAAACACGATCAAGGCATCCATGCCGTTGTCCATGAACCACTCACCCATCGCCGCACCGGCGAACGGAGCGAGATACTGGTTGGTGGCCGTATCGGAAGCGGTCGCGCAAACGATAATGGTGTACTCCATGGCGCCAGCCTTCTCGAGCACCGCGATCGAACGAGCGACGTTCGACTGCTTCTGTCCGATGGCGACGTAGATGGAATAGAGCGGGCGGAAGTTGGGCTTGCCCTCGTTGGCCTTGTTGATCCGTGCCTGGTTGATGATGGCGTCGATGGCGATGGTCGTCTTGCCAGTCGCACGGTCACCGATGATCAGCTCGCGCTGACCGCGACCGATCGGGATCATCGCGTCGATGGCCATGATGCCCGTCTGGACCGGCTGGGTCACCGACTTACGCTTGATGATGCCAGGCGCGATCTTCTCGACCGGATAGGTCGTGGTCGCGGTGATCGGCCCCTTGTTGTCCACCGGGTTGCCGAGGGTATCGACTACGCGGCCCAGCAGGCCCTTGCCCACCGGCACGGAAAGGAGGCGGCCGGTCGTCTTGACTTCGGTGCCTTCCGTGACGTTGCTGCCTTCGCCGAGCAGAATCGCACCGACTTCGCTCTCTTCGAGGTTGAGCGCCAGGCCGTAGAGACCGCCCGGAAATTCAATCATCTCATTGAGCATGACGCCGCTCAGGCCTTCGATCTTGGCGACGCCGTCACCGACTTCGCGCACGACACCAACGTTGGATTTGGACGTGCTGGTCTTAAGGCCGCCGATTTGTTTTTCGAGTTCTTGCAGGATGCTGCTCATGTGAAAAGTAGGTTGGGGTGAAGGTGTGGGTGCGCTTAGGCGAGAAGAAGTTCGTTTCCGAGACGGTTGAGACGTTCGCGGACGGAGCCGTCGATGACGTCACTGCCGACCTTGATACGGAGGCCGCCAAGGAGTTCAGGAGAGACCTTGAATTCTGTGCTCAGGTCCTTGCCATACTTGGCCTTGAGGCTGGAGGTGAGTTGCTTGGTCATGTCTTCGTCCAGCTCCACGGCGCTCTCGATCACGGCGTGGTGCTTGGCGACTTCCAGGCGCACGAGGCGCTGAAATTCCTTGAGGATGCCCAGCGCATTGCGCGGCTTGGAGCTGACCACCTCCTTGGCGATGGCGGTGACCCGCTTGGAGTCGAGACGGCCATCCTTGAAGCTGGCGCCGAAGAGCTGCTTCGAGAGCTTGCGTGAGTCCTTATCGAGCTTCATGAGATCAGACGGCGGCTTCGCGCGCGGCCTCCTCGTTGATGCGCTTCTGGTCGGTCTGCGTCAGCACCCGGCCGGTGACGCGGGCAGTCGTGTCGATGACGAGACGACCGACTTCGCGCTTGAGCTCAGTCATGATCTTCTCACGCTCGATACCGGTAGCTTCGCGCGCCTTGGCGATGATCTGCTCGGCTTCGGCGATGGCTTGCTGGGTGCGCTTGTCCGCCACGACCTGGGCGCTGGAGCGGGCTTCGTCGATCATGCGCTGGGCGTCGGCATTGGCCTTGGTGAGAATTTCCTGCACGCGAGCCTCAGACTCAGCGAGATGCACCTTGATCTTCTCGGCATTGGCCAGGCCCTCGGCGATTTTCTGCCGGCGGGTTTCCAGCACGGTGAGGATCGGCTTGTAAGCAAACTCCTGGAGAAGGAACGCCACGATGCAGAAGCTGACGACCTGCGAGAAAAAGAGCCACGGATTGAATCCGAATGTCTCACCAGTGCGCTTGGCGCTCTCGACGAGGCCGTCCACGATGCCGCCTTCCGCGGCGAGAAGAGGGATGTATGTCATAGCAAGAGCAAGAGGAACGAAGAAAACAGCGCGGGGCCGTCGCCGGCCCGCGCCAGCGAATTACTTCACGAGGAAGATCGCGAAGAACACGATG
>JBGGMZ010000206.1:0-4338 GCA_041287745.1 Chthoniobacter sp. | reverse complement strand
CGCCGTGGACGCCACCGGCCGCCCACCGACCGCAATGCTGGACCACTCCGAAGAGGCAGAAGCCGACCTCCCCGCGACGCCCAACGCCCTTCTGGCCGCCGCTGCTTCAGCACGTCTTTAGGAAGGGAGAGAGCGCGGTTCTTGCGGATCGCAATCACAGCCTCACCGGCAGCGCGAAGGAATAGTCGGACCGCGGAGATCACGCATTGAATAGTCGCGTTGGCACGAGTGTCTTTTAATCCGTGCCATCCGTGAAATCCGTGGATTAAAATAAAGCGGTCGTCCGACGCCCCCCTTCCCGCACCCATGAAGACTCTCCTCTTCACCTGTTTCGCCGCGCTGCTTTCCACGTGCGCCATTGCCGATTCGCGAGCGGCGGTGCGCGCGGCTACGTCCGGCGAGGCGGCCCTCCACGATGGCGAATACGCCAAGGCTGTCGAATGGTTCAACAAGGCAATCCAGGAGGACGATACGAATCCTTCGTTTTACGGAAATCGCGGCAGTGCCTATTCCTATCTCGGTAAGCTCGACGAAGCATTGCGCGACTACGACACGGCGATCCAAAAGGCGACTGCGCTCACCGGAAACCCGAAGGACAAGCGGATCGCCTACTTTCTCTACAACCGCGCCTTTGCCTACGAGAACGCGGGACGCACCCTGGAGGCGCTGGCTGAGTATGCGAAGACGATCGAACTCGATCCCTCCTATCCTGACGCACATGGCAACGTCGCGTGGATCCTTGCCACGCACCCGGATAAGGCCATCCGCAATTCGCAGAAAGCGCTGGAGTACGCGCTCATCGAGGTCAAACGCACCCGGATGGAAATCGCCGGCCCACTCGACACATTGGCCGCGGCCTACGCGGCGGAAGGGCGATTTACTGATGCCTGCCGCGCGCAAAAGCTGGCCATCGCCAAAGCCCTCCTGCCCCAGGACAAGCGCGAGTTTTCGGAGCGCCTGCAAATTTACGAGCAGAACAAGCCGTATATCGCGCCGGCGAAATGAAAATCTGCCCCCAATGCTCCTTCGCAAATGACGAACGGTATCCTACTTGCGTTTCCTGCAATGCCTACATCGTAGACGTACCTTCGACGCCATCCGCCGATCCAACTCATCCCGAGCACGAGGGGCGGGCGCTGACCGAGCAGCGGCATAAGGACACACGCAGGCAGCTTCGCTCGGCGACCTTGTTCTACGCGCTGATCATCACTCTGATCGCGTGGATGCCAGGGCTGATCTCAAGCATGCCGGTGCTGCTGCTCTACTTTACCACCGGCATTGTGGTAGGCATGGCCGTGTCGCGGGATATTGCCGGGCAATTTTCCGCGTCTGCCCTGCAGGGCGCGCCGAGCGTGACGATTCTATTCGTCTGCGGTCTGGTCCAACCCTTCACTTTCTTCATGCTGCTCGGGCACATCATCCTGCCCGCTTTCCTGTGGCACTGGATGTATCTCATCCAAAGCGCAAATCGGTGAAACCGACGCAGCTTGCTAGTTGACCAGACTGCACAGGAACGCCGTCAGCGTTCTCTCTATGCGCCCTCAAGCGCAGACGAAGCTTCAAGCCTCACCATCCTCAATTCTCCACTCCCTCCACGGGGAGCTGGAGGATGATGGTGGTGCCTTTGCCGTATTTGCTCTCGGCGGCGACGGAGCCGCCGTGGAGCTGGATGATGTGTTTCACGATGGAAAGGCCGAGGCCGGTGCCGCCCATCTCACGGGTGCGGGCTTTGTCGGCCCGGTAGAAACGCTCGAAGATGTGCGGGAGATCAGTGGGCGGGATTCCGAGACCTGTGTCTTCCACACGCACTTCCACATGACCATTGTGCGCAGCGGCACGCAGGGCGATGTTGCCGCCCGTCTCGGTGTATTTCACCGCGTTTTGCAGGAGATTGTGCAGCACCTGCTCGAGCCGCTGAGGATCGCCCGGAATGTTGGGCAAACTGTCCGTGGCATCGACGTCGAGCGTGAGTTTTTTGGCCGCGAGCTTTTGCGACCAGTCGCCCGCGACCGAGCGCAGAAGCGCGGGCAATTTCATGGAAACGCGGACCATTTTCTCCTGCTTCGATTCAAGCCGGGCGAGGGTGAGCAGATCCTCCAGGAGGGCATTGAGACGGCGCGAGTGCTTGCGCAAGATCTCGAAGATTTCCGCCTGGTCCTTGCGCGGCATCGAAGGAGTGTCGATGAGATTCTCCAGGTATCCGTGGAAGATGGAGAGCGGCGTGCGCAGTTCGTGCGAAACATTCGCCACGAATTCACGGCGCACTTCCTCGAGCTGCCGCAGGCGCGTGATGTCGCGGATGATGGCGACCACCCCGGGCGCGCCGTGAAATTCCCGCACGGGCACAGCGTGCACGGCGAAATGGCGTTTGTCCGCGGTGCGTTCCACGTCGGCGCGCTGGGCCTGGCCGGTCTGGAGCGCCTTGGTGATCAATTCCTCAAAGGCAGTCTCGCGCAAGGTGCGCAGGACAGTCTGCCCCACGGGATCGCTTTTGAGATCGAAAAGCGACACGAAGGACGGGTTCACCAACCGCAGGCTATGATGCGCATCCACCACCATCACGCCCTCCTCCATACTGGCGAGGATGGTCTGCAGATTGAACGCTTCGTCGTGGAGTTCGCGGTTCAGCTTCTCCCGCTGCTCGGCAATTTTATCCAGCGGATGAGTGAGCCGCGCGAAGCGCCCGCCGCGCCGGAAGACGAAACTCTCCGGCTTGCGGCCAGCAGCGAGTTCCTCGAGCAAGTGCTCGAGATGCCGCCAGTCGGTGAGAGACCGCCGCCAGACCCACCAGATACACAGTGCCAGCGCCCCCGCTACGCACCAACCGAGAATCGCGCCCATGGCCGCTTACGGTTCCGTCTCCACCACGCGATAGCCAAACCCGCGAATCGTCTCGATATAGGAACCGGACTTGCCGAGCTTCTCACGCAGGCGGCGGATGTGTGTGTCGACGGTACGGGTGTCGATGACCGTCTCGTAGCCCCAGACGTCGTTGAGCAGCGTCTCGCGATCCTGCACGCGCCCCCGGCGTTCGATGAGCAGGGCGAGCAGCTTGAATTCCGTGGCCGTGAACTCGACCGGTTTGCCGCCGATGGTGACTTCGTGGCGCGTCCGATCGATCTGAATGTCGCCCAGCACCAGCCGGTCGCTGATTTCTCCACCACCCGCGGAGCGGCGCAGCACTGACTTCACCCGCAGCACCAGCTCGCGCGGCGAGAAGGGCTTCGTCATGTAATCATCGGCGCCAAGCTCGAGGCCCACGATGCGATCCACTTCTTCGGCCTTGGCCGTCAGCATGATCACGGGAATGCGATTCGTCGCCGTCTCGCGCTTCAAAACTTTGCAAACTTCCAGCCCGCTCATCTCGGGAAGCATGAGATCGAGCACGATGAGGGCCGGGGAAGTCTGGCGAGCCTGCTCCAATGCGGAAAGCCCGTCTTCGGCCTTCAGGACGTTGTAACCAGCGTTTTTGAGGTTGGTCGAAACGAGTTGGAGCACGTCAGGCTCATCGTCGGCAACCAGGATGCGTTTGTTCGCTAGTTTGGTGTTCATCGAAAGCGCGGAGTTTAAGGTGACAAACCCGCGCCGCAAGTAGCGCAATGTGACATTCCTGTAACATAGGGCAACAGCCGCACCCTGCGAGACCTTAAAAAAGAGCCCGAGAACCACGCAAATGACACGAGCTTCATTCGTGTCATCTGTGTGATTCGCGTGCTCAAAAGCGCCTCTCGACTTAGCTCACCATTTTCACGGCTTCAATTCCTGCCCGGTATTGGCGTCCGTAATGGCAAATTTCTCGTGATGGAAAGTGGGGTCAGCCCGGAAAGTGAGCCGTCCGGCGTAGCGCCGCTCGATCTCGACCAGGAGTTCTTCGTCTTCCGTGCGCAGGCGCTGCATGACGTGGGGATGCACGATGACTTTGATCTCGTGGATCGTGTCCTGATTCTTGCGCATGACCTGGTGCAGGGAGCGCTGCAGTTCCACGCTCATGGTCATGGCGCTCTTCACCTTGCCCCGACCGCCGCAATAGGGGCAGGGTTCGAAGACGGCACCACTGATCGATTCCGCCGCGCGCTGGCGGGTCATTTCCATGAGCCCCAACGGGCTGATGGGCAGCACGTGGGTCTTGCTCTTGTCGCGCTTCAACCGATCCTTCATGCGGGAGAAGACGGCCTGCTGATCCTTGCGATTCTTCATGTCGATGAAGTCGCCGATGATGATGCCACCGATATTGCGCAGACGCATCTGCCGCGACATCTCATCGGCGGCCTCGAGGTTGGTTTGGAGGATCGTCTTGTCGAGGTCCTTCGAGCCTTTGTTGCGGCCGGTGTTTACGTC
>JBGGMZ010000205.1:0-3981 GCA_041287745.1 Chthoniobacter sp. | reverse complement strand
CAAGGGCGACATCGTGACCGGACAGGAGCAAGGCAAGACCGGCGCGACTTTCATCCAGGCGAGCAAGGACAACCCGGTTCTCGGGCGTATCGCCTTCTGGACCGACGACGAGAGCTGCAAGGTGAATATCAACACGGCCGCGGGTGACGAATGGACTCCACAGAGCACGAGTTACGGTGCACCCGCCGGTTCCTATTGGGATATTCCCCGGACTTTCTCCCTCTTCGACCGGCAGGCGCTCGCGAATTACCAACCGGCGCAAGGCGAATATCAACGCTACCCCGGCCATCCGGCGACGACCTACCTCAGCGCGGTCTTTCCGCAACTCACCTCCGACCAAATTGGCAAGATCGCCAGCCGCGTGCAGCGGGGCGGTTCGCTCGGGGGCACGACATTGGCCAGCGGGAAGATCACCGGCGATACCGACCGCCTCTATGCCTCGATCGATGAACTGGTCTTCGATCCCAATCGCGGTGACCAACCAATCGACGAGCAGCGCCTGGAGCACGGGCGTTTCTTCCTCACCGCGCATAGCCGGGCTCCCGAGGTGAATCTCTTCAACAAGCCACGCATCGCCATCTGGCCGATCAACCGCACGGACTCCACGGCTACCCGCAGCCCCTACGATCGGCTCATCGCCTTCTGCTCCAGCATCAAGGGCCAGCCGTATTTCTTCGACCGCATGAATGCATACAGCGCGACGGATGATTACGCGGGACGCAATGTAACGCTCTACTCCTACCTGCAAAATCTGACGAGCCAGGCGGTCCCCGGTTTTGGCGGGAAATTCAGCGACAAATACGGCACGCCCGATCGGGACCAATTTCTCACTGAGATCCTGGACTACATCCGCTCGACCAATCTTTTCGACGACACGATCGAGCCGACTCCCTACTCGTATCCCACGCGCGGTGCGCAATTCACCCGGCGCCGCACGAGCCAGACGGGCGTGGACCCGGGGCACGGTCAGGTCACGCCGCTGCGAATCGGAACCACGCAGGGCTTCGGCCGCTTTTATACGATCTCCGAGGCGGCGCTGCACTTCATCTGCACCGGCGACGCGGCCGTGGCCGACAGCAATCAGACGACGGGCGCCAACGCCAATCGTACGTTGCAGGCCGCGCTCACCACCAACCAGCGGCGCATGGAGACGATGCTCTTGCTCGAGTTCTTTTCTCCATCCCAAGGATGGACCGGGATCGTGCCCGATATGCAAGTGCACATCAAAGGCCTGGATAAGCTCACTGTGAACGGCACGGGGCTCGGGTTTCCCGCGGATGCCACCATGCAGATGACACTCAGCGGCACCAGCACCTACCACGGTCGTGCGTGGGGCGGCTCCTCTGGCTTCCGCTTCCAGCTCAACGGACGCAAACTGCCTACGCGTGGTTTCATGCCGGCTGACGGTGGCTGGAGTGCCAGCAACAATTACCCCTTTGTGGGCATCCCGATCACCGTCACGGTGCCCACCAACGGCACGCCGACGATGACGTTTGCCAGCGGCGGCTCGAGCGATTTCCTGACCGTGGAAATCTACAGCGGTGCGACGGCCGCCCAGAATGCGCAGAATCTCGTCCAGACGCTCAAGATCAAGTTTCCCAACGGCACGTTCCCCATTCCCACCCTGGTGCAGTCCGGCACGGCGGAGCAGGTGGTGACACCGCCCTCGACGCCGGCTTCCTCCGCCACGTCGCCGCAGAACTGGTGGAGCTTCAGCGCCGCGGGAGCGATTAACGGACAGACTGGGCGTATCGCTCATGTGAACCGCGCTCCCGGCACCAATGGCAAACCGGAGGAAGGCGCCTTCATCCGCGCTGAAGATGTGGTGCGCAGTGTCATCCCCACCCACGGCGACTATCGGCTGGTGGCGGGAAAGCAAACGATCCCCACCACCGTTTTCACCAAGCAGCGCTACTACGACGACACGTCCAACAAGATGGCCCATGCTTTAACGGAAGCGGTCGGCATGGCCTACATGCAGGGACCGGATACAGGCGGGAAGCTGGTGCTGAATGCCACCTATGATTCGGCGCACGTGCCGGACATACCGGCCGATCTTCAGACCAAGGACTCCAACTCCCAGATCCGGCTCAATCGCGGGGACTGGGACACGGGCGTCGCCTACGTTATGGATGGCGCCTATATCAACAAGCCCGACGAAGGGAATAACTACCGCGGGGCGACTGGCGGCCAGATCCCCTATTTCGATAACAATCAGGCTCAGGAAGCAGGCGGGCCGACCTTCTTCTCACCGAATCGCCAGATGCCTTCGGCCGTCATGTTTGGTTCGCTGCCCACCGGCATCTTTGCCGACGCAGGCGTGGGCCGTTCGTGGCGCACCCTGCTCTTCCGACCGGATGCGAGTGGCGCCTCGCAAGGTGCGCATACGGGAGCGACGTCACCGAAGGATCACCTGTTGCTCGATCTTTTCTGGATGCCAGTCGTGGAACCCTACGCCATCAGCGAGCCCTTCTCCACGGCAGGCAAGGTGAACATGAACTGCCAGGTGGCTCCGTTTACCTACATCAAGCGCACCACTGCCTTGCGAGCTTTGTTGAAGAGCGAACGGGTCATCGCCATCCCCAAGGCGGATGCCTCGAAATACAAGGGCGGTAGCGCAGGAAATTATCGTTTCGAAATCAATGCGGATGAAACGCTCAAGCAATTCGACCAGCGTTTTGCTTCAGGCAAGAATCAGCCATTCAAGTCGGCCAGCGAGATCTGTGACCTCTACCTCGTGCCGCAAGGTCAGAGTCTCACGGGCATGCCCGATTTCTGGACGAATACCTACGCTCTCACCGGCGATAACTTACGCGAGCGACCCTACGCCTCGCTCTACCCACGACTTACCACCAAGTCGAATATCTTCTCCGTGCACTTTTACGTGCAGACGCTGAAGCAGGTGAATCGCAATACCTCGGGCAGTTGGCAGACTTGGGATGAGAAGAAAGACGTCGTCACCGGCGAGTACCGGGGCACGGCCCTCATCGAGCGTTATATCGATTTCAACGACGATCTGCCGGACTTTACGCAACCCGGTCTCGATCCGGCCGAGACACTGGACAAGCACTGCAAGCTCCGCGTGTTGCAGGTCCGCAAATTCGACCCCGGACAATGAAACAAACACCCCAATCCAGCAGAGGAGGCTTCACCTTGGTGGAAGTCTGTCTCGCCATCGGCATCGTGGTCGTTGGCTTCGTGAGCATCATCGGTCTACTTCCCGCAGGGATGGATGCTTTTCGATCATCCATGAATACATCCACCGGCGCACAGCTGGTGCAGCGCGTGCTGAACGAAGCCCAACAGACGGATTTTTATACCTTGGTGGGAGGCAATCCGCCGCAGACGAATTACGAATTCATTGCGCTGCGCACTTATGACGAACAGGGCACCGAGTTGACCGGCGGAAATACCGCAGCTGGCGTCTATCAGGTGCACGCGGTGGCGCAATACGGCCCGGCATTCCCGGATGACAGCGGCAAGAACACAATCATCATGGATGAACTCGCGACGGTGACCGTGCAGGTCGCGGTGAACCCGGGCGGCCGCAAGATCAACAAAGACGTCAATAACCTATGGGCGTCCACACCTGGTGTGACGATCCAGAACTATCCTGTGCTTGTCGCGCATCATGACTAACTCCATGACTGCCTCCCGCTCTGCAACGTCCGCATTCACTCTGGTCGAGTTGATGGTTTCCTCCGTGATCCTGGTGATGATCGCGGGGATGGTCGCATCCATGACGTCCCAGACGGCCAATTCCTGGCGCTATACGACGGGTAAGATCGAGCAGTTCAGCGGCGCTCGCGACGCCTTCGAATCGCTGACCACGCATCTCAGTCAGGCGACGCTCAACACTTACTACGACTACTTTGACGCATCCGGCCAGCCGCGAACAGTGACCAATGCCACGACCTTCGTCCCGAAAACCTACGGGCGGCAATCGGAACTGCGCTTCATCTGCGGCAGCACGGACCGCGA
>JBGGMZ010000204.1:0-20487 GCA_041287745.1 Chthoniobacter sp. | reverse complement strand
ATCCTCCTCGCGCACCATCCGCACGCCTTCGACTTTGCCGCGGATATCCCACTTACTTTGTCCGGCCACACTCACGGCGGGCAACTGATGCTGACCAAGGATTTTGGGTTTGGTCCCGCGATGTTCCGCTATTGGTCCGGGCTATATCAAAAGGCCGACCGCGCGCTCGTCGTTTCGAATGGCGTGGGAAATTGGTTTCCAGTGCGGGTGCAAGCGCCGGCAGAGATCGTGCACCTCACCTTGCGCTCGGTGTGAGCCCGCTTACGCCTTGCGATCGAGAGCCCGCTTGGCTTCTTCGTAAGCCGCATTCAAGCGTCGCGTTTCGTATTCGGCGACCTGCCGAAGCTTGTCCGAAAGATGCGCGACTTTGTCGGGATGGTTCTTGGAAATGCCATCGCGATACGCCGCGCTGACTTCGCGCAGCGAGGAGCCGCGTGGCACGCGCAAGACCTCCCACCACGGCGGGCCGGCTGGGCGCGAGGTCGGGGCGGCCATCGCTCGGCGGCGAGGGGGCTGCGCAGGAGAGGGGCGTCCTTCTTTGCCCGCTTGATATTCCGCCTGCAACTTCTTCGCCGTCCGAGAGGCCACGCCAAAGGCAAAGTCGAGCCAGCTCATCTTTTGCGGTGCGGGCATGTCAGCGATGCGCCACCGTGGCGCGGAAGGATACAAGCTCTGGCGGGGTGAAAGACATCGCCTCCATATAATCCACATCTCACCGCCCGCGCAATGTCCAGTTGCGCCACCTACTCGTGTCGCAGGGCGTCGATGGGGTCGAGGTGCGAAGCCTTCCACGCCGGGTAGCTGCCGAAGACGAGGCCGACGAGCGAGCAGATGACGAGGGCGAAGATCGTCCAATCGATCGGGTAGGCTGGTGGCATGTGCAGGAAATAAACGGCCAGCAGGCGCGCCCCGCCAAGACCGCAGGCGATGCCGAGCAGGCCGCCGAGCTGGCAGAGCACGATCGCCTCGAGGAGGAATTGCGTGAGGATGGAGCTGCGCCGCGCCCCGAGCGCCCGCCGGACGCCGATCTCCCGCGTGCGCTCGGTCACCGAAACGAGCATGATGTTCATGATGCCCACGCCGGCGGCGAGCAGGGCGATGGAACTGACGAAAGTCAGCCCGAGCCGTACGGTGCGCGTGACCTTTTCGAACTGCTCGATCATCGCCGCGCTGGTGAGGATCTCGAAGTCGTCTTCCTCCCCGGGCGGGACCTTGCGAATCTTCCGGAAAAGTCCGCGTGCCTGCTCCAGTGTATCGTCGAGTGTGGCTACATCCTCGACACCGACGAGGACGGAGATTTCGTTGAAACGCCCATAGCGATTCAACCCCGTGGTGAGCGGCAGCGCCATCAGGCCGGAAGCTTCGGCCATGCCCGAGGTGGTGCGCTCGAAGACACCGACGACGGTGTAGGGGATCGAGGCGATCTTCACCCGCTGGCCGACCGCCGATCCGTGGGGAAAGAGCGCGCGGGCGACGACGTCATTGAGCACGCACAGATCGCGGGCGGATTCGATGTCCGACTCGAGCAAGGCGCGTCCCTCGAGAATGCTCCAGCGGTTGATTGCGAAGACATTTGCCGTCACGCCTTCGATCGTCACGCCGGGCGGCGTCTTGCCATAGATGGAGGTGACCTCGCGGCTGCCCAAGGCCGAATGGAGCCCCACGTAGGGCGCGAATGCGGACTGGTGCTCGAAGCGCTGGGCTTGCGGAAAGTCGATGTTGTTTCGCCGCCAATACTTCATCATGCCCTGGCGGCCGCCAAAGAAGACGCTGGGCATTCTCTGGATGACGAAAGTCTTGGTGCCCATCCCGCCGAGCTGATTCTCGATGTTGTTCTGCATGGCCCGCATTGCCGTCATCACGAGAATGATCGAGAAGACCCCCACGAGGACGCCGAGCAGGGTGAGACCGGAACGCAGCTTGTGCGCCGCGATGGAGGACAGGGCGAGGCTGGCGCTTTCCCGGAATTCGATGAGGAAACGTTTCATCGGTTACTCCTGGCGCAAGGCCTCCACCGGGCTGAGACGAGAGGCGCGCCACGCGGGGAGAAACCCGGAGACGACACCAGTGACCACGGCGACGCCGAGGGCGAGGATGATCACGGAAAGCGAAAGGGTGGCGGCGGGCACGAAGCGCCGGGCAAAAGCAATGGTTGCAGCGGTGACACCCAGCGCGAGCACTCCGCCTACGAGGCAGATGCTCGCGGCCTCGAGCAGGAATTGGAGGAGGATCGTGCGCCGCCGCGCGCCGAGCGCCTTGCGCAGGCCGATCTCCCGCGTCCGTTCTGCCACGGAGACAAACATGATGTTCATGATCCCGATGCCGCCGACGAAAAGGGACAGCCCGGTGATGAAGAACCCACATGTCGCGATGATCCCGGAGACCTTGGCGATTTGACCGAGGAGTTGCTCCTGCTGATTGATGGCGAAGTCATCCGGCTGGCCGGGGCGAACCCGGCGGATCTTGCGCATGAGCCCGCGCGCTTCCTCGCGGGCCGTGGCCACGCGCGCATCGTCGCCGACCTTGATCTGGATCGTGCAGTTGGGATTCCAGGTGAAGGCCCGGACCATCTTGCCAATCGGAATGACGACCTGGTTATCGAGGCTGATCTGGCCAAAGGCCGTCCCGCGCTTGGCGAAGACGCCAATGATGGTGTGCGACTGCTCGCCGAGTTGCAGCACTTGCCCAAGCGGCGATTCGCCAGGGAAGAGCTGATCCGCCACCTCCGCGCCGACGATACAGACATCGCGGTCGCCATCCACCTCCGGCTTGGTCAGGAAGCGCCCCGCGGAAAGCGTGTGCCCGCCCGTGATGAGAAACTGCTCCGTCGTACCGATGATGGTGATCGTGCTGGTGCTGCGCGTGCCGTGCCGTGCGGACTCGATCGAGTACGTCACCGTCGGCGCCACTCCCCGGACCATGCCGAGTTCGCGTTCCAGAGCGCGCGCCTGGAGGACAGTGATCTTCGGGCGCCTCTGCACGACGTCCCATTTCTGGTCGGAGTCCACGAACCACTCGCGCTGGTCGATGTAGAGCACATCCGTGCCGAGAAATGAAACCGCCTCGTGAAAGCTGCGGGTGAGCTCCTCCAGCGCCGTGGCCATGAGCGAGACGGTCACGATGCCGATGACGATGCCGAAAGTGGTGAGCCCCGAGCGCAGCTTGTTGGCGCGAATCGCATCCCAGGCAATCCGTGCCCCTTCCTGGAATTCGACGAGCAGATTCATGCGCGGTGGCTAGCGGACGACCGGTTCATCGCTCGCGATCAGTCCATCGCGGATGCGGATGATCCGCCGCGACCGCCGCGCCACGGCTTCCTCGTGGGTGACCACGATGAGAGTGTGGCCTGCGTTGTGCAGCTGATCGAAGAGCTCGAGGATTTCGTTGCCCGTGCGGGTATCCAGATTTCCCGTCGGCTCATCCGCCAGCAGGATAGAGGGGTGATTCACCAGTGCGCGGGCGATGGCCACGCGCTGCCGTTGACCGCCGGACATTTCATTTGGCCGATGGTAGACGCGGTCGCCGAGCCCCACGGAATGCAGCGCCGCGAGGGCGATGTCGTGCCGCTCATCGATGTCCGCTCCGGCGTAAACCAGCGGAAGCTCTACGTTGCGCAGCGCCGTGGCCCGCGCGAGGAGATTGAATGTCTGGAAGACAAAACCGATCTCGCGATTGCGAATGTCGGCGAGTTCGTCGTCATCCATTTCCTCGACGTTTTGCCCGTTCAGCTCATAGCTGCCGGACGTCGCCGTATCGAGACAGCCGAGCACATTCATGAGTGTCGATTTGCCGGAGCCGGACGGTCCCATGATGGCCACATACTCCCCGCGCTCGATCGTGAGCGAGACCCCGCGCAGGGCGTGCACCGTCTCCACGCCCATCACGTAGGACCGGCAGATATCCTGGAGGTGGATGACGCTCATCGGGAAAGACAGAACATCCAACACCCAACATCGAACACCCAACATCCAATGGCAGAAGTGCGCGAGCGGTCATCCACGGCCCATTGGATGTTCGATGTTGGGCGTTGGATGTTGGATGTTCTGCCTTTCATCATTTCCCCTTCTTATCCCCGCTGAACTGAACCTTCTTCCCATCCTCGAGATCTTTGCTGATCGCTTTGTATCCACCGGTGACGATCTCCTGTCCTTCCGTGAGCCCCTCGACGATTTCGTAGTAGTCGCTGTCGCTGATGCCCGTCTTCACCGGAATCATCTTCACGTGATCGCCTTCGCGGACGAAGACGACCTCGACCGGCTTGATCGGCCCGGAGGATTTGCCGTCGGTCTTGGCCGGTGTCGCCCCGGGTTTGGGCAGACGCGTCGTCACGCTCTGGATCGGCGCTGCAATGACGTTTTGGCGCGAGCGCGTTTCGATTTCCGCCGAGACAGACATGCCAGGGCGAAAGGATTCCTTGTCGACCACGCGAATCTTCACCTCAAATTTCGGCGCCTCCTGGGCCCCGGAGGAACTGGTGTTTGTCTGGGTTTGCGAAGAGCTTTTCGAGGCATTGGCCACCGCGCTCACTACCCCTTTGAATTTCTTGTTCTTGAAGGCTTCGACCTCCAGTTGCACCGGTTCGCCTTCCTTGATCAGCACGATATCCACTTCGCCAATGTCCACCCGCGCCTCCATTTCCTCGAGCCGTGCGATGGTCATGATTTCCGTGCCCATGTTGAAAGAGGTGCCGAGCACACGCTCGCCGAGTTGTGACTTCAGCTTGGTCACCGTGCCATCGATCGGCGCAATGATGGTCGTCTTCGTCAGGTCGGCGGTGGCCTGGTCCAGGCTGAACTGCGCCTGGTTGGCCTGATGCTCCGAGCTCTGCACGCGCAGGCGGGCGACGGCCAGCGCGGTCTTGAAGTCGGTGAAGACATTCTCCGCGATCAGTTTGCTTTTGAAGAGTTCCCCGTTGCGCTTGAAGTCGGCTTCCGCCTTCAGCAGTTCCTCCTTGGCCTGCTGATTTCCGGCCAGCGCGGAAAGGTGGGTGGCCTCCGCTGAATTTTTCAGTGCGAGATAATTGTCCGGCCGGATGTGCACCAGCAGGTCGCCCTTTTTCACCGCTTGCCCCTACTTCACCGGCAACTCGATGATCTCACCGGCTACCTCGGGATTGATCGTCACCTGCGTCACCGGCTGCACCCGTCCATTAGCCAGCACGGATTCCGTCAGGTCGCGCCGCGCCACTTTCGCCGTGTCGACCGAGAGAAGCTCTTCGGTCTTGTTGAAATACTTGCCCCAGACGATCAGCCCGATGACAACGAGGATCACGGCGATGACGATTCGCTGGTTGCGGCGACGCCGCTTCCGCGCTTGGGCAGTGGACGGGGGAACGACAGTCATGGTGGGGCTGGATCTCTGGACGGGATATCGGCGCAGAAGGTTGCAGAAAATTGCGCGCGCGTCGCGAAAGTTCGATCAGGAAGGCGGGGGCAGGGTTACGCCACCATCCCGGGGCGCATCACCTCCCAGGCCATGGCTACGGCGCTTGTCCGGTTGTCCACGCCCAGCTTGGCGAAAAGATGCTCGCGGTGCTTGTCCACCGTCCGCTCGCTCGTGCCGAGGATGATCGCGATCTCGCTGTTGCGCTTGCCCTCTGTCATCCAGAAAAGCACATCGGCCTCGCGGGGGGTGAGGCCGAGTGTTTGCAAGCGGCGCAGATCCTTGCCGGCCTGCTCTTCGCGCAGCCGCAGGCAACGCACGCTGGAGCTGTGTTGCGCGCTGGGAAACATAAAGGCTTCGTCGCTTTCGCGCCATGCGGTCACTTCGCCGCAAGTGCAGGTCAGCTTTCGATCCTGCAGGGTCTGCGTGAGCGCGGCGCCGGCCGGCGGATTGCGGCGCACCCACGTGGCGATCTCCGCCGGCAGGCCCGAGCCGTTCGTCGTCGGGAAATAATCGTGCATCCACCGGCGCGCCTGTTCGCTGGCAAAGAGCAACCGGCCTTCCTCATCCACGATGATCGTCGGCAACTCATTCGCCGCCAGCTCGCGTAGGGCCAGCGACTGCTCCACGTCGAGGCGCCCGCGCATCGCGCTGATCAATTGCCGGATGTGTGGCGCAAACATTTCCATGAGCTGCAATTCCTCGTCCCGAAAATCGCGCGCCTCACGATTGAATGACAGCCCGAGCGCTGCGTCGCCGCCGACCTTCATCGTGATGGCAAACTGATGTCGCGTGCCGGTGTAGCGGAAGAAATCGTGATAGAGCGCGGTCTGCTTGAACCGCTGGAGCGACATCCGGTCGGACCAGCGAAGAGCGGGGGAGCACTCCACGCTTCGCGCTTCCTGGATCATGTCGATGAGCGGATGCTGCCCGATGTGCGCGTTGAAAATATCGAGCGACGCCTCGCTCGGGATATCGGCCGAGCGCACCGAGATATCTTCGAAACGCGAAACGCCGATCCAGTTCAGGACGTGGTTGTCGGCTTCGAGCAGATGCTCGATGGCATGCAGGATGGACGCGCCGAGATCGGCTGGGCGCTTGCACTCGTGCAAGGCCAGCACCGCCTCGGAGAACCGTCTCAACTCCCGCTCGGTCATACCTCTAGATGCGGCCCTCCTCGATGTCGTAGATGTCGAACCACACGTAAACCGGCCGGTTTTTCGGCAGATGCGCCGGCAGGTAATCCTCCATGTATTCCTGCGCGTGCTCGGGCGCTTCGCTCGGGCGCAGGTAGCGGAGCCAGTTGTTCCACTTGATGATCTCGATGCGGGGCCGCTCGCGCGCATTGGCCGTGATCCAGGCTGCAACTGCCTCATCATCCGCGCCTGTGGCGACGAAGTTCTTCAGCGCCTCGGGCGTGAGCCCGGTGAAATCGAAAAAGACCGTATCGAGCGAGGGATTGAGCGCGTAGTGATATTCGCCCAGTTGATCGAGCAGCGCGGCGCGCGCTTTGTCCACGATGCGCGCGGCGAGCACATAACCGGCCAGGGTCTCACGGGGGCTGCGGGGAAAAGCGCTCCGCAAGTCGAGCGCCAGCGAACGAACCGTATCGGGGATTTCCATCGGAACGCGTCAATACGCCGTTCCGCGTATGGTGGGCAAACAGAATTTCTGCGAGCTTACGTCCGGATGGCAACGGAGCCAATTCGAGGATCGTCGCGAGCCGATTTTCGTCATGGCTCCGCGTGTCACAAAATTTTAGGGCGGAAAGCCTCGGAGAGGCTGTGGTGCCGCCCGGTTGCCGAAAGATACTGCCACAGTAGCTCGTGGCAGGGTCGATTGGCGACCGGGCGGATGCCCCGAAGGTTGCAAGACGTTCAGCCTAAGCACCCGCTCCAACGAGTGGAGCGCTGGCTTTCCATTTGGCGCGCTTGATTATCTTGCACGGAAGCACAGCGTTGGTGGGCGCAAATTGCGCGATTAATGGAATCAGTTCTTCTCAAAACCCGGGGCTCTGATACTTGCCGGGTACGGGAGTTTCATCGCACAGGCGATTCGCTCTTGCTCTAATTCCATGGTTCAAGAACTGGTTATCCGTTGCGGTTTTGAGTTCATCTACGAAGCCGCAGATTGGACCCCAGCGATCCTCGTCGTTCAGCCGCGTCTGGATCCGTGGCAGCGAAAGGTCAAGGAACAGACCACCATCTCCACCTCCATCTCGGTGGAAGCCTACGAAGATTGGCACGGCAACATGGTGCAGCGGTTGATTTTACCGCCGGGATCGACCACGGTCCGGCACGATGTTTTCATCGCAGTCCCGCCGACGACGGATGACCACTGGCTCATCGATCAACCGGTGCAAATTCCCTCGGTGCCCCCGCACTATCTGCGCTACACGCTGCCCAGCCGCTACTGCGATTCGGATCGCTTGATGTCCTTCGCCGCGCAGCAATTTGGCGGATACGCTCATGGCTTGCCGCGGGTTCAGGCCATCTGCGATTGGGTGAACCGGAATATCGAGTATCGGTGGGGAGCGGGCAGCCCCTTGACTTCGGCCAGTGAGATCCTCGCCCAAGGCTACGGAGTCTGTCGGGACTTTGCCCATCTCGCGATTGCGCTTTCTCGCTGCTTCAATATTCCGACGCGCTACGTCACGGGATACGTGCCGGACGTCGGCTGCTGGGACCCTGGTTCGCCGATGGACTTTCATGCCTACATGCAAGTCTATGTCGGCCACCGCTGGTATACGTTCGACGCCCGGTTCAATGAACCGCGGATCGGGCGAATCCATATTGCCGCCGGCCTGGATGCGATCGAAGGCGCTTTTTCCACTCTCTACGGGTCGGCCCGGCTCTCCTCGTTTTTCGTCTGGGCCTATCAGGTCGATCCGGCAGAAGTGCACCTCGGAGACCTGATCGACATGAACAAACGGCTGGATGGAACGCCCACCCTGCGCTTTCCGCCGCGAGTGCCGGTTTCTAATTTCTAACCGAATCCGTGAGCCCAGCGTTCCTACTTATTCCGGAACAATGGACTCTCGGTAATGAGGTGCACCAATGTCCGGATCCCGTAGTCGTGCGATTTTGATGCCGCCACGATCTTCTGCACTTCCGCCCGATCCGCGAAGGTGATCTCGGCGCCTGTGGCATACGTCACGAGTTGGCTGGTGAAGGCGTAGCCGAGGCGATCCGGCTGGGCGGCGAGGATGGCGCGCAAGCTGTCCACATCCGTGAAGGGCTGCCCGTCGGGCATCTCGCCGCTGGGATCTACTGGCAATCCATAGTGATACTCGATCCGGTGGCCGTTCACCTTCCTGGCGTCTTCGTCACGGCCCGCTCCGCCCACGGCGCGATACTTGCCCCGCCATTCGCCCACCACGTCGAAGCTCTCCAGGGCAAAACCGTATCCGTCCATCTTCTTGTGGCAACCGGCGCAGGTGGGGTTGCTGCGATGCTTGTCGAGCTGCTCGCGCACCGTGGTGCTGCCGCGCACGTCCGGCTCGATCGCTCCGGCATTGGGCGGCGGCGGCGTGGGCACGATACCCAGCAGCTTGTCCATCACGAAGGCCCCGCGTTTCACCGGCGAGGTCGTCGTCCCATTCGCGGTCGTCTTCAAGACTGCGGCCATGGTCAGGAATCCGCCCCGATGGCTCTCCGCCGGCAGCGGCACCTTGCGGATGTCCCATCCGCGCACGCCGTCGATGCCATAGAGATTGGCCAGCGGCTCATTGATCATGGCGAAGTCCGACTTCACCAGGCGCGTCACGCCCAAGTCGCTCTTCAGCATCTCGGCAAAGGTAGCGTGCGCCTCCTTCAGCATCGCCTCCTGCAGCCACGGCATGAATTCCGGGTAAAGCTTCTTGTCCGGCTGCGTGTCGCCGATCTCTCGCAGGCGCAGCCATTCACCCAGGAAATTCGTCACGAAACGGTCTGCGCGCGGGTCATTCAGCATCCGCTCCACCTGCGCGTGCAGCACCGCCGGCTTCGATAGCTCGTGCCGATCAGCCAACGCGTTCAGCGTTTCGTCCGGCAGCGAGCTCCAGAGGAAATACGAAAGCCGCGAGGCCAGCGCGTAATCATCCAGCGCGCCCGCAGGCTCCATGATCAGCAGGAATTCCGGCGACGTCAGCGCCTCGCGATACGCCCCCAGCATGGCATCCTGAAAGGCCGCGCCTTCCTTCATCCGTGCGTCCACCTTGTCCGCGTAGAAGGCCACTTCGCCCACGCTCACCGGCCGGCGAAATGCCCGCCGCAAAAACGTGCCCAGCAGCCGGCGTGCATCCGCCGCCGCATCCTTCGTCTCCACATACACCATCTGGCGCTTCTGCCCGTTTTCCCCGTAGGGATCCTGCGGCAGCGCATGCGGATTTCCCCGCGGCCACGCCTGTTGCGCGGGCTTCGGCACACCGCTCGCGGGCGTCCATTCTTTCACCGCCAAATCGCCAAAGAGCGCGTGATGGCTGGCTGGCGGCCACTGCTCATTCAGCGGACCCTCGATCTCCACCCACTGCACCGCCACGCCCGGCGCGTCGGTGAACGGCCCGAAGACGTCCTTCCGCTTGTTGGCGTAGTCCCGGAAATTCTCGCACGACGCTGCGATGAGCCGCAGGTGATCGTCCGTCCCGTGAGTCATGCCGCCGCCGCGTTCCAGCCACGCCGTCACCTCGCGCTCCGCGGGCGCATTCGGCGGCAGATCCACCGTGCCAAAGTGTTCGCCCGTAGAGTGGATACCCCAGCCGAGTGCGCCGTGCCGCTCTGTGGGCACGACCTGCTTGCCATCCCAGCCAAAGCTGTAGGCGCTCACCCGCAAACGATACCAGCCCGTGAGCACCGGTGCGATGGTCGTGAGCGAGGTGCGATAGTCCGCATCTTCGTGCCGGAAAAGCCCCACCGCCGTCACCTGTCCATCCGGGTCGATGATGTGATGCCCGGTGTCCGCCACGCAGTTTTCCACCAGCTTCATGCCCGCCATGCCGATCGCCGTGTGATTGCCCACGGCCAGCGCGAATGAGCCTTCGCATTCCTTGCCATCGTGCTGGATGGAATCCCACGGCCGATAGCGATACTTCAGCACCGGCGGCTTTTCCACCATCGGGCAGAGCGCCGCATTCAGCGCCTTGTCCACCGCGGCCAGGTAAGACTCGAGATGTACGAAGGAGGTATCCAGCGCCGCGCCCAGCGTGTCGAATCCATGGCTCTTGCCGTCTTCCGGCAGCGCTTCCTTCAGACGCAGGCCAGGCAGCGCCAGCAGATCGCGCAGCGAATTCTCCAGCTCCACGCGGTTCAGCCGGCGCAGTCGGGAGCGCCCATCGCGCAGCTCGCGGGTGGAATCCGCATGGGCGATCGGCCCCGACATGCTGTCGAGAAATGCCTGCACCGCTTTCGCATCCGGCTGCTTTTTCTTTGGCGGCGGCATCTCCCCGTCGTGTACGCGGTCGAAGATCTTCACCCACTCATCGAGGTTGAACTTCGTCCCCAGCGCTGTGAGGTCCAGGTTGCCTTTCTTGGAATCGCTGTCGTGGCAATCGAGACAGTTGTCCTGCAGGAAGGGCGGCAGCGCCGGCCCAGCCGCACCATTCGAAGCCGCGTGCGTCGCGCCGGCAAATGCCAGGACTGCGGCTGCTGCGATGGAAGCTTTCGCGCTCAGACGTGTCACCCCGCTCATGCCAGTTCCAGCCCCTGCATGGTCGACGTGCCGCTGGAAAACTTGTCCATCTCCATCCCCAGCCGCTGCAACAGGGACACGTGGAGATTCGAAAGCGGGTAATTCTTCTTCCGGTCAAAGGCCAGATGCCCCGCGTGCTTGAAGCCGCCGCCGGCCAGCAGCACGGGCAGGTTGTCATTCGAGTGCGAATTCGCGCTGCCCATGTTCGTGCCGTAGAGCACCGCCGTGCGCTCCATGAGATTCGTGCCCGATTCCTTCGCGTCTCGCAGCTCCGAGAGGAAGCGCGCCAGTTGCTGAAACTGCGCCTCCTCGATCCGCCGCAACTCGGCCAGCTTCTCCTCGCGGTTGCCGTGATGCGACAGCTCGTGGGTATTCGATTGCACGCCCGGAATCGTCTTCGGTGTCACGCTGGCCAGGCTCTGCGCCACGGTAATCACGCGCGTGGAATCCGTCTCCAGCGCCATGCGGAGCAGGTCAAACATCACCGCGCTGTTCTTTGGTAAATCGTTGCGATCCTCGATCTCCTGCGGCGCCGGCTCCTTCACCTTCGGCTTCGCCACATTGATCCAGCCCTCCGCCTTGGCCAGCCGGTTCTCCAGCTCGCGCACCGCCGTGAAATACTGGTCCAGCCGCTCGCGGTCCGCCGCGCCCACGCTCCGCTCCAGCCGCTTCGATTTCTCGCGGATCGAGTCCAGCAGGCTGCGGTCCTGCTTCAGGCGCAGTTCCGCCGCGGCCTTGCCCGCCGCGGTGTCCTCGGCGAAGAGCTGCTGGTAAAGCTTCAGCGGGCTCGTCTGCGGCGGAATCATCGAGCCATCCCGCGTCCACGAAAGGCTCAGGTTATCGCTGCCGATCATCACTGAGATGGAAGGGAACCGCGTCTCCATCCCGATCTTCTCCGCCATCACCTGGTCCAGAGAGACCGAGTTCTTGAACGAGCCGCGGCTCGCCCCCGGCGCGCCGGTGAGGAAGGACCGCTCCGCCGCATGCCCGCCATCCACGCCCGGCAGCGACACGCCCGAAAAAACCGTCATCTGCGCGCGATGCTCCTTCAGGATGTCGAGATAGGGCGTCGGCGCGTAATCCAGCCCCGCCGCTTCCGGGAAGAAAAACTGCGGCAGGATGCCCATGTTCGTCATGATGCCCACAAACCGCCGCGGCGCTGTTGCCGTGGCCGTTGCCCCAGTTCCACCCGCCGCCGCAAACACCGGCTGCATTGCTTCCAGGAAAGGCAGCGCCAGCGTCACGCCGGCAGCCTTGAGCAACGTCCGGCGCGCCAGCCCGCGCTGGGTCGAAATGTGGGGAGCATGGTTCATCGGGAGGAGAAAGGTCGGACGAGGCAAAAGGTTAGGGAAAATCCGGGCAGGGGAGAGTGGCGCCGTGACGTAAGCGAAAGAGTCTCTCCGGTCAAACGGCACCCCTCATAGTACACTTCCACACCTCCGGCCGATCACGTCATTACCGACACCGTCCCCAGACCGCAGCCTTAATGTCGGCGGCGTCGCAGACCGAGCATCGTGCCGCCTGCCATCGCCAGGAGCAGCGCGCTCCCTGGCTCCGGGACATTGTTGACGATCAAGATGCCCGTCGGGCTGCCGCCGGTGGCGAACGTTCCCAAGGACGTGCCAGTGCTACTGTACTTGAGCACCGAGCCCGTGCTGGGAGTCCAGCTCGTGACGTAGAGATTGCCCAGGGGATCGAAAGCCAGATCCGTCGGCGAGGTCACGCCCGAGATGAATGCCCCGAGATCGGTCCCGGTGGGGCTGAATTTCTCCACGATGCCCAAATTAGTGAGAGCGACAAAGAGGTTGCCCGAGGAGTCGAAGGTCATTCCCTGGGGGCCCGAGCCGGTAGTGTAAGTGGCGAGCAATGTCCCTGAGGAGTCATACTTTTTCACCGAGGCGCCGGTGTAACTGGAGACATACAGATTCCCCGCAGCGTCGAAGGCCAATCCGTCCGGATTGCTCAATCCGCTGCTGATGAACGTCCCGAGACTCGTCCCGGTGGAACTGTATTTAGTGATGGTGCCAAAGACGTAGTTAGCGACGTAGAGATTGCCGCTCACGTCGATCGCGATATCATAAGGCGCGGGGTCGCTCACGTGCGCCAGGATTGTCCCGGAGCCGCCGGCGGCAGGCACTTTTACGATATTGGCGTTGAACTCATCGACCAGATAGAAATTGCCCAGACTGTCCTGCACGAGCCCTTCCGGAAACTGGAAGCCGGAAGCGAAAGCGGTACCGTTGCCCAGGCTGTCATACTTGACGATGGAGCCGATTCCGCTCGGATTGTATTCCACGTAAATCGAGAAATCGGCGCGCGCCAGCCCGCCCGTGAAGCAGAGACCGGCCACGCTGAGTGCAGCAAAAATGGAATGTCTTTTGGAGGAACGCATAGGATTTGAGACCAGCGGTGATGACTAACTCCCAACCAACCGACGGCTCCCACCACCTGAAACACCGTGCAGGTGATCCGATGTGTAGCGAAAAGCACCTGTGTAGCAATACGTTTATGCGACGGAGCCCCTTGGTGTTTGCAGACTAAAGTCGACTACATAAATCATAGAATACGTGTATTTACTCATCACATTTGTAGCCAGACTAAGGCGTTGCGTGTCAGGCATTTTTAATTCTGGCGCAACGCCGAAGAGGGGATGTGCGTTATTCACTCATCTTCCTTCCGGGCGCTGTTCGGAAACGCAGTTTTCAGGGACAACCGCAGGCCATCTTCTTCCTTTTGGGGTGGCGGCTTTCCCGTCAAGCACACCGTATTCGTCTACAGCCCGACCGATCCAAACGCAGACACCAAGTTCGTCCAGGCTTGGCGTTCTATCCGTCCTCTGGCACCTAACTGGTATGTCGCCAAAGACTGAAAAGCGTCTGCGTTTAGATATATTAAGTCTTCTATGAAGCGCATCCCAATCATCCTGGCGGGTCTGGTGGCAACTTTACTGGCCATCTGCTTTCTCGAATATGGGTTTCGCGGTCTAAACCCGGATGTCGAATCGGACTGGGTCTTGCACCCCGGATGGTGGCAGTCTGATTTTCTGGCCGACGGCGGCTTCTACCTCTGGGGGAGCGCGGTGCTGGCATTGTCCCCCATCGAGCGGCTTTTTAGCGGCAACGATCAGGCATTCTTCATCGTTCTTCTTTTGTTGCAGATGCTGATCATTGTCGCCGTGTCTTTTCTCGTATTCTACGGTGTCAAATTGTTGCTCCGCATTCCGAGCCTGACCACGCGCTCAGACGAATCCTCGCAGCGCGCCGGTGGCTGAAAGGCAATATCTTCATAGGCAGAAGGTTCGCCCTTCACGGTTGCCGCGGATGCGTCTTTGCGGCCCACGTGCTTGCATCTGTGGCGGCGCTGTCCCCGGCGTCGGAAATTTTTAGCTCCGCAGGAGCGACCGAAAATAGCCCGGCGCACCTCGACCTCGCTCCGCCGACGACTTGGACGCGTGCTCTCCCGGCATCGATTGTGCTAAAATCCCGGCCGACGAACCCTATTGCCTGCTGAAGACGCCCCCGAACGAGATCCGACACGAGACTACGAGATGCATCTGGAAAAAACTGCAGGCGGCATGACTTCATCAATCCAGAGGCATTGGCCGAAGATCATTCTCGGCGCGCTCCTCGCCGTGCTGCTTGGTTGCACGGGCTACTGGATGCTGTTTACGACTTTCGTCCAGAACGACGACGAGGGCACTGTCCTCTTGTCGGTGCGGGGATTCTGCGCCGGTCACGCTCTCTACACCGACGTCTTCAGCCAGTACGGGCCCTTGTTCTATGCCTGGTATCGCCTGTGGCACGAGGCCACCGGGTTGGTCTTCGACAACGAAAGCGGCCGCTGGTTGACGCTGGCCTACTGGCTCATCGCCGCGGGCGTTTGCGGCGGCATGGCGTGGCGATTGACGCAGCGTTGGCTCCCTACGGTCGCGACCGTCATCCTGTCTTTTGCGGCGTTGCAGGAGATCATTCGCGAGCCGTTTCATCCCGGCGGAATCCTGGTTGCGATCACGGCGGTCGGCGCCGCCATCGGCCTCGGCGCGCTGCTGCGCGGGGCAAATCGCACCTTCGCCGTCACCGGTGCCGTGGTGGGGACTGCCATGGCCCTGATGAAAATCAACGTGGGCGTTTTCTTTCTCATTGCTGTCGGATCCTGGATGGCGCTCCACGCCGGGGGACGCAAGTGGGGCAGGGCAGCGCTGGTGCTGACTGCCTTGGGCACCGTGGCGATCCCGCTCGTCTTGATGACGGCGTATCTGCATGAGGCCTGGGCGCGCGATTTCGTGCTGGTCTTCGCCGCCAGTGGACTGGCCGTGCTGGTGACTCTCCACCGGAGCGGGCGACCGGCCGAGTTCACCTGGCGGGATTGGATGTGGAGCGTCATCGCGGCCGCGCTGGTTACGGCAAGCATGGTGGTATTTTGCGTCGCCACGGGCACGTCGGTCGCGGGCTTTTGGGAAGGCGTCGTGACCGCTCCACTCCGCCACCCCGGTGCGAACCGGGTCGCGATCCTCTGGCGAACCGGAGCCGTTGCCCTCGCCATTCTCTCGCTGGTCGCGGCACTCGTTCAATTCGCCCCGGCCGCCCGGCGTGCCACGGTCATCGCCTGGCTGCGCCTGCTCGGTGGCCTCCTGGTGCTGGTGCAATTGACGGGCCTCGTTTTCGCCAAGCCATACCACGCCGTGTTTGAATTCGCGCCCGCGCTGGCCTGGCTCATGGCCACGCCGCTCACCACCGCGGGTGAGTCCGATCCGGCCGCGCGAGGGCGCTCATGGTTGGGCTGGTGCGCCATCTGGGGGATCCTGCAAGCCTATCCCGTCGGCGGTTCGCAAATGGCGTGGGGCTCTTTCCTCTTTGTCCCGCTTCTCGTCGTTGGCAGCTACGATGCCATGTGCCTTCTCCTGCAGGGCACGCGCTGGCCGCGGTTGGCGATGCCGCTGGCTGGCGGGCTTCTGCTGGCCCTCGCTGCCGTCGCCCAGTGGCAATTGGGTAGCGATGCACTCCTCGCCTATCTCGACCGCGAACCTCTCGGACTGCCTGGCGCCAAGTCGCTCCGTCTCTCGGGCGCGCAGACGAGCGAAACTCGCATCCTCGCGCGCAACATCACCGCCCATGGCGGATTGCTCTACGGCTCGCCCGGCCTGTTCAGCTTCAACATCTGGACGCACAAGCCGACGCCGACAAACGTGAATGTCGGCGTGTGGGGCAAAGTCCTCAATGATTCGCAAAAAGCCGAGATCCTCACTCGCCTGCTGCAGGACAAGACCTGCCTGGTCATCGGGCGGATCGCGAATGGCACCTACTATAACATCGATAACTTCCTCTCGAATTTCCGGCTGGCCCTCTACGTCGGCGACTACACGCTGTACACGCACAAGGACGCCACGATTCTCTCGCTCGGGACTGTCCGCCTCGAGAAAACCGCCGACGGCCGCGCCTTCTTCGTCATCGTCGCCGATCCCACGAAGTGTAGTATCGCTGAGCTGCAGATCCGCGATGCAGAACGGCATGCCGTCGCCTGGAAAACGGGGATACCCAAGGGAACCGGATGGCGCATCACCCCCGTCGATTTGCAAGCGCGCGCCATTGGCGAAACGAGAAGCGAGACGGGGCCTTTCCTTCTGCCGGACTACTCACTCATCCAGGTCGAAATCAGCCCCGCCATGAAGGGCATCGACTTGAACCAAGCCGAAGTCGCGCTGATCGACACCACCGGCGCAGTCGTTGGGGCCTACCGTTTCGACAAAGTCCGGCGCCCGACGGAATCCACCCCGCGCTGACGGGAGGCCACTACCCTTATGCGACATCATTTCGGAGACATACTTGATCGCGATGGAGACTACTGGACGATCGTTCCGAACAGGGAGAGGTACGCCTACCGCATCGGTGATGTGCCCGAGGGAAGTCCCGAGGTCACCATCGTGACCATCGGGAAAGACGACAAAAACTGGGAGCGAGCGCTCACCCTGCCGAATCTCGAGGAGTTGACTCTGCATGAGCCAACGCCAGAGCAGTTGCTCGCCGTCCAGGCGCTTTGCTCGATCAAGCGGCTGCGGATTACGCACGCGCGACCTCACACCATCGATTTCGTCAGCTCGATGAGCGGAGTCGAGGAATTGGTCTTGGAATACGTCTCCGGCTTCAGCGATCTGGCGCCGGTGGCAAACTTGAAACGGTTGCGCGCACTCCACATCGAGAACCTGCGCCGGGTCTCGGATTTCAGCGGTCTGTCTGGAGCGACGAATCTCCAGTATCTTTCGGTGAACGGCACATTGGATTGGCAGCAGCCTATCGACGGCTTCGAATTTCTTCTCGGCCTGCCGAAGTTGGAGGTGCTCGCACTGTGGGAGGTGATATGTCGGGCCTCGTATCCGGCCATGCTGCCAGCGCTAGGTCTTCCGAAATTGCAGAAGCTGCGTGTCCATGGGCGCTATCTCGCCACCGAGGAGTATGCACTGCTCGAGGAAGGGCTGAGCGGAGTCAAAGGGGCGACGTGGGGACCCTGCCGCAGACGGTCGGACAAGCTCATCGAGATGCCCGCCGACGACTCACGGGCTCACCTCCCGGAAGAAGTCATTCGCTCGCGACACCCGGAAGTGACGTTGCGGGGCAATGGCAAACGCATGATCGACGACCCCGCCTCTCTATGGTTCGAATTCACCGGCAGGGCTGCTGGAAGAGTGAAGGGCAGCAGCCCGACCGCGGACGAGCGGTGTCGCGAACAATCCAAGCGATATGACCTCATGAAGAAGCAAGCGAGGGCGCTCATCGACCGTAAGTGCGGCGTATAATGTAGCGCAGCGCCGTGGAAGCGTGTGATAGAACTCGGTAACTCACCTGATCATGACTGAATCGGACGAAGAAGAACTCCACCGCCTGGCAGCCATGCTGGAGGCGATCGATGGCACGTTGGCTCTCGATTCACCTCTCCGCGAGGCATTGAAGAAAGCGGGTTTTGCGCTGATCGTCGGTTTTACCCACGGATTGCGGCCCGAAATCGAACAGTATTTCGATCGAGTTGGGAAACTGCTGACCGATGCCGAGCGCGCTCATTTGCGCGGCTTGGGTATCGATTCGGATGAGGCGTGAATACCCGTTCTGTGAATTGATGATTTTAGGCAGTTCATTACCATCCCTCTACGTCGCGGCATTTAGACTCAGTGCACATCTATGAAAAATCTTGGACGCGCCTTGAAGGCGGGGGCGAAAGCCTTCAGCAAAAGCTTTGAACCAGCTCGCTATTCGGCGGCCGGGATCCGTGTCGCTTGCACGCACTGCAAGGGAGAACTATTCCAAGAGCAAGAGGCTCTCCTCAACAAGACGAGCAGCACCTTCCTCAATGTGGACTGGCTCGACAAATCGGGCACGGCCTTGATTTGCGAGAAGTGTGGTTTGATCCAGTGGTATGCAAAGAAACCCGAGAGAGATTCGAGCTAGGATCTATCGAATCGCTCCGCGATACGATAAAACGCACTGCTCGATCGACGCTCGGAGAGCGCCGCTACAGCAGAGCGTGTTGCTATGGCGTGTGAATACCGACTGAGGCTTAAAGCTTCAGGAAATTCTGCAGGAGCTTCTTGCCTTCGAGGGTGAGGATGGACTCGGGGTGGAATTGCACGCCGTGGATGGGAAATTCGCGGTGGCGCAGGCCCATGATTTCGCCCTCGGCGGTTTCGGCGGTGATCTCCAGCGCTGCGGGGAAGGTTTCGCGTTTCACGAGCAGAGAGTGGTAACGCGTGGCCTCGAAAGGGCTGGGCAGGCCGGCGAAGACGCCCGTGCCATTGTGCAGGATCGGCGAAGTCTTGCCATGCATGAGGCGTCCGGCGCGGACGACGTCACCACCGAAGACATGACCGACGCATTGATGGCCGAGGCACACGCCGAAGAGCGGAGTGTTGGGGCCGAAGCGCTTGATGACTTCGTTGCTGATGCCGGCTTCATTCGGCGTGCACGGGCCGGGCGAGATGCAGATGCGCTCGGGCTTGAGCGCGGCGATTTCGTCGAGCGTGATTTCGTCGTTCCGTTTGACGAGAAGGTCCGCGCCGAGTTCGCCGAAATACTGCACCAGGTTATAGGTGAAGCTATCGTAGTTATCGATTACGAGTAACATGGGAATCTAAGATCTAAGATTTAGGATTTAACATTTGGAAGTTTGGCGCTTCGCGCGTCTGGCGTTACGAAGGGCTTTTTCCGGTTTCGAGCGCGGCGTAGAAAATGGCGCACAGTTCGTCGGCTTCTTTCCAGAGAGGCTCTACGCGGGGGCGGGGGAGCATTTCGTCTTCGATCATGAGCTCCAGCCAATACGCGCTTTCGTCTACTTCCTCGAGGCAGATTCCGAGTTTGGCGCGCCATTCGGCTTTTGAACGGCCTCGGCAGGCGGAACGGTAATTGGCTCCTACCGAAGTTGCGGAACGCATCCGTTGATTCGTCAGGACCTTCCCAGGCACATCTTTCGGCAAAGAACGCACCAGCTTGATCGTGCGCAACGCAAACTGTTTCGTCCGAAGCTTAAGCTCCTCTTTGTTCATAACTGTGAACGACTGGAAAGGATCAAATGCTAAATCCTAGATGCTAGATCTGCTTGGCGCGGGCGATGGCAGCCATCATGCCCATGGCTTTGTTCACGCACTCTTGATGCTCCGATTCCGGTGAGGAGTCGGCTACGATTCCCGCGCCGGCTTGCACGTAGGCTTTGCCGTCCTTCAGCACGACGGTGCGGAGGGCGATGCAGGAGTCGCTGTTGCCATCGAAGCCGAAGTAGCCGACGGCGCCGGCGTAGACGCCGCGTTTGCTCTTTTCAAATTGGTTGATGATCTGCATGGCGCGGACCTTGGGCGAGCCGCTGACGGTGCCGGCGGGGAAGGTGGCGCGCATGACGTCGTAGGCGCTACGGTCGGGGCGCAGCGTGCCATGGACGTTCGAGACGATGTGCATGACGTGGCTGTACTTCTCGATGGTCATGAAGTCGCTGACTTTGACCGAGCCAAATTGGGCGGCGCGGCCGACGTCGTTGCGAGCGAGGTCGACGAGCATGAGGTGCTCGGCGCGTTCCTTCGGATCGGCGAGGAGGTCCTGGGCGTTGTGCTCGTCCTCGGCGGCATTCGCGCCGCGGCGGCGGGTGCCGGCGATGGGGCGGATGTCGATGCGGCCATTGATGGCGCGGACGTGGACCTCGGGCGAACTGCCGACGAGCGAAAAGGCACCCGCGAATTTCAGGCAGAACATGTAGGGTGACGGGTTCACGAAACGCAGCGCGCGGTAGAGGGTGAGCGAGTCGCCGGAGTAGTCGGTCTCGAAGCGTTGCGAAGGCACGAACTGAAAGACGTCGCCGGCGCGGATGAACTCCTGCCCGTCGCTGACCATCTTCATGTATTCCTCGCGGGTGGTGTTGCCCGTGGGGGCAGGGACTTCCGGGGCGGGAGTGATCGGGACGAGCGGCAGC
>JBGGMZ010000203.1:0-5935 GCA_041287745.1 Chthoniobacter sp. | reverse complement strand
CAGTAAGTGATCCTTGGTCCGCTTGCCGGCGTAGTTTCGCGCCGTGCCCGTCTTCATCAGGAAGGCCCAGTCGCTGGACTGCGCGAGAAGGAGTTCGCGGGCCATCTGGGAGAGCGTCCGATCCAGCAGCTCCGACAAGTTTTCCCGCGCCTTGAATAGGCGGGAGAGTTCCGTCATCCGCCGACTGGCGGCGTGCAGGTGGGGGTAAATCCACGCGTTCGATTCATCGAGCCAGACCTCCCAATACCCACGATTGCCCCAGCTCGAGGGGCTCGGCACGACGAGTTGCAGGGTCTGGTTTTCGGCGAGGTACCGGGTGGGGGTCGTGAAAGCAAACTCGTGCTGGTCGTAAGCTGCCTTCCGGATGAAGAGGTTCAGGAACTCGGGCCCCTCAAACCACCAGTGCCCAAAGAGCTCGGCATCGAAGGGGCTGACCACGATGGGCGGGACATTCATGTTCGCCCGCAGGTGCTGCATCTGCGCCGCGCGCGCCCCCATGAAATGTCCGGCATGATGGTCCGCCGCGCCCAGTGCCCAGCCGCGATTGTAGAGCTCCTTGTCTTGGGTGCGGCCGGTGATGCGGTGATACTTGATGCCGGTAAACTTGCGCGTGCCGTCAGGGGGTAGGGCATCGCCCAGATACTCGCGCGAAAGATCGAAGCCGATGTCGCGGTAGAAATCGCGATAGGCGGGATCGCCGGGGTAACCTTCCTCCGCGCTCCAGACCTGGCGGCTCGATTCTCGATCGCGCCCGAAGGCCGCTGCGCCGGCCGGTGTGAAGATGGGCGCGTAGATGGCGTAGCGCGGGCGCGGATTCCCGAACATCACGCCGTGCGAATCGAGCACGAACCACCGCAGATTCGCCTCCTGCAAGACTTGGTCGAGGCTCGCCACGTAGGCGCACTCGGGCAGCCAGATGCCGCGCGGATCGCGTCCAAACATTTCGCGGTAGTGGTCGCGTGCGAGAAAGATCTGCGCCCGGACCGCTTTCTCGAAATTCTCCATCAACGGCAGGAAACCGTGCGTGGCCGCGCAAGTGATGATCTCGATCACGCCTCGCTCCTGCAGTTCGCCGAAGGCCGCGACGAGATCGCGCTTCCAGCGCTCGTGCCAGTCTTTGTGGCATTGCGAGAGACGGTGAAAATAGAATTTCGCCAGCTCGTTCAGGTGGCTTTCGTCGCGTGTGCGCTCCACTTCATGGTGCGCCAGGGCGAGCGAACGATCGAGATAACGTTCGTAGCGCTCCTGCAGCAACGGGTCGCGCAGCATGTGGCAGAGCGGCGGTGTGAGCGTGAGCGTGAGATGATAGGGCACGCCATCCTCCGCCAGCCCATAGAGCATGGAGAGGAGCGGGAGATAGGTCTCGGTGATCGCTTCGTAGAGCCAGTCTTCCTCGAGAAATTCATCATACTCCGGATGTCGCACGTAGGGGAGGTGCGCGTGGAGGATGAGAGCGAGATATCCGTTAGGGGCCATGGGTGGCGGATGTGCGCGGAGCGTACCATCAGTGCTTGCTGCGACAAGCGCGGATACGAAACACGTGGTTCGTGGTGCTTAGCCTTGAGTCTCCAGCAAGCGCAATACCCCGCGCAGCGGAATCGGGAGCCAGGTAGGCCGGTTGTTGATTTCGTAGACGACCTCGTAGAGCGCTTTCTCGAGAAGAAAGGCCTCCAGCAGGCGATCCTCTTCTACGCGAGTCGTGGCGCGAAATGCAGCTCCCTCCGTGGCGGCCAGCCAGGCGTCGAGAAATTCGAGTTGCGCCTCGCCGGACCAGCGCTCGGCCAGCGCGGAGAGGGCCGCGCGGTCTTCTCCCAAGGCATCGAGAGCGGCGTGTGCGGCGTAGTCGAAGGAGCGCAGCATGCCGGCGACGTCGCGGAAGGGGGAGCGCTTCTCCCGGCGCGTGGCCAGGGAGCGCAGCGGCTCGCCCTCGAAGTCGATGATCACGAAGTCACCACCCGTCTCGAGCACCTGGCCGAGATGATAGTCGCCGTGGGTGCGCGTCTTGGCGGCGGCCACAGTCGCGCGCAAGGACTCGGCGTGGGCGAGGAGGGTGGGCTTGAGCGCCACGAAGCGCTGCGCCAGGCTGTGCGCCGGTTCGGGCAGGGTATCCAGCTTGGCGGCAATGAGAGCAAGGACCTGCCGTGCGGAAGCAGTCACGCCTTCGGCGAGCGCCCTGGCATCGGCCACACTGAGCGGTTCTGACGCAAAATCCGGGTCGGAAGTTTCGCCGGCAAGCGCGAGATGCATCTCACCCGTGCGCGTGCCCAGCTGGGCCGCACGCTTGAGGGACTCATCCTCGATTTTCTCCGCCATCGCCGGGTTTTCGGTGCGCAATGTCTCAAACCACCTCTTCAATTCTCCCAGCGTGAAGCTCCAGGCGTCGCCCTTGTTGGGCACGAGCCCGGTGGCGAGGCTGAGCACGCACGCGTTGCCTTCCCTATCGCGATATTCGATCGCACCGGCAAATGGGGGCGCGTGGGGAAAGCGGCGCTCACTGAGGAAACGCAGGATTTCCGCATCGGGATTCATGCCGTGCTCGAGCCGGCGGTAGAGCTTTAGGAAAATGTGATCGCCGTAGATGATCGACGAGTTGCTCTGCTCGACAGCGAGCGCGCGGGAGGAGGGGATGCCCTTGATCTCGGCGAGCGCCGCGCCCGGCTGGCCGGTGAGCGTGCCGTGCTCTCCGGAGCGCGTGCCGCGGGTGGCCATGAGCGTGTAGAGAGCGCTGCGGAAGGCGTCGTCGTGCAGCGCGTCGCAGAGGACGCTCTCGCCGGACTCGCCGAGGATGGCCTGGGGATGCGTGGTGGCAAGATCGCGAGCCGCGGCGCCGGTGAGCACCTGCAGCGGTAATAGATAGGTCTCCGTCGATTTATCCGCGTAATCGACTTTCACCAGGACGAGCCGTGCCGAATCCGGCGCACTGCTGATGGCAATGACATCCTGCACCGCGAAGCTACGCGGATCGCGCGCCTTTCCCGCAAACCACCGGCAGCGCGGGATGTAAAGTGGCAGCAGATGTCTTTCGAACATTTCGCGCTGCGCCCCGGGCGCAAAGAAATTTTCGTGCGTCAGGTCAGGCAGCGTGAAGGGAGGCTCGGTGGTGCTCATGGGTGCGGCAGGTGAATATGTCCAAGATCGTATTCGGGCGCGAGAGGACAACTTGCCGGATTAAAAATACTGACACTCCTTGCGGAGCTTCGCGAAGGGCTCTCATTGAACGGTTCAAAAGGCAGAGATCAGAGATCCTTCGCAGGCTCAGGATGACGGCTTTTTTTGGAGCGCGCCGCGGGCCCCTTAGTGCCGCAGGACGCGCGCGAGGAAGTCGCGGCACTCCTGGCTTTGCGGGTGGTCGAAGAGATGTTCCGCCGGGCCGTGCTCGACGATGCGGCCTTGGGCGAGGAAGGCGACGCGATCGGCGACGTGGCGCGCGAAGCCCATCTCATGCGTCACCAGCAGGAAATCGTGACCTTCGTTTTTCAACTCCTCGATCACGTCGAGCACTTCGGCAGTCATCTCGGGATCGAGCGCGCTGGTCGGCTCGTCGAAGAGCAGCAGGCGCGGCTTGATGGCTATCGCGCGGGCGATGGCCACGCGCTGTTTTTGCCCACCGCTCAGCTCGGCGGGCTTTTTGTCCGCATGATCGGCGAGCGCGAAACGCTTCAATGTTTCCCGCGCGAGTTCTTCGGCCGCGGCGGGCTTGAGCCCGTGCACTTTTTCCAGGGGCAGGGTGATATTCACCAGCGCGGATAGGTGCGGAAAGAGGTTATAGGATTGGAAGACCACGCCGAGATGCTGGCGATGCGCGCGGAGCGAGTCCTCATCCGAGCCGATGGCTTTGCCCTCGAGCGCGATGGTGCCGCTGTCCGGCGCGATTAGCCCGGCGATCAGGCGCAACAGCGTGGACTTACCCCCGCCACTTGGGCCGATCAGCGCGAGGCTGCGCAGTTCGCCGAAATCGGCGGTGGCGTCATCGATGACGCGATGAGTGCCGAAAGATTTTGTCAGAGAGTCAAGTGACAGGCGCATGAGGCTTGGAACGATCAATCGGCGGTGTTTTCTTCCGGAATCCATGAGTCGCGCGCCTGGCGCTCCGGAAGCCAAACTTTCGCGTAGCTCTGCATGCCGCGGGAGAACGAGCTCATGCCCGTGAATGGAACGTAGATGGTCAAAAACGCGCGAAGCGAGAGGTGCCCAAATTCCACCGCTCGTGCGGCGGGACCGAAGGAAAAGGCGTAGAAGAGTGCGCCGATTAGGAAAGTCGCGACGAGGTTGCGCACTCGGATATAAGCCAAATTCCGAGTGCTCATGTCTCGAAACGAGAGCGTTGCTCGAGGCGCTGGGTCCAGAGCGAGATGGGCAGGGTGAGAATGACGTAGCCGACGGCGACGGGCAGATAGATCTCGAACGTGCTGGCGGCGAAGGAACTCACCTGGCTGGCCGCGAGGCTGAATTCCGAGATGCCCAGCACGGAGAGGAGCGAGGAGTCCTTGATGATGCTGGCAAATTGCCCGGCGAGCGGCGGCAGGCTCTGGCGTAGGGCCTGGGGGAAGATGACGTAGCGATAGGTCTGCAGCCGATTGAAGCCGAGTGCGCGGGCGGTTTCCAATTGCGACGTCGCGATGCCCTCGATGCCCGCCCGGAAAATCTCGCTGATATAAGCTCCTTCGAAAAGCGAGAGCGTGAGCGCGCCGGCGAAGAGCCGGTAATCGCTGGAGAGCTTTTGTCCAAAGGCGTACCAGTAGATGAAAAGCTGCACGAGCAGTGGTGTGCCGCGGGTGAGCTCGACGAAAATCCGGGCCATGTCGCGCAGCGTCGCCAGCGGCGCCCGCCGGGCCAGCGCCAGCCCGAGCCCGATCGCGCAGCTCATCGGCACGGCCAGCGCGGAGATGCCGACGGTGGTGAGCCAGCCATCCCAGAAGAGCTTCTTGTAATTAAACACCGGCTGCCAGGCCCAGTGGTAATCGAGCAACGCGAACGCTCCCGCGCAGAGGCCGGCCAGCAGCAAGAGCGCGAGGAGAAAGCTGAGCACTCGCAGGATGGAAGAGCGGGCGCTGGTCATCAGTACATCTCGGGCACCTGGACCCCGGCCCAGTCGAGAAAAAGCAGGGAGGTTTTGACAAAGTCACCAAGCCGTCGCTCGCGTGCGCTGACGATTTCAAAATGAGCCGGACCAAAGCAGCGCACGGGGCTCCAAGCTTGTGCAGTCGTGACACGACCGGAAGTGAGCGATTGCAGAAACCACGAGGAGCCATCGATGCCCCCTCCGGAGTTGTCTCCATCGAAGGGATCGGTCACCGAGCGTTTCGTGAACGCGGCCCGCAGCCGATTCCATTTGCGAGCCGAGATCGTTTCGCTCTTGCCCCACAGGGTGAGAGTGGGCCGGACATCCATGACTACCGTTCGCAAGTGATAGAGATCACCCTCCCGCCAGATGGTGACGCAAACGCGGGGATCGAAGCTGGGTGCGTAGAAAAAGCGATAGGCCTCTGCGTCGGGACCGCCGCCGATTTTGTCGAGGGGCGGCTCACTCAATTCACCCAGCCAATCCGCCATCCGGTGCGCTGTGCGTTCAGCATCGCTCGAGCCGGCTGGCAGGTCCGGCAGTGGCGCTACCGTGGGCGCAGGGCCGATGTACTTCAGCCCAGTCATCTGATCGGCGTGCAGCCGCTTGAAACCCTGTGCAACGAGGATAAGCGCGGCGACGAGCGCGAGGCTGCACACTAGCAGCAGGAGGACAGATCGCGCCCCGGCTTTCATCTCACGCCCAGTGAGCGAACTTGGGATGGGAGCAGATTTTTTAGCCACGGATGGACACGGATGAAACACGGCTGGGACTGGAGCGTATCTCGAAATTACTTGCTGATAGAGCAAGAGAGGCTTCCGGCCCTAGCGTCAGCGCCGTCCACGCTGGTAGGGAAACCGCGCCGCCGGGTTC
>JBGGMZ010000202.1:0-6594 GCA_041287745.1 Chthoniobacter sp. | reverse complement strand
CCAGGGGTGGATCGCTCCACTAAACAAACAACTACGATCCCAGGGCCGTGGGCCCAAATGGCGAGCCGTCCCGGACGCCGCCGAAGTCGCCAACCTCTCCGCCAGCTCGCTAGATTGAGCCATATTCCCTTGCTGGCGCAGGCGCCGGCAGAACTTGCGTGAGAGCATCGCGTTCCCGTTTTCTCCAGTCATGTTCGCCCATTGCAAGCCGTCGCTCTTCACGAATGCGCGCTGGATTTTTGCCCGGGCACTAGGAGCGATTTTTTTCTTCGCCTTCTCCTCGCTCGGCGTGCAAATCCGTGGGTTGGCGGGCGAGCACGGCATCGTTCCCGCCCAGCGTTTTCTCGACCTTGTCTGGAAGAAGTATGGCGGCGAAGCAGTGCTGCAGGTCCCCACCCTTTGCTGGATCAATGCGGGCGACGCCATGCTCGTCTCGCTCTGTATCATCGGCGTGGTGCTGTCCATCGTATTGATCTGCGGTCTCTTCCCCGGGCCGTGCACGCTGCTACTGTGGACGCTCTATCTCTCGCTCTGCTGGATCGCCACCCCATTTACCAATTTCCAGTGGGACGCCCTGCTGCTCGAGACCGCGCTGGCAGCAACATTCCTGCTGCCCTGGCAATGGCGCCCGCAATGGGACCGCTGGCGTCCGGCGCATCAAGCCGGGCTTTGGATGCTGTGGTGGCTGCTCTTCCGGCTCATGTTCGAATCCGGGGCGGTGAAGCTCAGTAGTGGCGACTCCACGTGGCTCTCATGCACCGCGCTCGAATACCATTTCGAGACGCAACCACTGCCACTCTGGACCGCGTGGTATGCCAATCAAATTCCCGACGTCATCCTCAACCTGGTCACGATCGTCATGTTCCTCATCGAGCTGCTCGCGCCGTTCCTCATCCTCGCGCCGCGACCCTGGCGACATGGCGGCGCCTGGGCGCTGATCGCGCTGCAAGTCGGCATCTTCACCACGGGCAACTACGCGTTCTTCAATCTGCTGACCATCCTCCTGTGCCTGCTGCTCTTCGACAATGAGGCCTGGCCGGTGCGTTTCCGCCCGCGACTCCAGGCTCGCGAAGGCACCAACGAGAGCTGGACTCCGTTCGGCGGCATGCGGCTGGGCGCCGTGCTCACGCTCGTCTTCCTCGTCACCGTGCAGCCGCTCCTTTCTTCGGTCAATCTCGTCAAGGAATGGCCGGAACCCTTGCCCACACTGGATGGCATGGTGCAGCCACTCATGAGCTTGAATGGCTACGGCCTCTTCCGCGTGATGACCACGACGCGCCACGAGATCAGCGTAGAAGGCAGCGACGATGGCGAACACTGGCGCGAATATCAGTTCCGATGGAAGCCCGGCGACCTCCACGAGCGCCCACACCTCGTCGCCCCGCATCAGCCGCGACTGGACTGGCAGATGTGGTTCGCCGCCTTGAGCGACGTGCAGTACAACCCGTGGTTCGTCAATTTCCTCGTGCGCCTGCTGGAGGGTTCACCTGAAGTCCTGGCGCTGCTGCGCAACGATCCCTTCCCCGATCACCCACCTCGCTATATCCGGGCCGTCGTCTACGACTACCATTTTACTCGCTACGGAGATGGCCACCCCGGCTGGTGGAAGCGCGAACCACTCGGCGCTTATTGCCCGCCACTTACTCTGAAGGATGGCCAACCCACAGTAGTGGATTTCCGCACCAAGTGAGTCTATTTGCCACCCAGCGGAAATTCAGCGACAATCAATTTGAAGATAATAGCTTCAGCCTGCGTCTCCCTATCAAATCTCTGCATCTCATGAAAACGCTTGCCTGCCTTCCCGCTATCCTCGCCGCCCTGTGGCTGGGCAGCCCTTCCACCGGTCTCAGCAAGGACCACGACCATGGGCATGACAACGACCACGGCCATAATGATCACGGCCACGGAAACTGGAACGGTGGAAATGGAAACTGGCACGGCAATAACGGCCACGGTCACTACTACTATGGGGGATCTCGCGTCCGCTACTATGGCTACGGGGGCTATTCGCCATACTACTACTCGTACTCCCCCTATTACTCGGCGCCGTACTACGGCTCCTACTACGCGAGCCCTTCCATCGGTCTCTCTTTCTCAACCTCGCCCACCTATCGCGCCTCTCAGGCCGGCGACGGCCTGGCGGTCGATGTCCAGCGCGCCCTCCGCCGCGATGGCTACTACCGTGGCGGCATCGATGGCGATATCGGCGCCGGCACCCGCTCGGCGATCCGCCAGTATCAGTATGATCACCGTCTCGAAGTCACCGGCCGAATCGATCGTTCCCTGCTTCGCGCGCTCGATCTGGATTGATTCCATTCCGCGCCTCGCTGCGGCGCATTGACTCTTCCGGCGTTGGCAGCATATTCGCCCGCTGTGTTTCGTCTTTTGTTCGTGGGCCTTGCCGCGTTTTTTGCTCTGCCGCTTTTCGCCGCGGAGCCCCCGAGCGCGCCGCCGACTCCGCCGCCCACCTCCACCATTTACGTCGCGCAGGAAGCCGGGGCGTTGAATGCCCTCGACGAAAATGCCAGCGTCACCCGCCGCATGGTCGATCGCGTGGTCCGCGCTGCCACCGGGCAGAATGACACCGCCAAGGCCTGGCGATCGCTCGTCTCGCCGAACGATCGCGTCGGCATCAAGGTCGCCGCCGCCGGTGGCCGTTACTTCGCCTCGCACCGCGGCGTCGTCGAGGCGATCCTCGACGGGCTAGAGCAGGCCGGCATTCCGCGCAGTCGCGTGATCGTCTGGGACCGAGAGGCGGACGACCTTCGCACCGCCGGTTATGTCAGCGAACGCGGCGGTTACCAGACCGCCAGCATCCCACCCACCCGTGGCTACGATCGCTCGGCGCAATTCTCCGCCCCTATCCTCGGCAAGCTCATTTGGGGCGACCTGCTCTTCGAGGAAAAGCAAGGCAAACTCGGCAAGCGTTCCGAACCCGCCGACCAGCTCAGTTCATCGAGCTATCTCTCCACCGTGCTCAGCAAGCAGGTCACGAAGGTCATCAATGTCCCCGTGCTTTCCGACGAAGCGGGCTGCGGCGTGGCCGGCGCGATCTACAACATTACCGTGCCAAACCTCGACAACTGGCGCCGCTTCACCCAGACCGACAGCGACGCCGCTTCCAGCCTGCTCGATATCTATGCCGACGAACGAGTAGGCGGCAAAGTCGTCCTCACCATCATGGACGCCCTGATCGCCCAGTACGCCAGCGGCCCGCGCTTCAATCCCAACTACGCCTTTCCCTACCACACCATCTACGCCAGCAAGGACGCCCTCGCGCTCGATGCCAATGCCTTCCGCCTCATCGAAGGCTGGCGCAAACAGGCCAAGCTGCCATCCATCGCCAGCCGCGCCGAGTGGCTGCAAACCGGGGAGCAAATGGGCCTCGGCCATTTCGCCGAGAACAAGATCATCCTCCGCACCGTCGATCCGTAGCAGCGGATACCTGCACTTGTAGCGGCGCCGTCCCAGCGTCGCCGATTTTCTGAACAAGCAGGAAGCAGCGCGCGACGATCAGAGAGCGCCGCTACAGATCGCGACTCCGTACGACCTTCACTTACTTCCCCTTCTTCTCGAAAAATACCACCGTGCCATCCGTGAAGATGAAGTCCTTCGCGGTCAGCAAAATGATCGTGTATTTCGTCATGTCCGCCTTTTTGGTTGCCATGGCTCCGGCGAAGTATTGATTGCCCTCGATCTTCCAGCCTCCACGGGTCGCATCCGGCTCGACCGGCGTCATCGACCACGTGCCGTTCTTCCGATAGACATAGCCGTGACGTGGGGACGTCCACTCGCCCACCCGAAGACTTGAGTATTCTGCCGAACTGGGCGCGGGATGCTTGCGCAATTCCGCATCCACCGCCTGCCAGTCTCCACCGCTTTTCGCCAGTTTGCCGCGCAGCGTGGCCAGCGACTGCACATAGTGGACCCGCGCCGCTTCATCGGGATGCGCGTTTTGCGCGAATTCCTTTTTGGCCGCGGCCAATTCCTTCGGCTCCGCCGCCACGAGACCAGTTGCGAAAGCCACGGAAAACAATGCCGCCAGACAGATTCGTTTCATAGGTTATAGGCCGTCATGCCTACCAACCCGCTCGGCAATCACAAGCGCGGATTGTAGCGCGGCGCGCGACAGAATTCGTGCATCAACCGGTGCACTAAGAACACCCTCCTCCCCACGCTCCTCCCATATCCCCCCTGCAATGCGTTCCTCCCCATGAAACGTTTCTCCCCTCTCGTGCTCGTTTTATTCGTGGGTTTGTGAACTGCGTTTGACCCATTGCCTGACCCCTATTTTCTGCACCCTCTCTATTTCTACTACCGCTTCATTCGTCTAATGAACCATAAACAAATTGCCGACAGAACGAAGACGATACCGCCTAAAGGCCAAAGCAATTTGGTGGACTGCCTTTGGGACACTGGCGCATCCATTTTTCCTGATGGACGCACCGAAACGATCTGAGAATTCTGTCCATGTTTACTCGATCCATTTACCGATGGTTCCAAAGGAACTTCCGAAAAAAGAGGAGGTCGCGATTCTTGAGGATTGTCGTCGAAATATGCACGGGTGTTTCTTTCTGTCTCCCCTGATAAAGCGGCACTGCAATAGCGTGCCATATTCTGGTCGTCCGCGTAAAGAATCTGCGCCTTTCGCAGAATGCTTTTTGTGATTGATCTGTCGTGCGTCGCGTCGAGTAAGCCTCTGAGATTTTTGTCCCCCGGGAAAAGCGCATATTTCAAAAGCTGCCTATCCAACACGTGATTCGTGGTTAGCTCGCAAGCCCGATCCAAAAACCTCAAGTAATCATCCACCGAACTCGATTGCATCGCGATAAACAAGATAGTCTTCTCCATCGGAGACGGCGCGACTGCATCGAGATTGCTCATTGCCGCGGGCCATGACTCGTGCACCTCCGTCTGTAGTTCTTGAAATTCAGGGACCTTTTTCAAGACATGCGGATTCTCAATAGCAAAAATGGGGTAATCCCAGCCTTTTCGAGCGCTTATTTCAATTTCGATCTTCTTCAACAAATCTGCAGTTTTACCTGCTGGTGGTTCATCCTGTCGGGCGGCCAACGCCAGGCTCGGAAGAACGCAGCCGAACAAAAAGAGAACGAATTGCTTCCAGCAATTAAGGGCCGCTAGAGCTCGGAATATATAGCCTAAAACCAATATCGGAAGAATCGAAGTCAAAGAAATCATAATTTTTATTTACAGTTCCTGAATCTGAGCCCGCGCCAATGGCAATTCCATCGTAGTCCGTGATAGCGCAATGCCCCGCGTCGGTGAGTACAGCATGGGCAATAATCATTCCCGGCTCTGGATCGTCCGATGCATACAATAGTGGCAATCCGTCAATGTATGTAGAGAAGTCAAGTATATTATGAGAAGCGGAGGCTTACCCCGCCGAGCAAATCCGTGAACTTTACGGACAGCATTGGCAGGTGGAGTTACACTTCCAGCAAATCAAAACCCATCTGGCCATGGACGTCTTGCGCTGCAAGAGCCCGGAGCTGATCGAGCGCGAAGTGCTCAGGCACCAGATCGCCTACAATCTGGTGCGCAGCCTCATGCAGCGCAGCGCCCATGGGCATCAGGTTGCGCTGAGCCGGCTGAGCTTCAAGGGCACGCTCGACACCTTGCGTCACTGGTCGGTCCTCATCGCCGCCGCAGAGTCAACTCCCCGGCAACAGCAAAAACTCATCGAACAAATGCTGGCCTTGATCGCCAGTGGCCTCGTCCCGGAACGCCCGGGACGTAGTGAACCGCGGGCCAAGAAATGACGAGGAAAGAACTATCAACTGCTCACCAAACCACGGTGCCAAATGGGGAACCTGCCGCGCCGCAATCGCCCAAAGATCAAGCGGCCTAAAACCTCCTTATCTTAGTGCCATTCACGTTTGACCCTCTTTTTGCTGGACTTGTTTTTGGGTTCTGAAAATGTCCGCGCCGATGATTTGACGCGGAAATCATGACACCTCCACTACTGGCCGTCGCCACACCCCTCCTTCGATGAAAAAAACTAATCGCAACGCAATCGTTTCCGGTCTGGCTGCCGCCGGCGCCCTGTTTCTGGCTCACCCCGCAGAGGCGCAAGTCTCGGTCGCCGCCAAGTATTTCGACGACAACACCAGCTTCGTCATCACCAACAACTTCGCCACACCCCTGTCGGGGATTACGATCAAAGGGACGGGTTATGGCGGTAATTCCGTAAGCGGAACAGTTCATATCCCGACTCTCGCTGCCGGAGCCAGTTATGTATTTGATTTCGACGGTTCTTCGTCGGCCTTCACCGAGGATTTCGATGACGACCATTTCGGTCAGGCAGCCTACACGCTTCGAGGCACGGTGGATGGACGTCTCATTTCGCTTTCCTTCAGCCCGCATAACAACACGACCGGTGGTTTCATCCCCTTCCTGGGCAATGACAAATTGGGATTTGAGTATGACGTTGAGTTCCAGGCGATCGACGTCAGCCCTAAAATCATTTTTCCCCACTCGACTCTGCAGGGTGGCGGCGTAGTACCGGGCAGCTTGTTCAATCTCGGTACGGTTAATCCCGGCCACAACGATCCCCTCATCGTTCACGGGGATTTC
>JBGGMZ010000201.1:0-4877 GCA_041287745.1 Chthoniobacter sp. | reverse complement strand
GCCGGTGGTGAGGCCGAGGAAGCCGTAGAGCTGGCCCATCGTCTCGCCGTCGCGTCGGGCGATGTAATCGTTCGTCGTCACCAGGTGCGCGCCTTTGCCGGTCAGCGCATTGAGGAAAAGGGGAAGGGTGGCGACGAGCGTCTTGCCTTCGCCGGTGGCCATTTCGGAGATCATGCCGCGATGCAGGCAGATGCCACCGATGAGCTGCACGTCGAAGTGCACCATGCCCCAGGTGTAAGGCTGGTCGCAGACGGTGAAGGTCGCCTTGCGGTCGCTCATGCGGCGCGCGGCGTTCTTCACCGCGGCAAATGCCTCGGGCAAAATCTCGTCCAGCACGACCTGCTGCTCATTCTCGTCGTCGATCTTGGCGAGGCGTTCCTTCCAGCCGGCGACCTTGGCGCGCAACTCGTCGTCGCTCAATTTCTGGAACTGCAATTCCAGCTCATTGATGCGCGCGACGGTGGGCCGCAGACTCTTGACGAGGCGCGTATTCTTCGAGCCGATGATTTTCTTCAGGATCCAGTTGATCATGTGGACGTTTTTTAAGGGGCGATAGACATAAGGCTGGCGTCGGAATGGCGCAACCACGTATCGCTGAATATTAGGTGACGGCGTTTTATGTGTAATCTGGCATTCGCCTCTGCATTGGGGTGACATGCTGTCACACCCGGCGCGCAGGCGGGGCCCGCCTGCATTGCTGTGTCGCTGGCGCAAGTGGAGAGCCCCGTGCAAACGGAGGCGTGAAATCTGTGCCCCACACTGCATAAACCTGCTGATCGATGGCTGTGGATGAGATATATCGGCTCGCGCTGTTTATGATTACTCGTCGCACTTTTTGTCTATCGCTCGGCTGCCTTCTCGCTGGTGGTCTATGGGTCAACGCCGCTTCCGAGGCTTCGTTCGCAGTGCGCGCCGTGGTCGACGCCGCGACTTCAACGACCGAGACAGTGACGCTTCGGAATGCGAAGAGTGAGGAAACGTTGAATGTAGACCGGGCCGTCCTGTTGGATACGAGCAGCGTGGCTGAAGCGGCGTTCGAGAAGGACGAGCGCGGCTACGTTTCCGTGATGATGCGTTTCACTCCTGCGGGGGCCAAGCGGCTCGAAGAGGTCTCGACGAAGTACGCCGGTCGTCGGTTGGCCATTTTCCTCGGAGGTCATTTGGAGATGGCACCATCGGTTCACGGTCCTCTTTCAGGTGGAGTTCTTGCCATCAGTGGCGGGGCGCTCACCGAGACGGAGGCAAAAGAAATGGTGCGCAAGATCAACGCCGCCTTGCATGTCCCCGGAGCATGATGCCGACAGCATCCTCTTTCGATCGAAACAAATCACTGCAACAGCTCGAAGGTGACGACTGGGGCGAGCCAAATTTCGACTCGCATCCCGTGATTGAGTGCCATCGCTTGCGTCGCGTTCCTCTTGGCGAATTTACCGTCGAAAATCTGCGCATCATGATCGGCCAGAAGATCGGGCTGGAGTATCTCCTGCCACTGGCGCTCGAGCGGCTGGAGGAGAATCCGTTTGCCGAGGGCGATTGCTATCCGTGCGATTTGCTGGAGAACGTACTTGGCTGCGATGCACGTTTCTGGCAACAACACGCCGCTTGGCGACAGCGGATAGCGGCCATTGCTGAGAGAGCGATCTCCTTGTTTCCAGCGATGCCCGACCTTGTCGACGCAGACATTACGAAAGCAGTCACGAATGCGTATGAGGAGTTTCAACAACGACGGACGACGGCGGCGTGAAGCTGCTGGCAGGCTCGTCCCCGGACGTGACCTGGAGATCAGCATGGCGCATCCGTCCGACGCAGAGGAATTGACGGCAATCGCTTTTGCGGCGAAGCGGCACTGGGGATATCCCGACAGCTGGATCGAGTTCTGGCGTCCGCAGCTGACCGTGACTGCGGCCTTCATCACTGCGCACGAGACCTTCATCGCGCGGGAAGGAGATCGCATTCTCGGCTTTGCCGCGCTTTCTCGCGAGGTGGGCATGCTCTTTCTCGAGGACCTGTGGGTGTTGCCCGATGCGATGGGGCGCGGAATCGGACGGGCACTCTTTCGCCGCGCGCAACAGCGGGCGAGGGTGTTGGGATTCGAGACAATCGAAATTGAGGCGGATCCGAACGCTTCGGCTTTTTATGAGCGCCTGGGGGCGACGCGCGTAGGCACCACGACCACGACGATCGATGGACGCCGGCGTGAGCTGCCCGTCTTTCGTTGCGAGACCTTTCACGAGCCCGACGAGACCACCGAGTCAGGCAGCCGGCTGTAAGTTCTCCTTCGGCGTAAGGAATTTACACGGGGAGAAAATAACCGTTTGGACTGAGGCGCGCGATACGCTTGTCTATGCGTCGTGCCGAAATGCTCCAGACCGCTGAAGCGAAGGCTTCCGCCTACAGGAGCATTTTACTCGTGGAGGATGATGCTGCCGTGTCCTACTTCCTCGAGCAGGTATTGCGTCGGGCGGGCTATGGTGTCGGGCTGGCGGCCGATGGCGTGGTGGGCCTGCAGCTCTTTCGCTCGCGCCCGTGGGATCTGGTCATCACGGATCGAGTCATACCCAGACTGAATGGAGAACAATTGGCCGAAGAGATCAAAAAGGAAGCGCCCGAAACGCGCATCATCCTGATCACCGGCTTCCCTCAGCATGTGGAGCGGCCGGAATTGTTCGACGCGATCTTCGGAAAGCCTTTTGCGATTTCGGATCTGCTGGCCCGTTTATCGAGGCTGCTGCTGGCCTAAGGTGTCGCGAGGATATCGGGACCAGCGCGGTTGCCATTCAAGTTCCTCGCGAGAAATGGAAGGCCGCCCCGTGATAGGGTATTAGCTCGCGTAAAAGCGTCGGGAGACGTTGCGGCTGATCGGCCACAAAACAAGCAGTGCTGCGGCGGAGAGCGCGCCGACGCCGCTGCGCGAGGCGAGGCAGAAGATGGCCTGGAGCGGGAGAAGCAGGCGGATGAGCTGGCCGATGATCGGAGGGATCGGCGGCGGGGGTTCTTGCGTGAGACGGCGGTGGATCTTGTAGCCGGCGTAGAGCGTGTAAGCGGCTAGGAGGTAGAGCCAGATGTTGTTGTAACGCAGCAATTGCGTGCGATCGAGAGCCATCACGAAAAAGCCGATGATGACGGCGACCAGTGCGAAGAAGGGGATGAAGCGCGGAGCCTTGGGTGGATTTGCGAGCGTCTCAATGCGCGCGAGATGAGTGACCGCAGCGATGTAGAGCGTCGCGCCTACCGCGGCTGCGACGGCGAGCGGAAACAGGGCGGACCAAATGCGGATGACACCGCCCGTGGGAGAAAAGATATCAAGCGTGCCCGCGGCGGCGCCGAGGAGAATGCTGAGTCCGCGACACAACCCCATGTTGAGAGGCCCGAGGATGGGAACCTTCTTGCTCCACCGATTGTAAACGAGCACGGAGACCAGCAACGCGAGGCCGACGACGAGGCTGTCGAGATTGATGAGGGAGCAGAAGAGCAGCGCAATCAGCGAAAGGAGGATGGCGACACCGGCGACTGTGCTCGTGCGAGCGGCGCCGCTGGGCAACGGACGATGGGGACGCTCGCGACGGTCTTCCTCCAAGTCGGCGAGGTCGTTGATCAGGAGGCCATGGCAATAAAGGCAGAGGCTGGCTCCCACGGCGAGTAGCAGGCGCCCATCGATCCGGCCGGCTGTGACGAGGAGAAAGCCGGCCAGCGGATCACCGGGGACGGTAAAGAGATTGGGGGCGCGAAGAAGTTGCAGCCAGGTGCGGAGGTTGGGAGGAATGGGCTTATCGCTCATCGAAAGATCGAAAAGGGCAGAACATCCAACATCCAACGCTCAACATCCAACCTCCAATTTCAAAGACAGCTCCGCGCCTCTGCGGCTTACGAATCCCTCGAGCAGTTTCGATTTAGATTGTCGCACGCTCCGCGCGATAGCGTGGTCCAAAAAAAAGGCCTGACATCCTGAGCCGTAACGATGCAATTGAGCCACGGATAGACACGGATGAAACACGGATGGGAAGAAGAAGCGGACGGGAGACGAAATCCGTTCACCATAAGGTGAGTGGCACAGCACACTTCAATTTAACCGGGACGCTCAATCCGTGTTTCATCCGTGCTTATCCGTGGCTTATTCAATTGCATCGCTCCGGCTGAGCGAAGCGGGGAATCACGGGCGGAGTCGAAGGATCGCAGACTTCTGCGGGTTCTCGCGAGGAGCTGACACGCTTTCCTGGAGAACAAATCGAAGCTGCCCTAATGAGACGGCGTGGCGCCTGGCTTCGCCCTATTGGATGTTGGGCGTTGGGTGTTGGATGTTCAGTGTTGGAAGCCGTCAGGCTTCTCCCGCCGGCTTCTGCCCGCCGAAGACCGCCAGTTCCTGCATCTTGAGGAAGCAATCCACGTTTTCGAAACCGATGTCGCGCAGCCAGTCGCACTGGACCTCCAGCGGAGCGAGCACATTGGCGTCCTTGGCCGCACGCGCATAGTACTCGCGGGCCACGGCGGCGCGGCTCTTGCCGGGGGAAATATCTTTGCCGAAGATTGCGGCGATCATGTAGTCGTCCAGCTTGGATTCCGTCCAGCGAGTGGCGGAGGCGACGTGCTCGATATTGAGAAAAATGCCCTCCGGGGCGAGCAGGCCGTGGATCTCGCGGAAGAGCTCCTGTTTTCGGGTATCGGGCAAATCATGGAGGGCAAACCCGGAGACGACGGCATCGAGCGGCGCATAGGGATCGACGCGGCGCACCCAGTCGGGTTCATGAAAATTGGCCTGCAGGAATTCCACGCGGTGCACGTGCGGCTGCAGGCGTTTGCGGGCGGCATCGAGCATGGGCTCGGACAAGTCGACGAGCACGGCACGGGCTTCCGGATGCTCATCGAGGACGGCGGCGGCG
>JBGGMZ010000200.1:0-10573 GCA_041287745.1 Chthoniobacter sp. | reverse complement strand
TAGAGGGGAGTTCTTCCACGAGCGTATCGAGACCTGTCTCCAGAATTTTGGGCGCCTCTACGGCAGGCGGTTCCTCGGCGGGAGTTTCTGGCTCTGAAATCTCCGGTGCGCTGGCAATGCTCTCGGCCTCCGCGGCGGCAGCGGCAGCAGCCGCGGCTGTTGCCAACAGCTGGCCGGCTAAGGCGAATGCCAGGTCGACCTGGTCGGCGGCGGCGTCAAACTTACTCTGTCCCGCCAGCGCCTGGCACGCCGCCACTTTTTTGGCCAGTTCCTCGTCGGGATCACAATGGCGTGCGCGCTCGATCCGCGGGCTGAGCAGCTTCCAGCGGATGGCATAGTCCTTTTCCGCCGCCATCTGCCTTTGACGGGCCGAAGCCTGTGCAAACTCGTGGAAGTCGGAAAGCCAATCGTCTTCGTCTTTAGTCATGGATCGAGCCGGCGCTCATTTGAGCTCCCGTTGCATGGTTTGCAGCGCCCGTCCGAACACTTTGTCCAAACTCACCGGATGGAAAGGATTCTCACGCAACATGGCGACGAGACGATCGGAGCGGAGATGATAGCTCGTCAGTTGGATGGTCTTTCGGGCGTTTTCCTTCAGTGCCGAGGCGTCCACTCCTGTATCTTCCGCGTCGGCGAGGGCTTCGAAAGCACAACCCGCATCGGGGACCCGGCGAAGGATTTGGTCCAGCGCGATACTTGCGGACGCCGCACGCGTATCCTTGGTCTTGGATAGGGAGGTCTTTATCTTTCCGATTGCCGCCGACGCTTCCCCTTTTGCTGTGAGCCACGCACCGCGGCTCGCGGCATAAGGACCATCAAGCATAGGATTGGAATCGGCAGGAGAAGACAAACTCATCTTTCAACCCGTGGGGCCGGGTATACGGTGTGTTAATGCTTCGCGCAGAATGTAGTCAGCGAGACGATACATCAAGGCTTAGTTTCCGAGCATCCGGGAAAACCAACTGCGACCGGTCGACGCTTTCCCGCCAAGGTCGGCTTTGATTTGTTCATCCGCATCCACTTCTTCGACAGGCTCGTGGGGCGTCGGCGGATAAGTGTAGGGCAAGGCACTGAGACCGGCGCGGAGACAAAAGAAATACCCGGGAGCCGGCTCTCGGGAGAGCAAATCGATCCAGGGAGCGCCGGGCGACACGAGGAAAACAAAGGGCAGATCTGGAGAAGCCAGGGAGGTGCAAATACGGGACCAAAAGCGAAGGCTCCGAAGGCTATCATTCGGGTCGGCAGGGAGACGACAGCGCGGAGGTAGATTTCCCCGCAGATCACGAACGAGCCCGCGAACGGAACTCGGAGTGACGGAGAGGGTGACAGCGCTGTTTTCCGTTGGCTGATCGGCGGAAATCGGGGCTTCGCTGGAGACGCGGGAGATCACGTTTCTCACCTTCTCGGCGGAGGTCGTTGCTCGACAGCCGGCAGCCACTGCGTCGAGCTTCGTCATCAGGGGACCAAGCGCTGATTCCAGTGGAAGATTGAGGGCGTGAATCAGCGCGATCATCGGGAAATGAGCGCGGCGCTTGCCATCCCTCGACGCCCATAACCGGCCGGCTAGAAACTGGCGTCCGCGCACCCACAATAAGTAGTGATTGAACTCCGGCAGAGATGCGTCCGGCGAAAGCCGCGCCCAAGCGCCGGAGCTGATCTGCGATCCGATCCCCTGCACGTAGAGCAACTGCTTCGCCGCGACGATGCTTGCGGTCGGCAACGGCAGATCTTCGATGTGATCGTCCCAGCCGGGATGTTTCCCGAAGACTCCGAAGAATTCCGCCGAGCCTTCCGCATCGTCTCCACCGTCTCGCAGGAATGTCTTCGTGAACTCGCTCATCGCAGATTGAGTCCTACTTGTTCGGCCGTGGGCCACGCGTCGAAATCGGGGAATGGCTTGTCGAAACGCATCTCGACCCAGATGATTTTTCCGGGTTCGGGAGAAAGCGAGACCCGCCACCGCGTTCCATCGCCGATGCGGGTGCCCTGCCGTTCGTTCAAGAGTTCGAGCGACGTCCACGTGGAAGGCGCCGGCATATCCACCGCGATGTGCGGGTCGGTGGCTGCCCGGTGGAAATGGAAATGGAAAGGCTCGTAGAGCGTGAACCGGCCAAGCTCGATCTCCGATGGCGCATCCGTCGGGACCAATCCCGGGGTGCCATATTTCACGACCGAGCCGTGGTCCGTCGTGCCGGCGCGCAATTGGACCGCGCGGAAGGTGGTGATGCCGGTGCGCTGGCCGGATAGTTCAAATTGCTGCTGCCGGCCGAGGAGGACAACGCGGCACATCCGCAGGCTCTTGTCTGGAGTGAGCAAGGCGTCGACGATCGGTTTGAGCGGGACAATCTTCTTGGAGAAATCGGACAAGGCCTGCTTGGTCGGCGACTGGACGGATTGGAGGGCGGGTGAGTTCAGCCCCTCTTCGATGCGGCTGAAGAGCACGCCGGCTGAGGCGACCTCGTCTGGCGTGAGCCTCGGGGAGCCGCTCGTGGGCGGGCCCACCAAGGGGAACTTGGCCAGCTTGCCCAGCTTCCCGCGGGCCTGCGACAGGAACGCCTTGCAAAATTCCTCGCTGTGAATGGTCTCCGCCCGGTGGAGGCTGTAGTTGCAAATGGCGATGACCTTGTCGCGAAGCTTGCCGTCGTACTGCTGGACCACCGTGCGAATCTCGGCGATGTGGTTGAGAATATCGGTGAGAGGTTTCCAACCTTGAGTGATGAGATCCAGGCTGCTCGCGTAGGTCAGTGGGGGCGAGGCCTTGATGCTCTGCGAATAAACAGTCCAGCGCGCCTTATAACTAGGCATGTGCTTGCCGGAATCGGCCAGGTTGACATCGTCCAGGAGGCGCAATTCCGCCACCTCGGCATCGGAATAGCCGCCCTTGAATTTCGCGGCCATCGCCGCAGTCGGCTCCTGCAAGCGAGCGAGAATCTCCCCGAAAATGGGACGGGCTCCATCGGATTTGGAATGATGGGTCGAGGCTGCCACCTTGGCCACCAGCTCGCCGGCTTTCCCGAGCTTGCCCGGAAGTTTATTCCCCTCGCTAGATTCCTTGGCCGTCTCCTCATCCTTCGCCGGCTTCGGGACGTTGAGAAGATCTTCCATCTCGCCCTGGATATTTTTGGCGATCACGTATTTGGAACGACCTTCCCGCAAGAGCTTTTCATACGCGGCCGCCAGCGAAAGCGGCCCATCGGAAAACAGCCCTATGTCGCGGGCATGCGCGATCTTGAGATCCACGTTTTGCAAAGAGGATTGAAGCGAGGAAAACGTGGTGAACACCTGCGGGTCCGTTTGCTCCGAGGGGCCGATGCCGCGTGCCGCGTCATATAGGAAATCCTCCGACCGCATGAAATTCTTCAGTTCGGTGACCAAATCGTCCAGCACCGGGAAAGCATCTCCGCCACTCCGTACAGAACGTTGCGCGTCGGAAATAAAGCGGTCGAGCCCATGATCGATCGCAGTGTTCTCGGCCAGAGATACCCCGCCGCTCATCCAATCCGGCGGCCAGCTCTCCGGAGCGGCGCCTTCTGGCGAATAGAGGACGGTCATCGTGCGAAGGAGCTCATCTGACGGCTCCGTGCCGCTCACGTAATGCGTCAGGGGCACGAGAAAATTCTCTGCCGTGAGAGCATGCGCCGGGACCTTGTCGAGCCGCCGGGCGATGCCGGCCTCCACGCGAATAAGGGCGAGCAAAGTTTCGGCGTGTTTCCGCTCCTCATCGACCGTCAACTTCGTTTGCGGTGTCGTTTCGATCATCTTCGCGCGCGCTGCATCCAGCAGCGGCTTGATGACACTGGCTTCGAAAAGGACGCGCTCCGCACGCTTCCGATCGCGATCGATCTCGACTCCGAAACTAGCAAGGGGGCGGAAGACAAGCCCAACGCGGATCGGCTGCGCACTCAGCGCCTGCAGCGCCGAGTGATACTCGACCAGCGAGATATTTGGGTCCTTGAAGAGCATCCGTGTTTCGCTCTTCTCGCCGGGACCAATCGGCTCCGCGCCTTCGAACTTCCATGGGCCCAGCGGCTGTGCGGTGACAATGGGCTTCCAGATATTCCCATTCCATCCCTCGCTCGCGCGCACCCAAAAGCCACTTTGCTGGCCGACACTGCTGCGCAGCGTCTGGTAACTGAGAACGGAAAACCCGAGCAGAAGCAGCGCGGCCAGCGTGCCGGCGCCGAAGAGGGTGAGTTTGCGCTTGAGGAGCAGCTGTTTGGTGTTCGTCGCCCGGGTCACGAGCTTGCTTTCGTGGAAGCTCTTTTCGGTGAACAGATCGTGCAGGAAATAGGAACGCTCGCGTTCCCAACCACGGCCTTCGGGAAGTTGATCGATGTCGATCTGGAGGGCGGTGGCCAGTTCCTGGTCGAGCGCGGAACCTTCGCGCATGGACGAAGTGAAATAGATCCCGCGCAGGAAGAGCGGCTTGGCGGTCCATTCTCCCTCGGTAAAGATCGTCAGGAGATACTGCTGCAGACTGGGTGCAATGAGATGGATGCTATGCGGCAAAGCGTAGAGTCGATCGACTTCATCCACGCGTCGCTCGGTCTGCCGTGGGATTGGGTCCATCATCAGGCCGAACCGGCGGCGCCGCAGTCGCTCGACCACGGTGTAGACATACTCTTCGACCAGCTTGACGCAAAACGGGCGATCCAGTGGCTCGGGATTGGACCATCCCAGCATTTGCTGGGCGGCAACGGGGTCATTCAGCTCGTCGAAAAACTCCCGGAATCCATTCAGGAGATCGGCCTTGGTAATGACGACGTAACAGGGAAACCGGATATCGAGGATCTTCTGAATTCCCTCGAGCTGCTGGGCAATGCGGCCGGCCTTTCGCTTGATGGTCTCGATATCATCCTTGATGAGACTTTCCGCGGGAATGGCGAGAAAGAGGCCGTTGATCGGGCAATCCGCCCGGTTCTTTTTCAAGAGGCCGAGGAATTCCTGCCATTCGCTAGTCGTGCCCGGCGGGACTTCTTCGAAGAGCAGCCGCCCGGCGGTATCGAGGATCACGGCGTCGTTCGTGAACCACCAGTTCATGTTGATCGTACCGCCGACCCCTTGAAATTCATCCTGCATCCCGGGAGGGAAACCGACGCCGGAATTGCGAATGGCCTCGGTTTTACCTGCGCCCGGCTCGCCGACGATCACATACCACGGCAGTTTGTAGAGGTTCTTTCCGGTCGAGGCGTATTTCTCCAGACCCTTCTCGAAATTCTTGCGCAGGTCGGCCAGCCGCGCCCGGCGGGCTGGGTCGGAAACGGCCCCAGGAGTGGCCTCGGAGTTTCCCTGCAATTCACCGCCAAACTCCGCCGCTTTTTTCCCGCGCCATTTTTCGATGAAATAGCGAACCAATCCCACCATGCCCACGACGGCCAGGATGCCGAGACCGATGAACAAACCGGTCATCGGGGAGAGGTACTGCATGAAGCCCAATGTCGTGAGCAACATCAGGAGCATGACGATCCATCGCGTCCAGCGAGGCAGTTGACCTAGTTCGCGAAGGAGAAAGTAGATGACTTCCATGGCGGCGCGTCAGTTCACTTGGTCAGCCAGAGATCGTGGCGGAGAATCTCGCGCAAGGCATTCGCGAGCCCTTGGGAGGCGGTGTGAAACAGAAAGAAATTCACCATCAACACCAGCAGGCAGAGGCCGGCGACGGCCACCCCGATGGTGATTAACTTTAACCCCGGCCTTTCAATCAGATCCCGGCCATCCATGTGTTGATAAGCTTCCGGGCAAATCCGGGAACGCTGGTCCTGGTCCAGCACCCGGCTGATCCGGATCGAAATTTCGTGCATCTTTTTCCGTAGAAATTCCGGCTGCCCGGCATACCAGCCCTGAAACCCAAGTCCGAGACAAGCATAGTAGACCTCAAGCCGTTCGTCTGCCTCGCTGCCTTTTTCCGCCAGTGTCTCTTCGAGCAGATCAAAGAACTTTTCATCACCGGCAAGTTCTTTGCGCTCATAGGCCATGCGGTTTTTATGCCATTGCGCAGCGAGAGTGAGCTTACTTTCCGCAAGCATGGAATCGACAAAGAAGATGAGCGGTAACTCCATTTTGTTGTACTGTGATGCCAGTCGCGGCTCCTTCTCAGCCTGTTCCTTCATGCCCGCCATCATATCGACGATGAGGGGGCGCAGCGCGTCGAGGCCGATGTTCTCCCCGCCCGGGTTCCGCGCGATGCGGTTGAGCATGCAGAGATACTGAAACAGGGGTTCGGTAAGTTCCAGAAGGGTCATGGAAAGAGAAAGCGATGCTCTTCGTTGGGTCGATTAGCCGGCCATCCCCTCCGGGGGCACGGTCATGTAGAGCGAGATGTCGTAGTCCGCCTCGTGCTCCGTCCAGCGGACGACCGCCGAGCGTTCCGTCACGATTTGTTGCCACGCTCGCGCGCTGTCGTTGCGGAGCAGTCGGAAATAATACAGACCCGTCTGCGCAGGCAGCTCGAGCGGGGCGAATCGCTCTTCCTTGAGCAGGATGCCGCGAATGGCGCGGTTCGCGAGACTGCGTGGCATGAGCTTGAAACGATCCGCATCTTCGACCAGCGCTGCCAATTGGGTGGGATCTTCACTCGTCTTGATGCCCAGGAAGTATTCGTTCGGTCCGGTGATATGCTGATCTTCCAAGGCGGCGGTCAGCACGCCATCGACATTGGTGAATGGCAGCTTGATGAAGCTCGGGGCGACTGCACCGCGCAGATAGGAGCGGATTTTCGCGGACAGATCGGCGAAGACGAGAAAGGGGTTGTCGTGATCGTAGGCCGCGACTTCAAATTCATCCCTGTCCGGATGCAGGGCGGTGAGTTCACCCAGAAGTTCCCGCAATTCCAAATAGATGGCGAATGGTGTGATGCTGGGCGCCTCGGCCAGCGCCGGGAGCTTGCCGGCAAAGCGGTTCAACGTTTGCAACCGCAGCACTTGCTCGAAAAGCAGGCCGCGTAAATTCTCCAGGCTAAACCCACCGCGCGTCAATTGGATGACCAATTCCTGGCGGCTGGCCACGACCTGGCTGGCTAGATCGCGGGTCAACTCGCGGAGCACAGTGGAGCCGCGCAAGAGCAGGCACGGCCCGACGAATTCGGGGTCCTGTCGCGGCAGTCCGACCTGCTCGCCTACGCCGCGCACGATCCTTAGCAGCGGAATCGTTTCCATATCGGAGCGGTCTTCGCTCTCGAGCATCAAGCGCGCATTGATTCGGCGCACGAGCATCGACTTCGGGTTGTCTCCCGTGTTCTCGTCCGCGTGCTCCACTTCCGCCAGCCGGTAGAGGAGTTTGGTGCGGGAATCCGCGTCGGAATTCAGAGCCAGGGTATTCGCCCGATTGGAGAACCAGAGAGGCACGCCGAGGTAGACGACGAAATTGCCCCCGCTGCTGGCAAAGGCCTGCCGCAGATCGAGCGACGGGAGCTCTGCATCCTGAGGAAATCTCACTTGCACACCACCCGGCATCACCACATGCAAGCGGTCGAAACGCAGCCGCATGCTCTCGAGTTCGTCGGCCGACAGGCGGGCCTCGACGATCCCGTAGGGATACGGAAATTGCAGGTGCCGCTCGGTGACCACGGAATCATGGGCACCCTTTTGCAGTTGCTGGAGATGATGAGGCTGAAGAAAAAGGCCTTCGTGCCAGTGGATTTGCAGGGACATTTATGAAATGGGGGTCAAGAGACGGTCACGCACGCGCGAACCTTGACTGAGAACGCATGATCCGTAAAGCCAGCGTGCACTGGAATGAATGCAATCCGCCTCCCTCCGTCACGTGTCGGCCGCCCCCGGCCGGCTCTTGCCGAGGATCAACTCCTCGCTCTGAGAGACCAGGACTCCGGTAATCTCTTGCTCCACCGAGAGCCCACTGATGTCGTTGAAGGTCTCAACGTATTTGCGCCAGCATTTCTGCTCCGGCCCGACAAAGAAGCCCGACTCGGCGTCGGCTTTTTCCTTGATTGCCTGCGGCGCGATCCGGCCGAGAAACTGACGGGCAAAGGTTTCACCCGTCGAGCCGATCGCCGCCAGCACGCCGGCGATTAACTGGCGCGTCTTGTCCACGACTTGGGAAATCTGGGCGGTGGAAACCTCGCTGTCTCCGGTTAGATAGGGTCCGGCAATTTTGCGGAAGTCGTTTTCCGGGCCAGCGTCACGACGGACAATCGATTTCGGGGCAATTTGCTTCCAGACGTTCCATGAAAGTTGATCCAGCGTGACGCTGAATTCAGTCAGGATCGAGATCAACCGAAGGACACGCATTTGAGACAGAACCTGGTTCGCATCCAAACCGAGTTTCTTTTGTAACTCCTCCGGCACCGGCGTGGACGAGGGCGCCTGGCTCCCGGTAGTAGGAAGTTCCGGCTTCGCCACGATAAGCCCGGCTGCCTCCAGTTGCGTGGCGAAGGTCCGCCTTTGAGTGATGGTCAGATAGGGGGCCGCTTCCACCAAACGGGCCACCAGTTCCTCCGGGGCGAGTTCTACGGCGGCCGCGCTTTTAGCCGCGGGCGCATCGTCCCAAGCGGGGAATCGCTCTGCGAGGGCCTGCAAATATCCCCGTCGCTTGGTCGGAGGCACCGTTTTTAAAGCGCGCGCGATCTCCTCGGAGAGATACTGCTGGCGCGTTGTTACCGGGTCCTCGGCAAAACTGGCTTGAATCAGCCGCAACTGCCCACCAACACCACTTGCCCATTCGGCTTCCTCGCCCATTCCTGATTGGGGCGATGCTTGTTTTGAACGCCTAGAGTCGTCAGTTGCAGCAGCGCTCATGATGAGGTGGATAACTACTCGCCGGACTCTGAATCTGTCGAGCAGATTCGTCTCCGGAAGCTTCCTGCGTGACATATCATGGAATCGACGCCGAAAACTCTACTTCCTTCTGTGATCCGGCTTTACGCTCTCGCGGGAGTAACTTAGCTTCCCCGGGAATGAATGCGGTTTCCCCTGACACCACTTCCCTGACAATTCAGGAGGGTTATCGAGTGGTCGCGCTGGAACCGGCCGCGACTTCAGCTGCTTTGCGCCTTGGTCTCGTCTGGAAAGAAAATCCCGATCCTATTGGAGGGATGCTCATTTCGCTGGGAGAAACGGCGGATGCATCCATCTATCTTGGCTGCGTGACGGACGCCGCTGGTCAGATTCGTGAATGGCTGGAGGTGTGGGTCCAGAACCTGGAAAACCTCGAGAAACGGTTCCCGTCCCATATCCCTATCTTCAGCAACCAGGTGCTGGATCAGCAATGGGCTGATCGCGCAGAACGTTGGCGAGCCGCCGATCCCGAGTCCTTTATTGTTACAGGCTGGGAGCGAGAACACCCTCTGCCGCTCTACCTGAGCTTCTCCCTGAATGCCAATACCACCGTCCATCCGGGCGACACACCCGGAGAACCGTGGCGCCTGGCGACAGATGATGCCGCATTGGCCGCCGCAGGATTGCCGCCTTTCAGTGCCTCGCTGGTGCGCTATCTTACGACTGGTGGGGCGACCCCCCGTTTCATTCCCTTGACGAACGGCGCGCCGGAAAATGAGCACACGACCGACGCGAAGTCGGCTCTGCGCAATTTGGTTCCGGTGAATCCAGCGGGCGGCTTGCTCATGGTGCGGAGGCTGGCAGCTCTGGAGTTGGGCGAATGGATGCACATTCTCTCAGGAGGTGCGTGGCGGGGGATCGAGCATGGCAGGAAGCCGTTTCGGTTGCGCGGGATCTATCGCACCCTGCAAAACGAGGACGCGATACGTCAGGGATCCGGCCATTTTCTGCTGGCTCCTCAAGGCCGGCCCGGTCGAATGCTCGAAGCCTTCCATCTCAAGTTGCAAACCTTGCGCGCCGCGCTGGTCTTGGTGCGCGATTGGGTGGCTCGCGAGCAACGTCCATTTCTGAATCTTCGCGCCGAAAGTTTTCGCGTGCAGCTGGGAGAAACGGACGGCCAGTTGCCCTATCTCTGGAATAGCGAGACTACCCTCGCCATCCCGGGTGAAGCCATCGCCCTGCCGGTCGAGTCGACCGAGCTGCGCTGCTTCGCTCCTCCGAATACGGGTGACGCGTCGATCTATCAGCCGAGAGCGAGCCGACCGGTGCGAGGGGGCGGGATACTTCGCGTGCGGGAAGTAACGACCACCGGTGACAAAGATATTTGCGTGGTGGAGGGAACGCTGACCACGCAGGAGCGGCTCGATATTGCGGTCAGCGATCTGCTCTGCGTTCACTTCGCGCTGCCTTCCGGCCGAGTGTCTCTTTACGGGCGTTGGGATGCATCGGAGGAGCTCTCGTCGAATGAGTTGCGTTTCCGGACATTGCCCCGGGTTTTGCCTCCGACGGTGCTGATGGCTCTCCGGGAAACCGGGGTCACCATTCCTCATGTGACGTTCGAAACGTACCCCATCTTGAACACGGCCTGCGATTTGTACTCCTTGGGCGTTATCGCGGTGCAAGCACTCCTCGCCAGCGGCGGCGGGGGGCTGACTTTGCCAAAGGCGATGGACGAACTTCTCTCGCTGGCGGCACTGGTGGCCGAGAAAGGTGCCGACGCAACGCAGACGGTCGATACCATCCGGGCGATTGTTGCGGAGAACGATAAATGGCAGGCCAAT
>JBGGMZ010000199.1:0-12423 GCA_041287745.1 Chthoniobacter sp. | reverse complement strand
TGCGCGATCACGCCCTGAAGCTCCAAAAAGAAGCCAAGCTATGAACGAATTTGAAGAACGCTGGAAAAAGGGAGTGAAAGCCGCCCGCAGCGCCGAAGCCGCGTCGACGCAGTCGTCGGATGAGGCGCCATTTGGCTTTGCCACCCGCGTGGTGGCCCAGTGGCAGGCGCATCCCGAGCCGCCCGTGAGCGTGCTCTGGCAGCGCATCGCTCTGCGCGTGCTCGGCGCCATGGCGCTTGTCCTCATTACCCTCGCGGCCTACGACGCAATCTCCATGGGCAACGATTCCCTGCAGCCACCGGTCGAGAATGCGGTGGCTGATTCCGCATGGCTGCTATGAGAGCGAAGTGGAAAATCACACTCGTCCTGCTGGGCATCGTGCTCGTCAGCTTCCTCGCCGGCGCCTTCCTCGGTGCCAAGCTTACCGAGCGTTCGCTGAAGCGCCGCCACGCGCCCGAGATGTGGAATCAAACCGTCATGCGCGCCTTGCAGCAGAAGCTGAAGCTCACGCCCGAGCAGGCGCAGAAGGTGCAGGCGATCATCGATGGCGGTGTCGAGGAGATGAAAGGCATCCGCCTCGATACCATCGGCAAGACCGACGCGGTCTTCGAGAGGATGATCGCGCAACTCGAGCGAGAGCTCACGCCGGAGCAAAGCGCCGAGTTGCAGAAGCTCAAGCAACAGCGCACCGCCACGACGATCGACATGCTAAAAGTCGAACCGCGGAAGCAGAAGTAAACGCGCTGTAGCGGCGCTGTCACAGCGTCGCATCTCGCCCTGTAGCGGCGCTCTCCGAGCGTCGTCGTTCCACCTGTAGCGGCGTTCTCTGAACGTCGCCATCCTTCGGCAACAGGAGAGCCGTTTCGAAAGGCATCGAGACTTGCGATGACCGTTAGGATGGTCATACAAAAGAGAAATGGTCGATCGTTTGCGCCGATTGGATTGGGTTTTCAGCCGTTCCCCCATCTATTTCGTGACCGCCTGCATAGTGGACCGGCGCAAGCTTCTGGCGCACGAATACGTGCGAGAGAAGGTAATTGAGTTCGCGCAAAAAGGTCCGGATTTCGGGGCGTGGTTAGGCGCGTTTGTATTGATGCCGGATCATGTACATCTTTTTGTAGCACTGGGGGGCGGAGGATAGTCCTGCCGACGCCGGGACGATTCACTTGGGCCGGTGGATGAAGGCGTTCAAGCGCGGGATATCCCAGAGTTTATGCGAGGCAGGCGTGGTGGGACCGCATTGGCAGAAAGGATTTTTCGATCATGTGCTGCGTAGCGAAGAGTCCTACTCCGAAAAATGGGACTATGTGCGTCTGAATCCGATTCGGGCCGGACTCGTCGTACAGGCGGAGGATTGGCCGTATTGGGGTGAGCCGTTTCCGTTGGAGTGCCGGGGTGGAAAGGAATGAGTGTGTCGGCGCTCGGAGAGCGCCGCTACAGATGCGCTGTAACCATCCGTGAGTCCGTCGCGTTATCATCCGCATGAAACTACCCTTCGCCCTCCCGAACCAATTCCTCGCTCTTGCTCTCGCCATCGTGTCGTTCGCGCGTGTCGCTGCGGCCCAGGAGATCATCGACTCCGAGGAAGCCCAGAAAATCGCGCAGAAGCTCGCCACCGTGTCGACGGCTTCGAGCGACCAGCCTTTCACCATCGACATCGATGTCCAGAAGCCAGTCGGTCTGAAAGGCGGCGAAGCGGGGCTGATCATTCTGCCGGACAAACACTTCAGCGCGGAGACCTTGGCTAGCGCGAGCAAGACCGTCACGCCCGTGGGCCAGTTGTGGATGTACAAGGTCAACCTGGCCAGCAATGGGCTCGGCGTCGACAAGGGCAAGCTGCGCACTTTCACCGTCGGCGAGGGCGACAAATCCCGCGATGTGCAGCTCTTTCTCCTCGGCGTGGCGAAGACCGAGCAGGGAGCAACGGAACTCGTAGTGTATGCCAAGGGCGGCGAAGTGGTCCTGCACGCCCCGCTGAACAAACACTTCGCGGCGAAGAAGGAAGTGGCCATCGATCTTTCCGGCCGCAAGACGGGTGAGGAATCGGCCGCACTGACCGTGGATTTCTTCGGTGAATATGCAGCCGATCTCACGGTCGTGAAATTGAACGACTGACGGCGCATCGCGACGCTGGCCATCTTGGGGTGATTTTGCTACGCCAGAGGGGTGATTGCCTCCCTGTGGAACCTGGCCGGACCGGATCTGATTATCATCCTGGTGATTTTCGGTATCCCCCTCGCCGGGGCGGTGGGGATCGGAGTGCTGCTCTATTATATTCTGAATCGGAAACGGTAGGTTATATGGGCAAGTGTGCGGCGCAGCTTCCAAAAACGGCGCTGAGGTAAAACCTCGCACCACCCCAAAATTCCCAGTTTCCACGCGGCCACTTCGGGGCTACAACTCCGCCCCTTATTATGAAAATCGTCGTCGCTTATTCCGGGGGTCTCGATACCTCCGTGCTGCTCACCTGGCTGAAGGAAACCTACTCGGCCGAGATCGTCGCCTTTTGCGCGGATGTCGGGCAGGAGGAAGAGCTCGACGGCCTCGAGGCCAAGGCCCTCCGCACCGGCGCGAGCAAGTGCTACATCGACGACCTGCGCGAGGAGTTCGCCCGCGACTTCATTTTCCCGATGTTCCAGGCGGGTGCGATCTATGAGGGCCAGTACTACCTCGGCACCTCCATCGCGCGTCCCTTGATCGCCAAGCGCATGGTCGAGATCGCCCGCGCGGAAAAGGCCGACGCCGTGGCCCACGGCGCCACCGGCAAGGGCAACGACCAGGTGCGCTTCGAGCTCACCGCGGCTGCGCTCGCGCCGGTGCTGGAGGTCATCGCCCCGTGGCGGCAGGATCGCTTCCGCGAGCAATTCCCCGGCCGCGCCGAGATGATCGCCTACGCCGAGAAGAACCAGATTCCCGTGCTCGCTTCGGCGAAGAAGCCCTACTCGATGGACCGCAACCTCCTGCACATCAGCTTCGAGGCTGGTATCCTGGAAGATCCGTGGTTCGACGCCAGCGCGGAGAAATCGCGCGAGATGTATGTGCTCAGCGTTTCGCCCGAGGAAGCGCCGGACAAGGCGGAACACGTGGAACTCATTTTTGAAAAGGGCATCTGCGTGGGCATCGGCTACCACGAACTCGATGCGCTGCTCACTGAGCTGAAGATCACCGGCGTGAGCTACGACAGCGACAATCACGCGAAGCTCACCCCGCTGCAGGTCATGCGCGTGCTGAACAAGCTCGGTGGTAAGCACGGTATCGGTCGTGTGGACCTCGTGGAAAATCGCTTTGTCGGCATGAAGTCGCGCGGCGTTTACGAGACCCCCGGCGGCGCGATCCTGCACTTCGCCCATCGCCAGGTGGAGTCACTCACCATGGACCGCGAAGTCATGCATCTGCGCGACTCGCTCATTCCGAAGTACGCCACGCTCGTTTACAACGGCTTCTGGTTCGCACCCGAGCGCGAGGCGCTGCAAGCGCTCGTCACCGAGTCGCAGAAAAACGTCACCGGCACCGTGCGGCTCAAGCTCTACAAGGGCAACATCATCACCGCCGGTCGCAAGTCGCCGCTCAGCCTTTACAACCCCGACATCGCCACGATGGAAGCCGACCCGACCAAGGCCTACAACCAGAACGACGCCACCGGCTTCATCGCGCTCAACGCGCTGCGGCTGAAGGTCGCCTCCCGCGTGCACGCGGGGAAGTAGGAGTAGCCGCGAAAAGGCGCAGAATTCACAAAAGGGCCGGCGGATCCGATCTGCCGGCCCTTTTCGTGTTCCGAGGGCCCGCTCCCTGTGCCTGACAACACTCGCCAAACAACCGGCACCATCCTAGGCTAAGCCGCAAATGGAGAACTTCTTCAGCATCCTCGCCCTCGTGGTTGCACTGGCGTCGCTTCCGTGCGGCTTCCTGCTGGCCCGGCTTTGCGTGAAGAATGTGGCCGGCCGGGTCCTGCTGACGCTCCTCTTCGGGGTCATCATTCTCGTGGTCGGAGTGATCGGTGTCATTTCCGGCTGCTCCGCCATGGGTGGGAGGATGGATTTCAAGTGATGAGCTGCGCTCAATCGCAATGAGCGGGTTATGAAATTCTCCGCTCCATCCGGATGGATTCTTGGGTGTCTTTGTGTCAGCCCGGCAGCGGTGGCCCTTTGCGGTATCAAGAGTTTGTATGTTCTTGAGGCAAAAGGAAAAGTTACTGGCGGTCCCGAGATGGGTGTGGCGCCCTTGGCCGGGTTCGTCACCTTGGTGATCTGCATTGGCGGCTCACTGTTCCCCGCAATTTGGCTCAACAAGAAACGTGAGCATGGGGCGACGTTCTATTATTGGGTTGGGCTCATCATACTGAACGTCATTATCACCGTTCCCGGTTGTGCGATGATCGGCCACTAACTCATGCCCCTGCTAACTCTCCATTCCGAATCTCTCCTCAAGCTCACCAAGTCACGGTGTCCAGTGTGCCATGTGGATTGTCCGGCGGAGGTGTGGAAGGCGGGTGATGCCAAGCAGCAGCGCGTGATGTTGCGCCGGCGTTGTGTGGAGCATGGCGAGGTGGAGGTGTGTATCGCGACGGATGCGCGGTTTTATTGGCTCGCGCAGGGGAATCCGGAGAATGCGTGCTGTGGTGGAAATGCATGCTCGGCGAGTGATGGCACGGTACGGGGGACGCTGGGGCGGAATGCGGGGGGAGTGGAAATAAAAAATGGCGAAGGGCAAATGGCAGATGGCAGAGAGAAGGTGGAAAAGCTCAGCACCTGTCTGGCGCTCATCGAGATCGTCAATTCCTGCAATCTCGCCTGCCCGACTTGTTTTGCGGATTCGCCGCGCACTGCGAAAATCGATGCGGTGCCATTGGCGGATTTGCAGCGGCGTATCCAAGGGGTGATCGATCGCAAAGGCGGGATCGAGATCCTCCAGCTTTCCGGCGGTGAGCCGACGTTGCATCCGCAGTTTTGTGAGTTGCTCGCGTGGTGCCATGCGAATCCCGGGATCGATTACGTGCTGCTCAATACCAATGGCGTGCGGCTGGCGACGGACGACGCGTTTCTCGATGCGGTGGGGAAGACGTTTCGCTACGGCAAGTTTCAGCTCTATCTGCAATTCGACGGTCCGCAGGAGGATGGCCAGCGGGCCTTGCGCGGAGCCGACCTGCGCGACGTACGCCGCCGGACGATCGAGCGCTGCGGCGCGCTGAATATCCCTATCACGCTGGCGATGACGGTGACGCCGGAGAACCTCGCGCACGTCTGGGCGGCGGTGGAATTCGGGCTGCAGTATCCGAACATCCGCGGTGTGGCGTTTCAGCCGATGTTTGAAAGCGGGCGCAACTCTAAATCGGGGAATTCGATGATGAATCAGGAAAGCAGGAAAGCAGGAAAAGAAGAGGGGCGTGCCACCTCTGATTCTTCTTCTTTCCTGCTTTCCTGCGTTCCTAATTCTCTTCATCTCAACACCGCCGACATCATCCTCGCCGCCGTTGAGCAAGCACGCGGGCGTCTGCGCTACGACGACTTCACTCCGCTTCCGTGCGGCGATCCGAATTGCGCGACCATCGGCTATTTGCTCAAGACCGGCGAAGGCGGCGCGACACGATCGATCAGCGAGTTCATCGACTTTGCGCAGGTGCAGGGTTTCCTGCGCGACAAGATCCGCTACCGGCTCGAGGACCTGCTGCAGTGCGGCTGCGAGAGCGAACCTCTGGGTGAATTGCTTAAGCAATTCGAGCTCGATGAAACGCACACCTTCCGTCTCTTCATCAAGCCCTTCATGGATTCGTGGACATGGGACCAGGACCGCATCGACCGCTGCTGCACACACGTGATCCGGCCCGATGGCCAGCTCGATTCCTTCTGCCGCTACTACGCCACGCGATGAATCCCGAGCCGCCTCCGCTACCGCCGAAGCGGCCTCTCACGGTCGCCGTGATCCTCGCCTTCACGCCGGCCGCCTTGGGGCTCGCCCTGGCCGCGCTGCCGATTCCCAAGGCGCAGCTCTCGGCATGTTGCATCGTCGCGGCGATCCTGGCGCTCGTCTGCTGTGCCTTTTCCTCGGTGCTGCTCTTCCGGCGCAATACATCGACCGCGATCGTTTTCGGAATTTTGCTCGCCCTGCTCAACCTGGCGATTGTCGGCGGTCTCGGCTGCGCCGCGCTGCTGTCGAATATCAACGTGCACTGAGCTCCCGATGAATTCCTCCTTCTATTTCCAATACACCTTGCATGGCATTTGCGAATGGGCCGCCGCGTTTGCGATCGCATTTTGGATCTCGCAAGCTTGGTCGCAAAATCCAGCGCCGCTCTTGGTGCAATGGGTGAGAAGCCCTCTGCGTCCATGGCCGATGGTGGCGTTTGGCATCGCTCCGTATGTGCTCTCCTTGCTGTTGCAGCCGCTGCTCATTCAGCTCTACACCAGTGGAGCGGGGACGAGCGCGCGGATGCCGATCTCGTATTTCCTGTCGCTCATCTATGGCGTGCTGATCGGTCTGGCTTCGAGCTGCTGTGCGGCGCCGGCGGCCGGGCAGCAGGAATTCCGTCCCGGCCCTCCCGCGATCATCAGCGCAGTGTTGATCACCGCCTCCTTCCTTGTGGGTTCATTCCTCCGCTATCAGGCCGCCGTCCACACCCTCGGTGGAATCGCCACGGCGCTGACCGTCCTCTTCGTCGCCCGCGCGATCATCGGGGGCGAAGCCCCGCCATCCACCAGTGCGGAGCCACCGCCGATGCCGGTTCAGCGCGCCCTGTGGCCCGCGCTGGTGATCGGCTTTCTGCCCGCGGCGTTGATCCTCGGCGCGATCCCCTTGGGTTCCTCCATCAATTTTAACGGGGAGGCGGTCAAAGCTCTCTTATTGATCGGCTGCATCGTGAGTGTCGTCTGCTGTTTCACAGCGTCCATCATGCTCTTCAAACGGCACACGGGCGGCGCGATCGCCGGTGGTATCCTGCTGCTGCTATTGAATGGGTTCATCGCGTTTTTCTTCGGCTGCTGTGCTGCGATCACCAATTCGGGATTCCGTTGAGGGTATGGTTGCGAGTTTGAAAGCGCGAACGAACGACACAGGCGCGCGATGCGTCGGTAAACTGGGTTCGTTCACATTCTTGAGATGAAATCCACCGCCTACGGATGGCTCATGCTCGCGGGGATCGTGATCAGCGTCCTTTGGTGGTCGCGGCTTGCGAAGCGCGATGAGCGACTGCTCATTATTTATTTCGCCGCGCTCATCAGTGCATTCCTTGGGGCGAAAGTCGTGTATTTCGCGGCGGAGGGCTGGATGTTTTGGGACGATCCGCAGCGCTGGATGATCTGGGTCACGGGCAAGACCATCCTTGGCGCGCTGTTGTTTGGCTATGTGGGTGTGGAAGTGGCAAAAAAGGTATTGGGCTACACACAACCGACGGGCGATTGGTTCGCGCTTATCGCACCGTTCGGTATCGCACTCGGGCGGGTGGGGTGTCTGGTGCACGGATGTTGCCTCGGCCAAAAATGCGAGCCGGCGTGGTGGACGATTCGCGATGCGCATGGCATCGCGCGCTGGCCGGCGGTACCGATGGAGATCGGGTTCAATGTTGCGGCGATCCTCGTATTTATCGGCCTTCGCAGGCGACAGCTCCTGCTGGGGCAGCACTTCCATCTCTACCTGATCGCCTACGGCACTTTCCGTCTATTTCATGAGTTCCTTCGCGCCACTCCCCGGCTGTCCGGAAATTTTTCCGGTTATCAAATTGCTGCATTAGCAGTTGCGATCTTGGGCATCGTGGGCTTTCTTCGCCGCCGACATGCGCCAAGTCTTCCGCAAGATGTGTCGGTGGTTTCTTCGATCTCGTAGTCTCCTCCTCGCGCTCTTCGTCTCCGGATTCTTCGTGAATATGCCGTATGCGGCGGAAGAGGCACCGGACGACCTCACGACGAAGCTCGAGGAGATTCGCAAGGAGCATGGTTTGCCGGCCATCGCCGTAGCGGCCATCCGGCATGGGAAACTCGTGATCAATGCGGCGAGTGGCGTGCGCAAGCTCGGGTCGGATGAACTCGTGACAACCGACGACCAGTGGCACCTCGGCTCCTGCACGAAATCCATGACCGCCATGCTCGCGGGCATGATGGTGGATGAAGGCAAACTTTCATGGCACTCGACGATCGGCGAAGTGTTTCCGGATTTGCACGGCGCGATGCGTGGGGGTTGGAGCAACGTGACGCTGGATCAGTTGCTCACGCATCGCAGTGGTGCGCCGGATCATCCCCCGGTGGAGTTGTGGGCGGAGGCGCTGGAGCAGAAGGGCACCCCTACCGAGCAGCGGCTCGCCATTCTGCGCGGCATCGTGTGCGACCCCCCCGAGGCGCCGCATGGGAAGAAATTCATTTATTCCAACGAAGGTTACGCCATCGCCGGTGCAATGATCGAGCGCGTGACCGGCAGCGCGTGGGAGGACTTGATGAAGGAGCGGATCTTCGAACCGCTGGGGATGACGTCCGCTGGTTTTGGCGCGCCGGCTTCGCCCGGAAAGGTGGACCAGCCGTGGGGGCATCTCGGTGAAATCGGCGAGTTGCGCCCCGTGGCGCAGGGTCCCATGGCGGACAATCCACCGGGCATTGCGCCTGCGGCCACGGTGCATGCTTCGCTGGCTGATTTCGCGCGCTATGCCGACTGGCATGCGGATTGGAAACGTGCCGAGCCGCGGCTGTTGACCGAGGAAACCTTCAACCACCTGCACCGCCGCGCGCCAAACCAGGACTACGCGCTCGGCTGGCTGGTGCAGGAACGCGACTGGGCCGGCGGCGATGTGCTCTGGCACACGGGGTCGAATGCAATGTTCTTTGCCGTGATGTGGGTCGCCCCGGAGAAGGACGCCACTTTTGTCGCCGCTACCAATGCCGCGCATTCCGAGGCGGATGATGCGTGCAATGATGCCGTGGTGGCGATGATTCGACGGGTGCTGGGGAAGTATTGAAAGAGTGCCAAGTGCCAAGAGCCAAGAGCCAAGTAACGCTCAAGCGAGTGTCCGGCGGTTGCCGCGTGGCTCTCGTTACCTGGCTCTTGGCACTTCCCTAGTATCTCGGCACCGACGGATCGATCTCCGCCGACCAGGCATCGATTCCGCCAGCGAGATTGGTCACGTCCGTGAAGCCGTTGCGCAGCAGGAATTCTGCGGCGCGGGCGGAGCGGCCGCCGTGATGGCACTGGATGAGCAGCGGCTGCGCAGGGTCGGTCAGCTTTTCCGCAGCGATGGCCGGCCATCGCGAGAGCGGGAGCAATTCGGCGCCGGCGATCCGCGCGGTAGCGTATTCGTCCTCCTCGCGCACGTCGATGAGGCGGGGCGGATTGGGGCCGGAAAGGAGAGTCCGGGCTTCGGTGACCGAAATTTCGGGAACGGCCACGGGGCTTAGTTCGTAACCGTGACCGGCGTGCCGACACTCACGTGGTCGAAGAATTTCTCCGCCATGAAACCAGGCATACGAATGCAGCCGTGCGAGGCCGGGTAGCCGGGCAGGAAGCCCTCGTGCATGCCGGTGCCGCCGACGATGCGCATGAAATAGGGCATCTTGGCGCCGTCGTATTTAGCGCCCTTGGGCATCGGGTCCTTGTCGCGGTCGACCTCCTTCTTCAGAATGCTGCCGTCGGCGTTCAGGTAGTCGCCGAAGCGCGAGGAGACGTGGTCCTTGTCCTTCTGGATGATCTTGAAATTACCGGCACCGGTGCCGAAGCCCTCGCGGCCAGTGGAGACGACCGAGATGCCCACGAGTTCGCCGCCCTTGTAGAAGTAGGCGCGCTGCTCGCCAAGGCTGATCTTGATCGACGGAGCGCCGGTGGCATTATCGCCATCCCAGTAGGAGACGTTGTCGAAATTGGCCCGCTGGGGCTGGTTCTGGGGACGAAAGCCGCCGAGATATGCGGTATCGGAAGGGCGGGTGTGGTGCTCGCTGGCGCAACCGATGGCGAGAGCAGCAGTCAGAATGGCGAGGGCAAGATTTCGAAACATCGGCACAGGGTAAAATGGGCGCGCCAATAAAGAGCCTCCCCCCTGTAGCGTCAAGGGTGCAGTGCGAAGTAGACAAGAGGGAACAATCCATTGCGGCACGAGAACCGCTCTGCTATAGGTGCCGGACTTTTTTCCCGAGGAAACAGCCCCAGCATGCCGACTTACGATTATCAGTGTGAGAAGTGTAAAAAGTCATTCGAGTGCGTCCAATCCATGAAGGATGCGCCCCTGACGACCTGCCCTAAAGACCTCTGCCGCCAGAAGACCTGGGGAAAGGGGAAGATAAAACGCCAGGTCGGTACGGGTGCCGGCCTCATTTTCAAGGGGTCTGGATTTTACATTACTGACTATCGCAGTGAGGGTTACAAAGCTGCGGCCAAAAGCGACTCGAGCGCCGGCGAAAGCAAACCCGCGGAGACCAAAAAGACGGAAGCCAAGCCGGCTTCTTCAGAGAAGAAGAAATCGTCGGCCAAGAAGAAGAACGATTAGCCATGCCATCGAATCCCCAGCCAACGCCCACGCTCCCCTGCGAACAGTGCGGTTACAATAACGAACCGGAGCGGGTCTATTGCCATAACTGCGGCGCCAAGCTCGACCGCTCTCTGCTTCCCAAGGCGGCGGAGAAACCCCAGGAGGACGCTCAAAAGGCCAAGAAGCGCATCGAAAAGATGACCAACCCGCGGTCGGGTTCGATCGGTCGGGAAATAAAGGCGCTTTTCAAGGTGGCTTTCTTTTCCGCCCTCGTCGCGGCGATCTACCTCATTCTTCAGAAGCCGGACGACCTGCCGGAGATCAAGAAAAGTGATACGATGCGCTTGGTGAGCAGCGACATGATGGAAGCGCTCGGCTCGCCCACGCCGGCCAAGGTTTCTTTCTCCGACGACGACATCAACCGCTACTTCAAGCAGCCGCTGAGTAAGCCGAAGGACACCATGGTGCCCGGCGTGCAGGTGATGCACGCCTATGTGCGCTGCGTGCCTGGTGTGCTGCGTATTTATTCGGAGCAATCGGCCTTCGGCTTCCCCACCTTCTCGCGTATCGACTACAAGCTCGCGGTGAAAGATGGAAAGTTCACGGCGAACATTGTTGGCGGCGCTTTTGGCAAGCTCTCCATCGACCCGCAATTGATGCAGTATGCGGATTACGCCTTCGGCACCGTGTGGGATTCGCTGCAGCGTGAGCGCAAGCAGATGGACAAGATGCAGAGCATCACTGTCGGCGACGGCCATATCGATCTGGTCACCAAGGGAATGAACGCCGCGCGATGATCGCAAGCCGCCTGCCGTGGCTGGCAGCGCTGGTGGCCATTGGCCTTCCGGCGCACGCGGTGGATTTGCGGCAACAAAGCGTCAGTCGCTCAAAGCAGTTCGTCGTCTTTTCTTCCGATATCCGCTTGCGGCAGCGAGTGGCCAGCTATGCGGATGATCTTACCGGCGATGTAAAGCAGCTGCTCGGCGGCATTGGCGTTGGGAAAACGCCGATCGTCATCACCATTGAGCGTGCCGCGACGGCAGATGGTCCCGCGCCGCAACCCGTCTTGCGACTCGTCGACACGGCCGGAGGGCAGAAGATAGAGATCGATATCAAGATCGGCGCCGACCCTGCGGCGGTGAACCTGCAGAAGCTCATCCTGCGGGCGCTGCTGCTGGAGTATGCCTATCGGGGCATCCCTGTGCCGGGCGGCTCATCTTATGTAGAGGCACCCTGGTGGGTGGTGGAGGGTCTCATCGAGATCGAGCGTCGTCGCGACGCCGGCATCGATAGCGATCTCTTCCGGCGCCTGGTGGAGACGAACCATTTGCCACCGATCGAGAACTTCCTGCTGGAAAAGCCAGAGGAACTCGGCCCGACGGCGCTGGCGGTGGACCGTGCGTTGGCCATGGGACTGCTGCAGATGCTCGTCGAGCAGTCGGACGGGCACGTCAATCTCGCCCATTTCATCCGCGACTGGCCGCAGAGCAATGGCGACCCGATGGCCCTGCTTGCGAAGGAATTTCCGACCGTGGCCAGCAATCCGCAGACTTTGCAAAAATGGTGGACCGTGAACCTGGCGCGTTACGCTGCTGCGGACCGCTACGAAGGACTGACCGTGGCGGATACGGACAAGGCGCTGGAGGGATTGTTGCAGGTCGAGTTGGTGATTAACAAGAAGGGCGAAAAGCGGACGTTCGCCGTGAGCGATTATAAGGAATTTGTGAAGCTGCCAGGCTACAAGGCGACCTTGGGCGACCGGCACACCGAGATCCTCGCGCTGAGCAGCCGTGCGAATGCGCTCATGCGCCCGGTGGTGAGCGACTACGAGCAAATCTTCGCTTTACTGTCACAGGGCAAGACCCGCGGCATGCGCGAGCGCCTGGCGAAGGTGGAGGACTATCGAGCGTTGGTCCTCAAGCGGACATCGGAAATTGCCGATTATCTGAACTGGTTTGAAGCCACGCAGATGAAGTCGAAGAGCGGGG
>JBGGMZ010000198.1:0-10627 GCA_041287745.1 Chthoniobacter sp. | reverse complement strand
GCTCTTCGAGGACGAAGCGTGCATTGGCATCGCCGAGGGAGTCGTATTCGAAACTGCGGTTTGCCCGATCCTTCTCCGTCGCCTCTGCCGCCTTGACGACACCGGGGTTGACGAAGACGCCGATGGTCACAGGCATTTCCTTTTTCGCGATGAGATTGTCGAGGACGACCGTGGCGCGGGTGCCACCATCGGGCTTCACCGAGCCGCCGCCGTCGAAGAAAACCGTGAGGCAGGCGGGCTTGGCCGGATCGTATTGCTTGGGCACGTAGACCCAGTAATCGCGCGTGGTGCCGGGAAAGATCTGGCTGTGATCGAAGACGGCCTTCTTGACCTCGCCGTGCGGCACGTCCTGCGGCTGGGAGTCCGGGCCGAGTTTGTAATCGTCGATGGCGAAGGCAGGCGCGGCGGCAAGGCAGGCAAGAGCAAAGGGGAGGAGACGCATGGTCGTGTTTGTGGCTGGGTGAGAGGCTGGACGCAAATGCAAACCTGCGGGGGCGTAATTACACAGGAGAAATCGTATTTTTACCACGAAGACGCGAAGGCATGAAGGAGTAAGACGCTCTGCCTCGTCCATCTTCGTGTCTTCGTGGTGACAATCTTCCCTCGTGTCTCGGGGACGGCGCTACGCGGCTTGACGCTCGTCCGGCACTGTGGCGCTATGGCGTCTCGCTCATGCCGCAGATTCCAGACGATATGCCAACGGTGGCCAGCAAGCTCCACCGCAGCCTGTGGGAGGCGGCGGTCGTGGGCCATCGCGAGGCATTGGTCCAATTGGTGGGCCGGGCCGCGCCGACGGTCTATGCGTGGTTTCGTGCGAATGGCTCGATGCCCGAGGAGGCTCTCGCGCAGACGGAAAGCTTCGGAGGCCGGCTGCTCTCCAGCGAGCCGCCGGATCCAAAAGAAGAGGACGTCGACCGGTTTCAGGATTTCCTCCTGCGGCGGCTTTCCGCCTATGTCGCGGGAGGATTGCCGGACGCCGACCCGAAAATGGCGGCGTTGAATCCCAGCTTCGACCAGGCGCGAGCTGAGCGGCGTTATCTGCGGGATGCGGAGCGCGCACCGGACGACGTCTTTCACCGCCGCTGGGCGTTGGGCGCGCTGGAGTTGACCATCGAGGTTCTCCGGGAGGAATTTGTCCATGAGGGCAAGGCGTCGCTCGTTCCTCACCTGCAGCAGTTCCTGAGCTTTCACGGGGGAGAAGAGCGCTACGAGGAGGTGGCCGAGAAGACAGGGACCTCCGGGAGTGCCCTGCGGGTGGCCGTTTTCCGCTACCGGCAGCGTTACCGTGAGATCCTCCGTCGGTTGGTCGGCGATACCGTCCGCCGGGAGCAGGATGTGGATACCGAATTGACTAAATTACTGGTGTCGGCAAGCTAGTGGCTTGCCATGCCGAACCCGCCGGAAAATACGGACCCCCAGAATGACGCGCCTGCGCCGTCCATGCTCGCCGGTGTAACGCCGGACGAGCTCTTTGCACGCGGCATGCAGTCGGTGCGAATGACCGGCGGCGGCAGCATGCAAAACTGGGAGCCGCCCACGATCGACGAAGCGTCGCGTTTGTTTCCGAATTACCGGGTGGTGGACGTGCTCGGACGCGGCGGCATGGGCGCGGTCTACAAGGCGGTGCAGACGGCGCTCGACCGGGTCGTCGCCATCAAGTTGCTCCCGCTGGAGATCAGCATCGACCGTGATTTCGCGGATCGTTTCGTGCGCGAGGCGCGGACGATGGCGAAGCTGAATCACCCGAACATCGTCTCGGTCTTCGACTTTGGCACGACCACGGAAGGGCACCTCTATTTCGTGATGGAGTTCGTGGAAGGCACGACGCTGCATCACCTCATCAAGACCTCGGGACTCAAACCCGCCCAGGCGCTGGAGCTCATCGTGAGCATCTGCGAGGCGCTGCACTATGCGCACGTCGAGGGCGTAGTGCACCGCGATATCAAGCCGGCCAATGTGCTCGTGGATACGAAGGGTCGCGTGAAGGTCGTGGACTTTGGCCTGGCCCGCGTGGAATCGCCTACGGCGGAGCAGTGGGGCCAGACGATGACGGGCATGGTGCTCGGCACGCCGGATTACATGGCGCCCGAGCAGAAGAGCGGTTCGCGGGTGGATCATCGCGCGGACATCTACAGCCTCGGAGTGATGCTTTACGAAATGCTCTGCGGGCAGGTGCCGCAGGGGATATTCGATCCTCCCTCGCAACGCGTGTCGGTCGATGAACGCATCGACCAGGTCGTCATCCGCGCGATGCAGCAGGAACCGGATCGCCGCTACCCGAATACCGCGGAAATGAAGAGCGCGGTGGAGAGCATTCGCCAGACGCCGTTGCCGAAGTTGGTCGATGCAGCGGGCGGGAAAAAGGGAGCGTCGGGCAGCCCGGTACAGAAAGCCAATACTCCCGCGGAAAGTCCTGCTGTGAGGCATTCCCGCGAGACGCACATCACTCCCTGGCTGGCGGGTATCGCCGCGGTGTGTGCGCTGGTGGCGGTGAGTGTCGTAGTCATTCAGATGAAGCAATCGCCTGTGCCCGGGGTGGGACCGATGGTGCCGCCCGCGCCGGAATTGGCGCCAGTCAAAACCTCCACCCCGCCGCCCGTGGCGGAAGCGGCGCCGAGTGTGGAAAAGGCGGAGCCGACCGTGACTGCTCCCGAGGACCGGCTGACCGTGAAAGCAGAGCCGAACCCGACCATCGCGGCCATGCCGCCGAAGGCCGAGCCTTCTACCGAGCCGCCTGCTCCCGTGACACTGCCGCCCTCCGAGCCGCCCGTGGCCGTGGCCACGGTACCCGTGAGGGTCGCCCAAGTGGTGCCACCTCCCGTGACTACCTCGAGCCTGGAACCTGTGGCCCCGCCGACTCAGCCGCCGACATCCTCGCCGGAAGTCGCCCCGCCGGATCCCGCAGCCGATTGGCACTCCTTTGTTTCACGGGGTGACGCTCTCATGCAGCAACGCCAGCGCGATGATGCGCTCGACGCATATCTCAACGCCTTCGACCTCGCTACCGATGGCCGGCCCATTGCCGCCTCCGATGTCGCCCTGCTCTGCAAGAAGCTGGCTAATTTCCAAATGAGCTTCGGCTCGCTCGCCGAAGCCCGCCAGACCCTGGAGCACGGCCGCCAGACATTGAAGCGCCTGCCTGCTGGCAAAGACGGCGGCGACCGGCAGAAGTATCTGGATCAGATCGAGAATACGCTCCGGACACTGCCGAGGGACTAACGGGGCACCCCGAACTACCCGCTGGCGTTTTCCATGAGGCTGGGTAACGTCTCCGCCCCTATGTCACTCTGGAATACCGCCCATCCCTGGTTGCACGACCTCGTCTCCTACGAGCCCGGCAAGCCGATCGAGGACGTGGCGCGCGAACTCGGCCTCAAGCCCAGCGAGATCATCAAGCTGGCCTCCAACGAAAACCCGCTCGGCCCGTCGCCCAAGGCTCTCGCAGCCATGCACGAGACGCTGGAGCGCGCCCACTTTTATCCGGATGGCGGCGGCTATTACCTGCGCGAGGGCATTGCCCAGAAGACCGGCTTCACGCGGGCCAATGTGATGCTGGGCTGCGGCTCGAATGAGATCATCGAGTTCATCGGCAAGGCTTTCCTCAATCCCGGCGACGAGATCGTCATGGCCCGCCACGCCTTCGTGGTCTACAAGCTCATGGCCACGCTCTTCGGCGCGGCCACCATCGAGGTGCCGGACCCGAATTTCGCCCACGATCTCGATGCGATGGCCGCGGCCATCACCTCGAAGACCAAGGAAGTCTTCATCGCCAATCCGAATAACCCGACCGGCACGCTCCTTTCGCAGGCGGAGATCGACCGCTTCATGGACAAGGTGCCGGACCACGTCATCGTCGTTTTCGACGAGGCCTACTACGAGTTCCTCGAGAATCCGCCGGACACGCTGAAGTTCGTCCGTGAGGGCCGCAATGTCGTCGTGCTTCGCACCTTCTCGAAGATCCAGGGCCTCGCGAACCTGCGCATCGGCTACGGCATCGCCAAGCCGGAGCTCATCGATGTGCTGCAAAAGACGCGGCAGCCTTTCAACGTCAACGGCATCGCCCAGGCGGGCGCGCTCGCCGGGTTGCTCGACGACGAGCACCAGATCAAGACGCGCGAGATCACCATCGAAGGCCGCGACTTCCTCCAGCGCGAGTTTGGCGCGATGGGTCTCGAGTACGTCCCCAGCTTCGCCAATTTCACCCTCGTGAAAGTGGGCGACGGCAAGGCGGTCTTCAGTGCGCTCATGAAGCGCGGCATCATCGTCCGCGACATGAACAGCTACGGCCTTCCCGAGTGGATCCGTGTGAGCATCGGCACCATGCCGCAGAATGAGCGCTTCCTCGCGGAGTTGAAGAAGCTGCCCGGTCTGGCCACCCAGCCGCGCGAGCCGGCGGCAGTGTAAGGGCCGCTGCCGTCAGTAGCTCGCCTGACCCGCGGGCCATCCGGAGCGCGGTGTTACGCAGTCGAAAAATTCTGTCTCTCCAACGGTTTCCGTTCGGAATTCTGACAGATCCGTCCTCGGCCCCGCGTATAGCCAGTATCATGCGTTTTCGGACACTCCTGTTTGGGTTGATTTTGGGGGCCAGCGCCTTCGCTGCAGACACGAAGGCGGCCCGCCCAGATGCCCAAGCGGATTCCTTTCGCTACGATCCGCGCTTTCGCACCCCTCGCTTTGCCAGCGTCGATGAGTTTGTGCACGTGGTGGAATCGCGCGAGGCGCCGTGGGACATCCTACTGCAGCCGGAGAAAAGCCCTGATTATGATGCCAGCGCGGAGGTCGTCGCACCGGGCGCATTGGAGGTGGATGTCATTCGACATTCCCCGGCGCAGGCCATCGTCTTCGCTCAGTACAAGGCCAACCGCACCGCACCATTCAGCGCGGTGATTTTCCTCCTCTCCCAAAAGGGTGATCGGTGGCATGTGAGCGATTTCATCCGCCGATCGGTGGGCTACGGGAGCTACTCGGAAATCAGCCGGCCGCAGATGCTCAAGCTTCGTCCGACAGAGCATCTGCACTTCTATTTCACCGACTTCATGGGAGGACGAAAGTGGGGGGTCGATACCGATGAGTTCTACATGGTGGAGGGCAACCGCCTTCGTCGGACGCTTCTCCTCAAGAACGATGGCGCCTTCATCAGTCCCGCGGACCCCTGGCGAGAGTTTTCTCAGAGCGCGCAGGTCAGCGTTGCCTCCGGGCGCCTCCACGTCCGCGTGCTGCGGACATGGGGATTGGCGGACGGAGAGGAGAAAAAGCAGGGACTGGCCGTGACCTTTCGCTGGGATCAGCGGCGGAAGAAATTCACGAGCCCGAGCGTGGGCAGGCTGTTCGTGAACGACCCAAAAGACTGGACTTCGGAGGGCCTACCCCCGCCGCCCGCAGGGGAGTGACAACCGCGACGGATTTCGCTCCAATGGGCGCCCTGATGAAGACCCTGCTCCTTGGCCTGTTTGCTCTTCTCGCCGTCGCCGCTCATGGCGCTCCTCAGTGGCAGCCTGCCCACACCTTCCTGGTCTCGGCCAGCATCACCTCCTGGCCGGAGAAAGCGGGGCTCGGGGCTTTTCCCGGCACGCGTTACGATCAACCGTTCGTCGATCAACTCAAGGCCGCGGGGGTGCCGGCGGGAAACATCGTCTTTCTCAAGGACGCCGCGGCGACCCACGCCGCCATGCGCAAAGCGTTGCAATCCGTCGCCGAACGCTGCAGCCCGGGTGACACGCTCATCTTTTGTTTCCAAGGCCACGGCAGCCGCAAGATGCTCCTCTGCTACGACTACGATGCGGCGCATCCGGACGAGACCGTTTTTCACATGGAGGAGATCACCCCGCTGCTCAAAGGCTGGAAAGGCGACCGGCTCATTCTGATCGGCGATTGCTGCTGCTCGGGTTCGCTGCGCAGTGTGATCAAGGATTTTGAGAAAGAGCGGCCGAACGTCCGCGTGGCGGCGTGGGCATCGGTCGCGGCGTCGAATACCTCCACGGGCAACTGGACTTTTACCGAGGGCCTCATCCGCGCCTTTGCCGGCGATCCGCTCATTGACCGCAACCACGATGGCGCACTCACCATCACCGAGGTCGATCGCTTCCTGCACAACCAGATGAAGTACAAGGAAAATCAACTGGCCAGCCTCACGCTCTCCGCGAATTTCGAGAAGGATTACGTGTTGCGCGCCGCCGCGCCGGGCACTGCGCCGCGGGACATCCCCGGGCCGTATCAGGTAGGCGATCTGCTCGATGCGCGCGACAAGGAGGGGAAATGGTACGGGGCGGAGATCATCGATGCGAAACCGGACGGCAGCTCTTATCGCGTGCACTACGCCGGTTGGGACGACAAATGGAACGAATGGGTGGACGCTGGCTACCTGCGCCCGATCACGAAGGGCAAGCTCGCCGTGGGCGATCACTACGAAGTGCAGTGGCAGAAGAAATGGTACCCCGCCACCATCACCCGCACGGTCGAGGACTACTTCTATTTCGTGCACTACGACGGCTACGGCGGCGAGGACGACGAATGGATTACTGCCGAGCGGGCGCGCCCTCCGCAAAAGCAGGGAGCGAAGTCGGCGCCCGACTTTGCCTCGCCGGAGCAGCGTGCGCCGGCCGTCGGCGAAGTGGTCGCCGCCCAATGGCACGGCGACTGGTATCGCGCCCGCGTCACCGGTCTGGCCAATGGCACCTTCGTCGTGCGTTACGAGGACAAGACCACGAGCAAACTCTCGGCCGCGGAAATCCTCCCCATGGCCAATGGTTCCGAGTTGCGCGTGGGCGAGCGCGTCTTGGCTGTGTGGGGCGAGCAATTGCAGATGTATCCCGGTCGCGTCCAGGTCCTCGGACCGAAGAAAGTGACCATCCGCTGGGAAGACGGCAGCGAGCCGAGCAAGGTGCCCTACGATGGCGTGGCACGGATCGCACGGTAAACGGCACGATAGTTGACGCACTCACGCGCTCACGCGCTGCGCGCTCGTCCCCAAGCTCCAGCTTGGGGATGTCAGTGTCTTGGAAGCTCCAGCTTCCTTCACCAGCAAGGGGCGAAGCAGGAGCTTCGCGGACAGGTGCATTCCCAAGCTGGAGCTCGGGAACGAGAGAAACGAGAGAAACGAGAGAATCAGAGAGCCAACTGGAGTGCGTCCCGCCGAGTTCAGCCCGCGCCCTATCGCATATGAGACTGCAGAAATCGTGCACGCGACCTGCCATGCATGTTGCAGCCGACGCGAATTTTTTTACGGCCTGCCTTTGCCTTGCGCGGCGATGTCTCTAACATGCCGCACTCCATGACCGATACGATTGCTGCCATTTCCACGCCCTTCGGTGAGGGCGCGATTGCGCTCCTGCGTTTGAGCGGGCCGCAAGCAGTCGAAATCGCCATGGCCATTTTCCGCAGCCGAAAGCCCGTTGCAAAACTCGCGCCGCGCACCCAGCACTTCGGCCCGGTCTTCGATGGCCAGCGCAAGCTCGATGACGTGCTGCTCACCATCTTTCGCGCACCGCACAGCTACACCGGTGAAGATGTCGTCGAGATCGCCTGCCACGGCGGCGTGCTCGTCACCCGGCGCATTCTCGAGGCGCTGCTCAGGGCTGGGGCGCGCTCGGCGGATCCAGGCGAATTTACCCAGCGCGCCTACCTCCATCATAAAATGGACCTCACCCAGGCCGAGGCGGTGATGGATCTCATCAGCGCCCAGACCGATCTGGCCATGCGCGCGGCCAGTGAGCAGTTGGAGGGACGGCTTGGACAGCACATCCGCGGCCTGCGCGAGACCATCATCGAGCTGCTGGCCAACGTGGAAGCCTTCATCGATTTCCCCGACGAAGACATCGATCCCGACACCGGCGAGAAGCTGCTCACCAAACTCGACGCGGCCCGTGCGGAGATGGATTCGCTGCTCGCCACCGCCGATCGCGGCAAGGTGCTGCGCGAGGGCGTGCGCACCGTCATCTACGGCGCGCCCAATGTCGGCAAATCCTCGCTGCTCAACCTGCTGCTCGGCCACGAACGCGCCATCGTGAGCGCGCGCCCCGGCACCACGCGCGACGTCATCGAGGAGACGATCAATCTGGGCGGCCTGCCCATCCGCCTCATCGACACGGCCGGCGTGCGCGAGAGCGACGACGAGATCGAGCGCGAGGGAATGAAGCGCACCTGGCAGGAGCTCTCCCGGGCCGACCTCGCCCTCCACGTTTTCGATGCCAGCCAGCCGCCGGCGGAATCGGCGAATGGCGCCGGCGTCACCGTCCTGAACAAGAGCGATCTCGGCGAACATCCCGGCTGGGGCGAAGTAGAGGCCGTGCGCATTTCCTGCCTGAAAGGGGAGGGGATTGATACACTCACAGACGCAATTGTCGCTCGTGTGACCGGCGGCGTCGCGGCCCAGCGCGACTGGTCGCTGGCCATCAATGCCCGCCATGCGGATTGCCTCCGCCGCGCACGCAGCTATATCGACGCCGCGCGCATCGCGTTCGTCGATGGGATGTCCTCCGAGTTCATTGCCGAGGAATTGCGCGCCGCCCTCGACGCGGTCGGCGAGGTGGTCGGCAAAGTGGACACAGAGGAAATACTGGGCAAAATCTTCAGCACCTTTTGTATTGGGAAATAGCCGCCGCCAACCCCTGCATTCCCGAAGATTGAAAGTGCCCGAACTTTTTAACCGCCAATGGACACGAATGGACGCCAATGAGGAGGGTCGCTCCCGGGCGTTTCGGTTCCTGAGCATCGCGGTCATCAGCGAATGTTCGCGCCGCGCTTTCACTGGAGCTGCGGCCCCTATTTTTCCTCCTTCATGAACGTCTACAAAGAAGTCATCCGCCCCTTCCTCTTCCTCGGCGATCCCGAGGGTATCCATCACGTCGCCATGGACGTGCTGTCGCTCTCCGGGCCGGTACTGCAGCGGTTCGGCCCGGTGTCAGACCCGCGGCTGGAGCGAACTGTCTTCGGCCTGCGCTTCCCAAATCCCGTCGGGCTCGCCGCCGGGTTCGACAAAAATGGCGTGGCCCTGCCTGCGTGGCAGGGGCTCGGCTTCGGCTTTGCGGAGATCGGCACCATTACCGCGCGCGCCCAGCCCGGCAATCCCAAGCCGCGCATCTTTCGCGTCCCTCAGTACCGTGCGCTCATCAATCGCCTCGGCTTCAACAACGACGGTTGCGACGCCATCGCCTCGCGCCTCCAGCACCTGAAGAGCACCACCCACTGGCCCACCATCCCCGTAGGCATCAACCTGGGCAAATCCAAGGTCACCCCGCTGGCCGAGGCGACCGCCGATTATCTCCTCTCCTTCGAGCGCCTCCAGCATTTCGGCGATTACTTCGTGCTCAATGTCTCCTCGCCCAATACCCCCGGCCTGCGCAACCTGCAGGACCGCCCTGCACTCGACGAATTGATGGGCCACGTCCAGCGCCGCAATGCGTCCGGCAAGCCTGTGCTGGTCAAGATCGCACCCGATCTGCAGTGGGAGGCGATTGAGGAAATCCTGGCTCTCGTCGAGGAGCACAAGATCGCCGGAATCATCGCCACGAACACCACCATCGACCACTCCAGCATCCCGGAGGAAAACCGCACCCAAGGCGGCCTGAGCGGCGCACCCTTGCGCGAGCGCTCCACCGAAATCCTCCGCTTCATCACCAAGCAGAGCAAAGTGCCCGTCATTGCCGTGGGCGGCATCATGACCGCCGATGATGCCCTGGAAAAATTCGACGCCGGCGCCGCCCTCGTCCAGCTCTACACCGGCTATATCTACGAAGGCCCAGCGCTCATCGGAAAGATCAACCGGGCGCTTTTGGGGCGTGGCTAGAATCGTAGTGGGTTTCTGTCTTGGGGTTGTCATGCCCCTCGTTCCAAAGCGCTCCGCTAACTACGGGAACGAGGGTGCTCACAGAAGTGACTCGCCGTAGTGCTCGACGGTCGGAAATGGGTCGTAGAAGTGGTGGAGCAGCGTCCGCCACCGCTGATACTCGGCTGACTGCCGGAAGCCGACGGTGTGGTCTTCGAGTCGCTGCCAATGCACCAGCAAGATGTACCGGCTGGAAGCCTCAACACAGCGGCGCAGCTCGTGTGAATGATAGCCTGGCATCGAGGCAATGATGGCCGATGCCTCGCGAAACGCTGCCTCGAATGCGTCGCAGGTCCCGTCTCGCACATTCAGAATGGCAACCTCAAGAATCATATGTGGGGCTTTTTCAGGGCGGCGTTTCGCTTAATTGGGGTTTCGCCTTGCGAGGTGATCCGTAGGGGAAGCGTCCCGCAAACTGGTTGGCAACGAGGGGATGATATTTCGAGAGCGGCGGGGCGGGAAGCGGTTCGACGAGTTTCCAATCGGGTTGCAGGAAGCGAATCGTGCGAATTGGGTGTCGTTTATCCCGTAGTTCAGAGTTTTCGCTCACGGGGCGGCGAAGGCGAGCTGAAGGGTGAAGGAAGAACGTGGTGGAATCCAGTCACGACTTGCGCGTCCGAATGGCGTCCCCAAGGAGCGGCGATTTGCAATCGTAGACCGAAAATCGGTGCGCGCAGCGCCTCGTTTCCGGGGGCGCCGCGGAGCGGCGCAGGGCGATTGCAAATCGCCCCTCCTTGGGGGCGTTTGCCGCGACACTCATTCTGCGACGTATGCGGGACTTGGGATCGAAAAGGGAGAGGGGAT